>JARLGK010000068.1 GCA_031296075.1 Candidatus Acidiferrales bacterium
TCCCATCGAGAGAGGTTTCTGCAGCACGGGACTCGCGAATGTGTTGTCCACGATCGAAATGAGCCCCCATTCCTGCGCGAACGCGACAGCTTTTTTCAGGTCCACGATCCGCAGGGTTGGGTTCGTCGGAGTCTCGACGTAGAGAGCCTTCGTGCGTGCGCTGGCCAGCTGCGCCATCCCGGCCAAGTCCGCTTCCACATGGCGCACCACGATCCCAAAGCTCGGAAAGACGTCGCGCAGCAAGCGGTAACTTCCACCATACAGCTGGCGGGTAGCGATCACTTCGTCGCCCGCTTTCAAGACCGCGAGCAGCGCCGCTGAAATCGCCGCCGTGCCGGAGGCTGCCACGACCGCCGCTTCGGCGCCTTCGAGCGCGGCAATCTTCTTCTCGGCGACGGCGAGGGTCGGGTTCCCGTAGCGCGTGTAGATGTAGGCGGGGCTTTTTCCTTCGGCCCAGCGCTTCATCTCTTCCGTACTTGCGAAGGTGAAATTCGCGGTGCGCGCAATGGACGTGCCCACAGGCGCGCCGATTCGGAATTTTTCCTCGCCCGCGTGGATCGCGAGCGTCGCGTCGCCCCAGCACTTTGCCTTCGAGGACTTTTTCATGATTTGGCCAGCTTGACGCAACTCGCCGCGGAACCGCAAGCGCCAATTTGGTTCATCGCCGAGGCGCAGCGGGCGGAGGCTCGGCGCGTAATCCCTGGATCGCCTTGCTCTTGCGTCTCGTCCGCATTCCACACCGGCTTCGCCTTACATTCTCTATTGGCTTTGTAGATGAAACTGATCTAATACGGCGAAAAGGCCGATACGAATTATGCCAAGATAGCAAGAAGCCGTCCCCAGCAGGCTCGCGCTCCAGCCGCGCGTCCGAAAGAGGCAGACGATGAGGAAGCTCGGGAGTGTCCTGATTCTGTGTGCGGCCACAGTGTGCTTTTCGGGGTGCGCGTGGCGAAATTTGGGCCCCTGCTATGGCATCGGCTGCCCCTCGTATGCGCTGACGAAGAGCGCGCCGGGTCCGAGCGCCGAAAACACGGCGGCCCCGAAGTCGCAGCACCTGAAGGCAAAGGCGCAGACCGCGAAGGCTGCGCAGCCGCAACAGAATCCCGGCCAGTGATTCCGTTTTCCGCAGCGAACTCTACGCGTTCGACGCGCATAATCCGCGGCTAAGCGATTATGCCGAGACCGCCGCCACAGCGTCTTCCTCGCCGGCGTGGTGCGGCTTGTGCGCGGCAATCACTTTTTCCGCAATTTCCGCCGGCACGAAATCGTAGTGCGAGAATTCCATCGAATAGCTCCCCCGCCCCTGGGTCATGGAAATCAGTTCGTTTGCGTAGCTGAGCATTTCCGAGAGCGGGACCAGCGCCTTGACGACCACGCCGCCGGCTCGCGATTCGCTGCCGCTGATTTTTCCGCGCCGCCCGCTGAGATGGCCCATCAAGTCTCCCGAGTATTGATCGGGCGCGTACACCTCGACGTGCATGATCGGCTCGAGCAGCGCCGGCTTGGCCTGCTTCATGGCTTCCTTGAACGCGAGCGAGCCCGCGATCTTGAAGGCCATGTCGCTGGAATCCACGTCGTGATACTTGCCGTCGTAGAGGCTCACGCGGAAATCGACGACCGGAAATCCGGCCAGGTAGCCGCGTTCGGCGGAATCGCGGACACCCTTTTCAACCGACGGAATCCAGTTCTTGGGAATTGCGCCGCCGAAAACGTCGTCCACGAACTCGATTCCTTTGCCGCGCGGCAGGGGCTCCATCTTGATCCGGCAGAGCCCGAACTGACCGTGGCCGCCCGTCTGCTTTTTGTGTTTGCCTTCGGCGTCCGCCTTGCCGCGAATCGTTTCGCGGTAGGGAACCTTGGGCGGCTTGAGGGTCATCTCCACGTGATAGCGCTTGCGCAATTTCGCGACCACGACTTCGATGTGCTGTTGTCCGGCGCCGGAGAGCAGAAATTCCTTTGTTTGAGGGTCGCGCCCGAAGCGCAGGGCGAGATCTTCCTCGAGGATTCTGTGGATGGCCACGCCGATGCGGTCTTCGTCGGCTCGCGTTTTCGGCTCGATGGCGAAGGTGATCGACGGCTCGGGGATGCGCGCGGGTGGGTAAAAAATCGGCGCGTTCTTGTCGCCGAGAGTGTCGCCGGTGGTCGTTTCCTTCAGCTTCGCCACCGCACCCAGATCGCCGGCGTACAGATCGCCCACGGCCACGGCCGTCTTTCCCTGCATGACCTGCAAATGTTGAAAGCGCTCTTGCGTACCGCGGTTGAAATTGTTGAGCGTCGCGTCATTTTTCACCACTCCGGACAGCACCTTGAAATACGTGATGCGCCCGGCGAACGGGTCGGCGACCGTCTTGAATACGTACAGGGAAGCGGGCTCGGAGGCCGCGATTTTTCGCTCGACGGTGTCTCCCTTGTGGTCCGGCGTGTTGTGGCCTACGGTTTTTCCGCGAAACGCGGGCGACGGGAAAATCTCGACCAGGAAATTCAGAATCGCATCACTGCCGATATTGTGCAGCGCGGAGCTGAGCAGGACGGGGAAGATTTTCTTGTCCCGCACTTCCTCGTGCAGTCCCTTCTTCAAATCCTCGACCGGGAGTGTGCCCTTGTCGAAGAATTCCTGCATCAATTCGTCGTCGCCCTCGGCGACCAATTCGACTAGCCTTTCGTGCGCGGCCTTGGCCTGTTCGGCGAGGTCCGCGGGAATGTCCTCGACCTTGGCCTTGCCGTCGCCATCGGGCGCATAGATGAGCGCTTTCATCGTGACCAGGTCCACCACGCCACGGAAACTCTTTTCGGCGCCAATGGGCAACTGAATAGGAACGACGCCGCGCCCGAAAACCTGTTCGAGCGAGCCGAGCGCACGCTCGAAGCTCGCGAGGTCGCGGTCCATCCAGTTCAGGACGAACGCGCGCGGCTGATCGTACTCGGTCGCGTAGTCCCAGACTTTTTCGGTGACCACCTGCACGCCCGCGGCGGCGTCCACGACGATCAGAGAGGCGTCGGTGGCGATCAGCGAGGATTTCGTTTCATTGATGAAGGTCGAGTAGCCGGGCGTGTCGAGCAGATTGATCTTTGTTTTCTCCGACTGGCCCGGCGCCTGCCATTCCGCGTAGGCCAAGCCTGTATTGATCGAGATCTTGCGCGCGATTTCCTCTTCGTCCCAGTCGGTGGTGGTTGAGCCGTCGGCCACCTTGCCGAGGCGCGGCGTCATCCCCGCTGTGTACAACAACGACGACACGAGCTGGGTCTTCCCCGTGTCGCCGTGGCCGACAATGCCCACGTTGCGTATCCAATCGGTTGTGTAGGATTTCATGGTTTCGCTCCTGAAATCGGAAAATAGAAACTGGAAAATTGGAAATGCGAAGCGCGCGGGTGAGAACAGGCATTTCGCGTGGGAATCGTACGGACGACAAACTTCGTGCTGTGATTTGGGATCAGCATCACGAACCCGCCCCCGGCGGTTGCGCGCGATGAACCCTGCGGCCCGTCGTCCGCAGGGAGCGGACTCAGGGCGAGAACGCCGGGATGCTAGCACAGGCCCGCGCAGGAATTCAACTTTACTGGGGACGACAGGGCCGAATTGGCGGCCCCCGTTTTTGTGTCGATTAGAAAGCATGACCACCGTTTGTCCTCAATGACTTACGGGGATTTCTAATCGCCTCAGTGTCGATTAGAAACATGGTGAGATATGGCCGGCGAGAGGTAGTGATCTGGTTCGGGGTTGAGATCGAGTAGCGATCAAACGCGGATGACATAGCAGGCCGCGAGAAAACCGCAAGACCTACCACAGAGGACGCTGAGAAGGCACAGAGTCCACAGAGGAAACGGAAAGACTCACCGCTCCCTTCCTGCGTCAGGGCAGGGAGTCGCAGCGAACGCAGCGAACGCAGGGAAACGCGGAGAGCAGCGAAAGACCCTATACGCGATGGGTGTGTGAAGCGCCGCGACCGAATGACTCCCATCTCCCCGTCGGGAGTGATTTGCCTTTCGCTTTGGCGATCGTGGCTCATTGTGTCGTGCCCAGAAGACTCGCGGGCCTCAAGACATTCTAGGCACAATGACCGAACGGACAGGGTGGTGGACGATGGTTCAGAAAAAGGACAAGGACACTCGCTGTACGCCTAGGAGCGAGGCGAGGGGCAAACAGCGATTTTCATGGCAGCTGATGAGCCGGGGCGTACTTGTCCGATGATTGGGTTAGTCAGACGTGTGGATTACTTCCGAGTGCGCCGTGACTCGGGAACAATCGCCAAGGTGTCAGGAATGGCCACATTCCCAATGGCTTAAGTTGGAAGGATCGGCCCCCGCCGGATCTTCTGATGCGTGTTGGCGGCGGCTTAACCGGGGATGAACATCCGTATGGCTGCCAAGCCCATGATCGCCGCCGCGATCCAGCCAAGGATGATGAGCGGCCGACTAACGGTGAAAGCTCCCATTACTGACTTCCTCGAAACCAGCACGATGATCACAGCCATTAGGGGTACGGCGACGACCCCATTGATGACCGCGCTCCAGAATAACGCCTTCATCGGACTGATCGGCGAATACTGGATGGCGAGTCCTGCAAGCACGCTGACGGCTATGACGCCGTAGAACCCGCGCGCATCAGTCGCCTTGCGTTCGAGGCCCCAGCTCCAACCCATCGCCTCGGAAAGAGCGTAGGCGGCAGAGCCCGCCAGTACCGGCACGCCGATCAAGCCGACACCCAAAATCCCAAGGGCGAAGAGTATGTATGCGAAGTCGCCAGCGAGCGGCCGAAGTGCACTCGCCGCCTGCGCCGCGGTATTGATGTCCGTAATTCCCGCCACGTGGAGAGTGACGGCGGTCGCCAGGATGATGAAGTAGGCCGCGATGTCGGAGTAGAACATGCCGCTCCAAGTGTCCCATCTGATGCGGCGAAGTTCCGAGCGTGCCGCAGGCGCATCGCGCTTGAGCGGCCTAGCGCCTTGTCTTGCCTGCATGTCCTCAACCTCTTCGGATGCCTGCCAGAAGAAGAGGTAGGGACTAATGGTGGTGCCGAAGACGCCGACGACCACAGCGGCGGTGCCCGAATTTGGCGTAAGCCTGGGCCAAACTGTGCGCAGCGCCACCTGACCCCAGGGGACATGAACCGTGAACAGGACCGCGGCGTAGGCCAACAGGGAAAGAGTCAGCCACTTCAGGAAGAAGACGTAACGATGATAAGGGACGAACACCTGGAGCAGCAGCGTTCCGAACACGACGAACACCGTCATGAGATGGCGATTGAAGCCGGTGACGAGCTCCGCGACTTCTCCCATGGCCGCAACGTCGGCGGCAATGTTGAGAGTATTGGCGACCAGCAGCAGTAGTACGACGCCCTGAAGGACGGCCGGCGGGAACGTGGCTTTGATGTTGGCGGCGAGTCCTTTCCCTGTGACCCGGCCGATGCTCGCGCACATGTATTGAACCGCGGCCATCAAAGGGAAGGCCAGCGGCATCGTCCAGAGCATGTTGAGGCCGAATTGAGCGCCCGCCTGGGAGTAGGTGGCTATGCCGCTTGGGTCGTCGTCAGCCACGCCGGTGATAAGCCCCGGCCCGACCCGCGACAGCGGGTGCTCCTTCAGGCGGCCCCAAAGAACCCGAAAGGCCTTCACGCGCTGCGATCCATTGACGCCATCCTGAAAGAGCTGCATGCACTCACATGGCTAATTGGAGACAAGCGCCGTAGATTAACATAATAGGTCTACGGCAACAGGGGTTGGCTTCTGCGCTTAAGCAATCGCATCACTGTTGACCGAAGCCATCAAAGCCCGAATAGTCGCCAGCTCGGAACTTATTGTCGGATCACGCGGCTAGCTCCAGGTAAGTCGGATAATCGGAAACTGGCTGCTATCTGAGAGCGGGCAAGAAGCTACCGCCGTGAAGGAAACCTCGCCGATCTGAGCTGCCCGTCCATAGAGGCGCGAGCGGACCATCCGATTCTAGGGAGCGTAAACATGGGGCGAGACAACCGGCTGGATAGTATTGCTCCGCTCCGGCTTCGGCGTAGAATACGCTCGCGCGCGGGCGAGACGGATCGAGAGATTGCTGCGCGGAGGAGTCCGCCATGTCACCGAATCCAGCAGCGATTTCGGCCACCGGGTTCAGGATGCGAACGGAGACGCGGGGAGATGCCACGGTCGTTCATTGCAGCGGGCGGCTGACCAGCGAACATTCCGGGGCTTTGAAGACGCACGTGAAGGGCGTGTTTCCCAATACGAAGCGCATCGTCCTTGACCTCAGAGAGCTCAATCGGATGGACAGCTCCGGACTGGGCGCCATCGTAGGCCTGTATGTGTCGGCGAAGAAAGAAAACTGCGAATTCCTGCTGATCAATTACAACAGCGCGATCAGGGACCTGCTGGGAGTCACGAACGTGCTGTCCATGTTCGAGGACTGCGCGCGGACCGGGATGCGACTGCCGTAAAACGCGTGCGAGGAAGCTGGATTTGCCGACGCGTCGCCGGGCATGGAGCCGAAGAGAGATTCTTCGACGGATCTCCCAGGCTCGACTAACCGTCGACCTGGGAGCCCTTTCCAGTGACCGGACGCCCCGCACATTCGGCTCCGCCGCAAACGGAGCCTCAGTGCAAGCAAGAGCGGGGCGAAGGAAAAAGCGTCCGGTCACTCCGCTAGAATGACAATCCCGAGGGGGCGCGCGTCTCGTAGTCTCGGGATCGTCTTCGAGTTGATCGCTGCGAAAGGCGCCCACCTAAAAGGTGGCCGCTACATAACCAGAGACGATGGCGCGGCGGCGCCAAGCATCTTCGCCGGGCACGGTATACCGTGCCCCTACGACTGCAACATCAACTTCCTGCTGCTTGGTCACGATTTCCCCGCGTTTACTTCTTGGGATTGCCGCAGGTGAAGTTCGCGGCGTCCATGATGTCTCCGCTCCCTTTGTAGATGGCCACCTGCGGGTAGGGGCATGCCGGATGGGTCTTGTCCACCGCGCCCGCGGTGCGATGAGTATTGATGATTTTATCTGGCGCGACATTCGTCTCGCGCCACTTCTGGACCACATCCATTGCGTCGAAGGTGCCGTCGTTGCCGAATCCGAAACCCGGGCACATTCCCATTCCCGGTACCATGAAGAGACGGAAGAAATCCTTGGTCTGACTCGGACCGCCCATGGTGGCCTGTACGCTGTTGTAGTAATCAATGGCGCTGCGTGGGGGAATGATCGCCTCGTCCCACGATTCGTAAAGGAGCAACTTTCCGCCGTGCGCCTTGAATGCTTTCAGATTTGGATCGTGCGAATTCAGCGCGGCACCGGCCTTGGAGTCGGCGAGGCGAGTATCGCGATCCACATCGAACGTGCGGAAATCCCATTGTGGATTTTCAAAGACGATGCTCTTGAAAAATCCCGTGCTGATGCTCAGCGGCTCGGGGCCGGCGGCCATCAATCCCCAACCCATCTCGCTGCCCGGATCGAAGCCGGGATAGATCTGCTTGCCGTCCGAAAATTTCGGTCCGGCGTAAATCAATTTCGCCGTTTCCACCTGAGGTCCGGTGAGGCAGGACGCGTTGTCGATGTTGCCCGGGCAGCGGATCGTCTCCGGCTTGAACGGGCAACGCGTGGGATCTTCGATGACGCCGTCGCGAACGCCATCGAGCGTGTCGCAGAGGTCGAGCGCGGCGCGGTGGATCACCGGATACTTGCTGGGAGGGATGTAGCCCGGAGCTTTGACGCCGTCCTTGAGCGAAACCCATGTGACGTACTCGGACACCGCCTGAAGATGAGTAATGTTGTAGGCGGGATCTCCGGCTGCGATGCCATCGAAGTCGGTCGGGAATTTCTGCGCTTCGGTCAGCGCCTGGTTGCCTCCTTCGTGGCAACTGCTCCAGAAAGACAATTTCGCGGGCTTGCCGTAAAACGCTTGAAGGAGTTGTTTCGCGGCGACGGTCGTCTCATGCACCGCGCGATATCCCCAGTCCGCGACTTTTTCCGGGTGACCGATGGCCCATGCATCGGGCGCTTCGCTGGTGGCGCCCACATCCAAGTGGCCTGTGTCTGTTGAAGCCGTGGCGGAGCCGCGCGCGAATTCGCGGACCAGGCCGCCGTAGCTGATCGAGCCGATGAATCCGGGATTGCCGATGCCCACGTATTTCCCGTTCCAATTGGCGGCGACGGGGAGCCACACCTCGAATCCGATGTGCGAATCGCTGGTCGGCGTCGCGAATCCGGCCACGCGGCAGAAGGGCACGGAAACTTTCAAGCCTGGCGGAGTGCCGAAACGCCCGGGAGTGCTGGGGACGTTCCAATCCGGCGGCGCGCTGATCGACGTCGCTGCTGTGATCGTGACGTTCGTTATCTTGAGCGATGTCAGGCTCTCGCAGGACTGTTGCGCCGACACAGGCGCAGAAACGACGAGAAGTCCGGCCAGTAGAGCCGTGAACAGGATTGCAGGCAGATAGCGCTTCATGATTTGTGTTCCCCCCAGGGCGGCATCGGCAATGCGAATCGGATTATCCATTGCGGGTGCGGATTGTACACCGATTCTTCGAGACGAGGGGTGCGCTTACAGCGCCTCCGCATTGGCGTAGAATACGCTTCGCAATTGAACGAGAAAGGCACCCCGATGAAATTTGGCGGCATACACCTGATGCAGCTTCCGCGGCCGTGGACGAGCGAGTCCGAGCGCACGCTGCTCAACGATGCGCTGGACATAGCGGAGCTCTCCGACCAGAGCGGATTCGATTACGTATGGGCGACGGAGCACCACTTTCTCGAGGAATACTCGCACGCGTCGGCTCCCGAGATCTTCCTGGCAGCGTGCAGCCAGCAGACAAAGAACGTTCGTCTGGCGCACGGAATCATTCAAACGCCGCCGCAGATCAATCATCCGGCGCGCATTGCGGAGCGCATCGCCGCGCTCGACCTGATCAGCAACGGCCGCTGCGAATTCGGCATGGGATCGGGAGCGACCTCAACGGAGCTGGGCGGATTCCTGGTGCCGCAAGCGGAAAAGAAGGCAATGCAGCTCGAAGGCATGCGCGCGGCGGTGCGTCTATTGGTGGAAGATCCTTTCACCGGATTCGAGGGCAAATACGTGACGGTGCCGCCGCGCAACCTGGTTCCGAAGCCCTTGCAGAAGCCGCACCCGCCGCTCTGGATGGCGTGTTCGCGGCGAGAGTCCATCATCGAGGCGGCGAAGCTTGGGCTGGGCGCGCTGACGTTTTCGTTCGTCAGCCCGGACGAGGCGCGGCAATGGGTGAAGGACTACTACTCGACGATCGAAAATGAATGCGAGCCGCTCGGTTACGCCGTGAATCCGAATTTCGCCATCGCGGCGCCGTTTCTATGCGATCACGATCAGAAACGGGTGGAAGCAACCGCGGCGGAAAGCTACGGCTTCTTCGTATACGGGCTGGGACACCACAGTTTCTTCGGCGAGCACCGTCCGGGCAAGACCGACATCTGGCACGACTTCGAGACCAGTCCCAAGAAAGCCGCGGCTCCGGAAGGGGAGGCACAGACTTGCGTAGGCACGCCCAAGATGGTTCGCGAGACGCTGCGCCAGTTCGAGGAGGCGGGAATCGATCAGGTGATCGCCGTGCGACAGGTGGGGAGGCTTACGCTCGATCAGCAGTGCTCGTCGCTGCGGATTTTCGCGCAGGAGGTCATGCCGGAGTTCAAGGACCGCGAGTTGGCGAACTCCGGACGCCAGGCCGAACGCCGTGCACGGATCTCCGAAAAGGCGATGGCGCGAAAGCCCAAGCGCGACCAGCCGCAGGTCGAAATCACCATACCCGCGGCCGGCCGCCACTAGTTGCGGCAAATCCCGGACTTACATCTTGCCTTCGTCGCCGGAGGGGCCGTAGATCGAAGGCACGGGCACCTGATTCATCCGCAGATAGACCGAGAGCTGGCCGCGGTGATGAATCACGTGGTTGAGAATCATTCCGCGCAGGACGGCGATGCGCGGCATCGAGAAGAAGGTCTTCCCGCCGTTCATCAGCGTCCAAGTCTTCTGCAAATCTTCATCGCTTGCTTTTGAAATCGCGGCGTGGGCTGCCGCGACGTTCTTGTCGAAGATATCGAGCAGTTGCTTGCGCGAAGTCATGATGGTCGGCTGCATGGGAGGCGCCCCGGGCGGCGCGAAATCGAAGGAATCACCCTGAAACGTGGCGGCGGCGAATCCGGTCATCTCTGCGATGTGCCCGGCGAGCCGCCCCATGGGCATGGACGTGTCGTGCGGCTTCCAAGCCGTCTTGTCTTCGGGGACGCGTTCGAGCGTCTTTCTGGTGGTTTCCATTTCATGATCGAATTCGGGAAGGAATGAATCGCGTATCGCCATGTGTGCCTCCATGGGAATGGTCGGTATCGTCCGGGGGATTTTACCCCAACCGTGTGAACGGACGGTAATGAGATGCCCGGCAGACCCGGCTAGATGCGGCCGCGTCCGGCGGAGCGCGTGAGGATGGGCGATGCGTCGCGTGTTTTCGGCGCGCTGCCACTTTGGACTGGCATGGGAACTGGTTGGAGGCCTCTGCCCCGCGTCTGCTTCCAAGTGTGTAGGATGCGGTGAATTACGGTGATGTTGGGGCCGATGGCCAGGAGCCAGAGCGCCACGTCAATGCGATTGGCGAGCGCGCCCAGAATCATCAGCACTAGGCGCTCGGGACGCTCCCAGAATCCGATTTCGGAAGTGGGCACCAGCGATTCGGCGCGTGCCTTGGCGTAGCTGACCATCACGGATCCAGCCATGGCCGCTCCGGCGAGGACCGCGTAGCGGAAGCGATTCACCTGCGCGTAGTAGACGAGCAAGCCGAGGAACAGAATCAAGTCGGCGTAGCGGTCGAGGATGGAATCGAGGAAGCCCCCGAAAAGCGAAACGCGATTCTGGCGACGCGCCACCGGCCCATCGAGCAAATCGCACAGGCCGGCGAAGATCATCATCCCGCCCGCTGTGCCAAAGCGCCCCTGGGCAAACAGCATGCCAGCCCAGAGATTCGCGACCAGCGCGCACCAGGTGATGACGTTCGGAGGGATTCCCGTGGGAGCCAGAAGGGCAGCGATGCGGTCAACGGGCCAGGAGAGGTACCGGCCGATGGCGCGGGTCAACATGAAGTCCAGATCACTCCATTATTCCTCGTCATAGATCGTCGTTAGCCGCACGACTTCGTATTCCTTCACGCCCGCGGGAGTTGTCACGCTCACTTCGTCGCCGGCCTTCTTTCCGAGCAGCGCGCGTCCGATCGGGGAAGTGGTGGAGATCAATCCCTTCGTCGCGTCGGCTTCCTCCACGGTCACCAGTTTGTACTCGATTCTGGTGGCCTTCACAACGTCCAGCACGATCAGCGTCGAGCCGTAAGCCGCACGGTCTTTCGGGAGTTTGTTCAAGTTGAGCATGGAGATGTCGGCCATGCGCTGGTGAAGCTGGCCGAGCCGCGCCGAAACATACGCCTGGCGCTCCTTGGCGTATTTGTACTCGGCATTTTCGGAGAGATCGCCGTGGGCGCGGGCGACCTTAATTTCCTTCGGCAGCTCGTCGTGCAGCTCGTGCTCGAGGGCGGCGATTTCGGCCTTGAGCTTCTTTTTGATTTTTTCCGCTAGATCGATCATTGGGCGCTTCAGGCATCCGGGAGAGCCCTGCCTGGGCCGCTCGCCGGGACTTGCTAGGCTACAGGCTGAGTATAGAGGATTTGCGCAGGGCGCTGCAATCCGGGTAAAGGCCGTCAGAAATCGGCCAGCCGGGGCTGATCCGGGGCGCCCTTCCAGGCTGCTTCGAATGCGCTCCGGACCCACTGCGCGTCAACAGCCTTCGTTTGGGCTTCGAGAGATTGCCAGAGCCCAAAGAGCGAACGCGGGTTGCGCGGATTCTGCTTCAGATCCTCACGAAAGATGGCCTCGGCTGCTGCGGCTTGCCCGCTGCGGAGCAGGGCCGCGCCGAGAGATTCACGCACCGGGTAGTACCAGTCCGCTGGCTCGTCGTAGCTCATACGGTCTTGCGCATCGACGGCCGCCTTCCATTCACTGATGGCTCCTGCCGAATCACCGCGCGCGGCCGCGATCCGCGCCGCCAGCGCATGCGCCGCCACGCCGTGCACCGCTGCCCAGCTGTTGTAGCCCATGATGGAGTCGGGCGGAATCTGTTTGTAGACAGCGTCCATGGCAGCGCGCTCCGCTTCCGCCTGCGCCGGCTGGCCTTTCAACGCGAACGCTGCGCCGCGCGCATAGTGCGAGAAAAATGCCGCGGTCTTTGTTTTCTCGTCCGCCGGGGGAGCCGCGAGGACCTCGTCCCAGCGCCCAAATCGCAGCAGGACGAAGTTGTGGTAGGGCAGGAATGCCTCCGCCATGGGCATCTCGTTGACAATTGCATTGGCCCGCGCATCGAGGTCCCTGGCTGCTGCCAGGGCCACCTCGAACTCGCCGTCCATCATGGCAGCGGCAACGAGAAAATGGACGTTATGCGACCGGTACATCATGTACGCCATGTTTCCACCCGTCGGCGCGGGCGTCTTGTTGTCCACTTCGATCGCCTGCTGATTGCTTTTCACCGCGGCCACGTAATCGCCGGTGCGGATATAAATGTGCGACGGCATGTGCACCAGATGTCCTGCGCCGGGCACGAGGGTCTCGAGGCGATGCGCGCTCGCCAGCGCTCGCTCGGGATCGGGTGCCATCTCCATGGCGTGAATGTAGAAATGATTCGCGCCGGGATGATTCGGCCATTGCCGCAGCACCGACTCGAGTGTTGATACGATTTCGAGCGTGTTTTCGGCGGGCTTGCCGTCGTCCGTCCAGAGCGCCCATGCGTGCAGATCCATCAGGCTTTCCGCGAAGAGCGCCCCCGCGTCAGGATCGTCGGGATAGCGATGGTTCAGGTCGCGCATGGCCGCGGCGTAACCGCGCGCCAGCTTGTCGTAATCGGGTTTATCGTCGCTCGTGAATCGCAGCGTCAGTGCATCAACGTACGCCCGCTCCACTTCCGGCGCGGAAGCGGCCAGCAGCTTCGCATGCTGGATTGCGTCGTAAGCGGCCTTCTCGTCCTCGCCTTGCGTCTCGTTGTAATTCGGTCCCATGGCCAGCGCGATTCCCCAATACGGCATCGGCGATTTCGGGTCGAGTTCCGCCGCCCGCCGGAACGAGCGCACCGCCGCGCCATGATTGAAGGCGTAAACGAGCGTCAGTCCCTGATCGAAGAATTTCTGCGCTTCCGCATTCGTGGTCGCAATGGGATGGTGCAGCGATCCCAGATCGCTGCGTAGTGTCGCGGGCGCATCGCCTTGCGAGTCGTGATGGTGTTGCGCGCCGGCAGGCGAAATCGCGCAAGCCGACAAAACGATGAGCAGAAGACATCCCCACAATTTCAAGGGAATCCTCCCGTGAGTATGCAGTCGAGCGACACTATACACCGCGCCGCTCGTGGCCCGAACGATTCGTCGCGGAGAAGATGTTCGCGCGGTCAGGCGCTTGCCTTCAGCGGTTGCAGATTGGATTTGTATGACCCCGGCACGATCTGGAACGAAATACTCAGCCGGTTCCAGCTATTAATGGTGGCAATCGCAAGGGTCAGATTCGCGAGTTCCTCCGGGCTGAATTGCGCCGCGACTCGCTCGTAGACGTCGTCGGGGACTTGCTTTCCGGCAATGAGAGTGATCGCCTCGGCCCATTCGAGCGCCGCGCGCTCGCGTTCCGAATAAAAAGGGGCTTCCCGCCAGGCATTCAGGAGGTAGAGACGCTGTTCGGTTTCGCCCAGCGCACGGGCGTCCTTGCTATGCATGTCCAGGCAGTAGGCACAGCCGCTGATTTGAGAGGCGCGCATTTTGACAAGCTCAAGCAAAGGGCGTTCGATGCCGCAGGACATCACGAAATGTTCGAGGGCCGCCATCGCTTGATAGCCATTTGGCGAAGCTTTGTACGGATTCAGACGCTTTCCCACCTTGGTTCTCCTTGTTGAATGTCGCCGGAATTATAGCGCGGCCGGGTGGGAATGGTCGAATCGGGCACGCGCGTGGGAGAGCCTACTCACATCGTATCCCCCTGGCGAAGTTGAAATGCATTAGTCCGAAGCGGTGGGAAGAACTCGCCGCCCGGCGGAAAGGGGAGGAGCCGGGCGGCGCGGCGCGCGTAA
>JARLGK010000069.1 GCA_031296075.1 Candidatus Acidiferrales bacterium
GCCACGGCCTACAACCTGACGCGGATATGGACCGCCGCTTAGCGGCGCACGACTCCGGCTAAGCCGATGCGGCCCATGCGCATCCTGATTCGTGAATTATATTTTGTGGGGCACCGAGTCACCACACAGACTCTGAAGCCCTAATTTCTTGCGCCGACTTTGGGGGGGCTGAAGCCCCACGCTTCCACCGTCCGACAATACCGTCGCGGCTAGTTGAGGTCGCGTGAGAACATCAGTTTCAGCGTGACTTTGTCCGAGGCGGGTGTCACGCCAAAACCCACTCCGGCTTCGATATTCGCAAACTTCGTGCTGCGATCGAACACGCCCCAAACCTCATGTGATTGCTGCCCAGTGGACAAAAACGCGCGGAGGGGGCCGACATCGGAGTATTCCTCGACCGCCAAAGCAAACTTGGGAGAAAAATTGTAGGCGATGCGCGCCGCCGGCGCAAAGTCCAAACTCTTGAAACCGCCCCGGAAGGAGTTATCCAGAATCGGGTTCACGATGATATCCACTGGGTGCAGGTGCACGCCGAAGATGGGCCGAATCTCGGAGGTGAAGCGGCTCGGATTCCAGTAGGTAGCGTTGTAACTGAATTCAAAATTCACGGCGTAAAAGAAGGTGCGATCCGCAGCATGCGGTGACGTGAACAGCAGGCGTATCTTGCCGCCGTTGATCGTCGCGTCGTGGTTTTTGGAGATGCTGTAGAGCGGCAGATAAAGCCCCGCCTCGAACCAGTCGGTCACGCCGTAGGCCCATTCCGTCACTCCGTTGAAGGACTTGTCGGCGACGATTGCCCCGGGGAAGGCCGGTGTCTTCAGGCCGTCGGGTGTGAAATTGTTGTGCCAGGTGAGATTGAACTTTCCGGGCGCGGCGATCGAGCCGTCATACACCTGGATCTCGTCGGTTTGGGCGAAGGCCTTTGGCGCGACAACGAGAACCGCCGCGGCGAGGAGGAGGACGAGGCGCGCGTGGATGGGGGCGTTCATGGCGACCGGGACATTGTAGTTTCATCGCGTCCTGCGAGCGAAGAGAGATTCCTCGGCTCGGTGAATGGCGGCCCTCGGAATGACTACGCGCGTTCATAGCCGCGAAGTAGATGCCGGAGCAAGCTCCGGCACAAGACTGCGGCGGCAAGCCGCCGCACTCCACATAGGCGCTGCCGAATGGGCGACCTGAAGCCAAGCATGTTTGCCAGGCACGATATATCGTGCCCCTACGAAGAGAAGGCAGATTGCGCGAGGCGCTAGACGATGAGCGAGCTGGCGGGAACGAAACCGTCGGAGGGCCTCGCGGTTGCGGGCGGGAGCGGCGGCATCGTCGAGCGATCCACGCGATTGTAGAGCGTGTCGCGCTCGACTGGAATGCGGCCGGCGGCGCGAATCAGGCGCTCGAGTTCGGCGCGGGTGAGGCCTTCGGGCGTGGTCGCGCCGGCATCGTGATAGATCTTTTCCTCCTCCACGGTGCCGTCGAGATCGTCCGCTCCGAAGCCGAGAGCGATCTGCGCGATGCGCGGCGTGAGCATGATCCAGTAGGCCTTGATGTGGTCAAAATTATCGAGCATCAGGCGCGAGACGGCGATCGTCTTCAGCGCGTCGATGCCCGTGGGCTTGGGCACGTGCGCGAGACCGGTATTGGCCGGGTGAAATTCGAGCGGAATGAACGTCTGGAAGCCGTGGGTTTTGTCCTGCGTTTCGCGCAGGCGCATGAGGTGGTCCACGCGCTCTTCGAGCGTTTCCACGTGGCCAAAGAGCATGGTGGCGTTGGAGCGCAGGCCGATTTCATGGGCGGTGCGCGCAATGGAAAGCCACATCGTTCCCGAAACTTTGTGGTCGCAGATAATCTTGCGCACGCGCGGGTGGAAGATTTCGGCGCCGCCGCCGGGCAGTGAATCCACGCCTGCGTCCTTCATTTTCAGCAGCGTGTCCTTGATCGAAAGCTTCGAGATGCGCGCGTAGTAGTGCACCTCGACCATGGTGAACGCCTTCAGGTGAACCTGCGGGAAGCGCTGCTTCAGGCCGCGGATCAGGTCGAGGTAGTAGTCGAACGAAAGATCGGGATGCAGGCCGCCGACGATGTGGAATTCCGTGGCGCCTTCGGCGACGCCTTGCGCGCCGCGCGCAAAAACTTCCTCAAGCGCCATGGTGTACGCGCCGGAAACGTCGGGCGAGCGGCCAAAGGCGCAGAGCTTGCAGTGCGCGACGCAGACGTTGGTCGGATTGATGTGCCGGTTGACGTTGTAGTAGGTCAGGTTGCCGTGGCGCTGCTCGCGGACGTGATTGGCGAGCCAGCCGACGGCCAGCAGGTCGTGCGACTGGAAGAGCGCGAGGCCGTCCTCGGATGACAAGCGCTCGCCCGCGAGCACCTTTTGCGAGAGAGGCTCGAGCCGGGCGTCCGAGATTTGCAGTTTTCCGTTCATTTTTCGCCGAAGAGAGATTCCTCGGGCCAACTGCCGGCCCTCGGAATGACAACAAAACTCAGGGCCGCATTACAACTACGGCAGCGCCCCAGAACAGCAGGAACAACAAACTAATATAGCCATTCACGGCGAAAAACGCAGCATTCATTTTGCTCAGGTCGTTGGGCTTGACGAGCGAATGTTCGTAGCCGAGCAGCAGCGCGACGACGGCGATCCCCGCCCACGCCGGCCAGGCCAGATGGAAACTCCAGGCAAGCCAGACGAGCAGCGCAACCATCAGCACGTGCATCGCGCGGGCGGTGCGCAGCGCGCCGGCGATGCCGAATTTCCTGGGGATCGAATGCAGGCCCTCGGCACGATCGAAATCCACGTCCTGGCAGGGGTAGAGGACGTCGAAGCCGCCGACCCACAGAGTGACTGCCGCGCACAGGATCAGCATGCGCCAGTCGAGCGAGCCGCGAATGGCGATCCACGCCGCCGCGGGGGAAATTCCCAGGCAGAAGCCGAGGACGAAGTGCGACCACGCCGTGAATCGCTTCGTGTACGAATAAAGGAATAGCACGGCGAGCGCGGCGGGCGAGAGTTCCAGAGCCAGCGGATTGAGCTGCCACGCCGCGACAACCAGCACCGCCGAAGCGAGGATCGCGAACGCCCAGGCGAAGCCGATCGAAAGCGTTCCGGCCGGGAGCGCGCGATTGGCCGTGCGCGGGTTGCGCCCGTCATATTCGATATCGGCAATGCGGTTCATGGTCATCGCCGCGGAACGCGCGCCAACCATAGCGACGACGATCCACAAGATTTGCCGCCAGGCCGGCAGGCCGCCGCCCGCACGCGCGGCCAGCAGCGCTCCCACGAGCGCGAACGGCAGCGCGAAAACGGAGTGCTCGATCTTGATCATCTCGAGCACGGTGCGGATGCGGGTCTTGGTCATCGAGAGAGGGACCAGGGTGTAGGTGGTAGGGTTTAGGGTTACACCCTACGACCTAAACGCTACGACCTGCCTCCTTTCCAACGATATTGCTTCTGCTGCGGCAGGCCGAGCTGCGCGAGGACGCGGTAGCAGAATTGCTCGACCATGGCATCGATGGATGCCGGCTCGTAGTAAAAGGCGGGCATGGCGGGCATCACGGTGGCACCGGCGTCATGCACGCGGAGCATGTTTTCCAGGTGAATGCGATTGAGCGGCGTCTCGCGCAAGCAAAGGACCAGCGGTCGGCGCTCCTTGAGGCAAACGTCGGCGGCGCGCGTGAGGAGATCGCCCGAGGTGCCTGCGGCGATCGAGCCCAGCGCGCCCGCCGAACACGGGATCACGGCCATGGCGTCCACGGAGGCGCTGCCGGAGGCGATGCTCGCACCGATGTCCTTGTTCGGGAGGTATTCAATTTTCTTCGCGGGCGTGCCGGTGAGCAGCGACGGGAGCTTTTTGCCGTCGGCGGCGACGACGCCGAGTTCGGTGGAGAGCAGGCGCAGGCCGGCTTCCGTCGCAACCAGGAAAACACGGGCAGCGCGCCGGTCGGCGTCGAGCAGGCGAAGCAGCGACTGCGCGTAGGCCGCGCCGCTCGCGCCTGTGACTCCGACGGTGATGATGCGGCCCTCTGTATTCTTCGCTGGCATGAATGGAAACTTCGAGTCTATGCAGCCGGTTTCGGCAAAGTCAAGGCGAGCATGGGCGTGGGAGCCTAAGCCCGAACGAACCACAGAAGGCGAGGGGAACGCATTGCGCCAGGACGCTACTCGAAGACGCCAATCGGCAGATTGGCGGTCCCAGACGGGCTTTCCCTTTGCGACAAGGCCGCGCACGCCCGTGTTGACGCCGCCGCCCCCCGCCCGTACGCTGGAATCTCAACGGTTCCGGTACCGCCATGCCCACAATCGACGAAGACCTAAGCCAAATCGAGCGGGACATTCGCACGCTGAAGATCGAGTACGAGCAGTTCTTCGGCGGCGGGCGCTCGCGCCCCCCCGCGGACACGCAGTGGCGCGTGGATACGCTGGTGCGTCGCTACAACGAGCGCACCGCGGAGCTGAGTTATGGCCAGCGATTTCGCTTCAACAACTTGTCCCAGACTTACGCAAAGTACATAGACATGTGGCGCAAGAAGACGATGCAAAAGGAGTCGGCAGCGCAGCAGCATCATTTCGGCGCCGCCGCCAAGGCCGTGGAAGCGGAGCGCGCTCGCAAGGCCGCACTGCAGCAGGCCGCGGAACCCTCCAAGATCGTGGCGCCGCCTCCGCTTGACTTCCGCGCCGCCGAAGCCGCCGCACACGCGGAGGCCGTGCACCAAACCGCGTTCGCGTTCGCGATGTCCTTCTCCAATCCGGAGCACGAAAAGGAAAAAGTGTACACGCTGTACGAAAAGCTGATCGAGGCGCGCTCGGAAACCGGCGAACGATCGAACACGCCGAGCCTGCAGGACTTCGAACGGTTCGTCCAGCAGAAGACGAAGGATCTGAAGGAGAAGGGCGGCCGCGAAATCGAGTACACCGTCAGCGTCGAAGGCGGCCGCGTCAAGTTGAAGGCGCGCGTTTCGAGCTGAATTTTATCGCACGAATTTCCCGTCCCGCGCCTGCTGCAATTCTTCCGGGGCTAATGAGTCTGTGTGGTGACTCGGTGCCCCACAAAATATAATTCACGAATCAGGATGCGCATGGGCCGCATCGGCTTAGCCGGAGTCGTGCGCCGCTAAGCGGCGGTCCATA
>JARLGK010000070.1 GCA_031296075.1 Candidatus Acidiferrales bacterium
CCCGTGCACATGATCGAGACGATCAACAAACTTGTGCGCACGCAGCGCCAACTCGTGCAGGAGCTCGGCCGCGAGGCCACCTCGGAAGAAATCGCGAAGCGGATGGATATTGCCGTCGCCAAGGTGCGCAAGATTCTGAAGATCGCGCAGGAGCCGATTTCACTCGAGACTCCCATCGGCGAAGAAGAGGATTCGCATCTCGGCGATTTCATCGAGGACAAGGCCGTCGTCTCGCCTTCCGACGCGGTGATCAACCTGAGCCTCAAGGAGCAGACGTCTTCGGTGCTGAAGACGCTGACGCCGCGCGAGGAAAAAGTGATCAAGATGCGCTTCGGACTCGACGACGGCAGCGAGCACACGCTCGAAGAAGTCGGGCAGTCGTTTGCCGTCACGCGCGAACGCATTCGCCAGATTGAAGCCAAGGCGCTCCGCAAGCTGCGCCACCCGTCGCGGTCACGCAAGCTTCGCGCCTTCCTCGAAGGCTCCGCCAACGATTACTAATCCCGCTTGTGATTCCTTGTAGGGGCGGGTTTCAAACCCGCCCTTATGAGCGAACGCCTCTCCCAGTTTACGATTCGAGCCTTACGACAGGCGGGCCAATAACTCTTCTTTGGGAAGATTGTTCCAGAGGCTGACCTGCGCCACGATGTCGTTGAGCGTTCCCTTCGCCAGAATCTTGTGGTCCGGCACGGTCAGATTGTGCTCGCCAACAACGGTGACTTTCCTCAGCCGAATGTGGCTCCCGCGTTGTCGGACGGTTTCGTAGCCAAGCGAGTGCAGGAGCCGGACCAGATCCCGGCCGCTAACTTGTGGCAGCCGGGGCATGCGGCAGCTTCAATTCGGAGACGACGAGGATATCGATGTCAGGGGGTGTAGAACCGTTTTCGAAGTGCAGAGCCACCGCTTCCCGGATGTTGCCGAACAGCTCGTCCGCGGTCTGTCCTTGCGTAAAAATATCGTGGCCGATTCCCCGCGCGCACCACATCTCGCCATCCTGATAGACTTCGACTTTAACGAGCATCCAAGGCTCCCTTTTACACTATGTTACTCCTCCCGCTGCGAATGCGACAGACCCATGGCGGCCGCGTTGGCCGAAGTCAACTTTCCAACATGTTCTGCAGGCGATTCAGCGCTGCAAACCAATAGCTTTTCATCTTCGCGGACTCCCGCGAGCTCGCAAGTTTCCCGTGATCGACGGCGACCTGCGTCTTCGCCGCGCCTTTCCCGACGAAGCCGACGCTCAGCCGCGATGTGCCCCATTTTCCGCGCACGTATTTTCCCGGCGTGGCCGTCGTGATTTCGAGTTTCCCGTCCGGCAGCCATCGTTTGCGCAGCTTCTCGTCCGTCCATGCCGCGAACGCCTTCGCCATCGGCGCCGCCATTGTGCGGCTGCCCGACGCGCTGAACTCGCCGTCGCATTTCTGAAACTTTTCGCGAATCCCGCGCTCGTGCTCGTAGGCCACGGCCACCATCTGCCCCCACCACGGCCCAACATGCTGCTCGTCGCGAAGATACTCCGCGATTTCCTTGTGCGACATTTTCTTTGCGCCGGCCTTATCGAGAATGCGGAACCACTCGGCCCACACTTTTCCGGTCTTCGCCTTCACGGCTTCATCGCTTGACCGTTTCGTTACTCGCGGTTTATTCATGCCTCGACCCTCGCGCGTCACCGTGTGGCTGCCGGTAGAAACGTAATATAATCCGGCGTCTTTCGGCAAGGAGACTCGGTCGTGCCACACAAAGCCGCCGGGAAGCCGCGGCCTCCGGAGCGCGATTATTCCCATCGCGCGCTGCTCGACAAGCTTGGCGTCAAGTCCGGCCAGCGGATCTGCGTCCTCGGCGTGGAAGATGCCTCGTTCCTGCAGGAGCTCGCGGCGCGCGTGCCCGATTTCGTTCGAGAGATGCCCGCGAAGGACGCTGATCTTATTTTCCTGGCAGCCGAAGAGGTGAAAACCCTCGCGCGCATGAAACCGCTCGCAGGCGCGATCCAGAAAGCCGGCGCGATCTGGGTCGTCTATCCGAAAGGCCAGAAGCACATTCGCGAAGTGGACGTCATTGCCGCAGGAAGATCCGCCGGGCTCACCGACAACAAGGTCTGCTGCTTCTCCGAAACGCACACGGCGCTTCGCTTTGTCATCCCGCTGGCCCGCCGCTGACCGCGCTCGCACGAAATCCGTGCCGCAAAATCTAGTCGCATCCCTTCCGGCTGGACATATGATGTTGCCATGGCGACACGCCTCGAAGCTCGCGGCTTGACGGTCGAGCTGCCGACCCGCGCCGGCTGGGTCCGCCCGGTGAACGAAGTTTCGTTCACGCTCGGTGAAGGCGAGACGCTCGGCATCGTCGGCGAATCCGGTTCGGGGAAGACGATGCTCGCGCTCGCGCTGATGGGCCTGGAGCCTCCGGGCGCGCGCCTGAAAGGCGAAGCCTGGCTGCGCGCGCGCGCGGCGAATGGAAACGGATCGTCGATGGCCAAACCGGCGGCGCAACCCGCCGCCATCGAGAGCGCCGGCGACAATCTCCTCACCGCCGCGCGCGAGAAAATGTACACCCTGCGCGGCGGCGAAATCGCCATGATTTTTCAGGAGCCGATGACGGCGCTCAATCCCGTCGTCCGCATCGGCGCGCAGATCGATGAAGCGATTCGCGCCCACGAGCCGCGTCTCGCTCGCGACGAAGTCCGCCGCCGCACGCTGCAAGCGCTCGAACGCGCCGCCGTGCCCGAGCCGGCCATGCGCGCGCGCCAGTATCCGCACCAGCTTTCGGGCGGCCTACGCCAGCGCGCGATGATCGCCATGGCTCTGGCGGCCGGCCCGCGCGTGCTGATCGCGGACGAGCCCACTACGGCGCTCGACGTCACCGTGCAAAAGCAGATCCTCGAGCTGCTCGCCACGCTGCGCCGGGACCTTCAGCTCTCGCTTCTTTTCATCACGCACGATTTCGGCGTGGTCGCGCAGATTGCCGACCGCGTCGCGGTGATGTACGCGGGCCGCGTAGTCGAGGAAGGCCCCGCCTCGGAAGTGCTGCGCCATCCTCGTCACCCGTATACCGAGGGCCTGCTGCGCGCGGCGCCTCGCCTCGCGCGCGAAAAGCTGGTCGCCATTCCGGGGACGGTTCCACCACTCGACGCGCTGCCCACGGGTTGCGCCTTTGCGCCGCGCTGCGCGCGCCGCGTTGCAGAATGTGATATCGCGATGCCGGAACTCATTCACGCCAGTGGCGCGACCGAAAGCCACCGCGCGCGTTGTATTCTTGTCAGGTAACCGGGGTTCGTGACGGGTTTAGGTGACAGAGTTCGGTGAAAATGGAAAGCCAGCGACAACAGAAAGATCTTGTGCGCGAGCAGTTCACGCGCACGGCGCAGATCTTCGGCGACTACGCCCTCGCCAGCCGCGTCGAGGAAGCGGAGCGGCTCGCCCGGATGGTGAAGGCGAGCGGCAGCGATCGCGCGGTGGATCTTGCCTGCGGCCCGGGCACGCTCGCCCTGCGATTCGCACGCCACGTCCGCTGGATTTGCGGCCTCGATCTCACGCCCGCCATTCTCGAGCGCGCGCGGCGCGCGGCGGCAGCGGAAGGACTCGCCAATCTCGATTTCGCGCTCGGCGACGCGCAGTCCCTCCCGTTCGCCGATGGCTCGCTCGACATTGCCGTCACGAGCTACAGCCTGCACCACTTTCCCGACGCGGCGCGGACCATCGGCGAAATGGCGCGCGTGGTGAAGCGCGGCGGGCGCGTCGGCATACTCGACATTTTTCTGCCCGCCGATCACGCGATCTCGGAACTGAACAATCGCATCGAGCGCATTCGCGACGCTTCGCACACGCGCACGCTCGCCCGCGAGGAGTTTGAATCGCATTTCGCGGCGCACGGCCTGCGCATTCTCGAAACCCGCGTCGAGGAAAACGCGCGCTCCTTCGACCACTGGATGCTCGTGGCCGGATCGAAACCCGGCGACCGGCCGTACGCCGAGGCGCGGCGCTTGATGGAGGCGTCGATTCCGAATGATGCGGCGTGGTTCCATCCACGATTTGCGCCCGCTGAAAACGGCGGCCCGGCGCGCGAGCTGATCTTCACGAACACGACGCTATTTATCGCTGGCGAGAAAATCTGACATGGCCGCCGACGCCCTTCTCGAAGTGCGCGACCTGCGGAAATCCTATGCGATCGCAGCCGGCGTGATCCATCGCGCCAAAGGCGATCCCTCGACCGCGCCCGGCGGGACCGTTGGCGTGGATGGCGTGAGCTTTTCGCTCGCGCCCGGCGAAACTCTTGGCATCGTCGGCGAATCTGGCTGCGGCAAGACCACGCTCGCGCGAATACTTCTGCGACTCATCGAGCCGGATTCCGGCGAGATGCGCTTTCGCGGACAGGATTGGCGCGGAGCACGTGGCGCGGATTTGCGCGCGCTGCGCCGCCGCATTCAGATGGTGTTTCAGGACCCGATCGCGTCGCTCAACGCTCGGATGCGCGTGGGCACGATCGTCGGCGAGCCGCTGGCGATCCACGAGCCGGGACTTTCGCGCGCCGAGCGAACTGCACGCACCGCGCAAATGCTGGAAGCCGTCGGCCTTGGCGCCGAAGCGCTCGACCGTTACCCGCACGAATTTTCCGGCGGCCAGCGCCAGCGTATCGGCATCGCGCGCGCGCTGATTTTGCGGCCTGAGCTTGTGGTCGCGGACGAGCCCGTCTCGGCGCTCGATGTTTCCATCGGCGCACAAATCCTCGAACTGCTCGACCGCTTGCGGCGCGAATTTTCGCTTACGCTGATCCTGATCTCGCACAGCCTGCCGGTGGTCGCGCAGCTCGCCACGCGCGTCTCCGTGATGCAGGCCGGCAAATTCGTCGAATCCGGCACCGCCGATCAGGTGCTGCAGGCTCCGCAGCACCCCTACACGCAAGCCCTGATCGCCGCCGTCCCCGAAATCCCGGCGTAACGCGGTTCCTCGTAGGGGCACGATATATCGTGCCCGGCGAAGATGCTTGGCTCTGCGCGGCCACACACAATGCTGTCATCCCGAGCGGAGTCCCGAGCGTCTTTGCCTTTCCCGCGGTTTTCGCGGGCGCGGGACATAGAGAGGGATCTGCTTTTGAATGGATTACAACGGGAACTTCAGATTCGCCGCTCGATGTTGGGAAAATCCAGCCACACTTTCACGCCGCAGAAGTGCGACCCTTCGGTGCAAATCGGAGTCGAAATCCCGGCGCGCAAATGGCACGGCGGGCCGATGTACCGCCCGAGCGTGGGAAATACCTCGCGCACTTGCTGCACCTCTTCGATTGAGGCCTCGTAAATCTCCTCCTGCGCGTTAAAACATGTCCGCATCGTCCATTTGTGCAAAAGGTGCAGCAGCGAACCCGATTCGACCAACCGAATCGCTTTCGCGTTGGGCAGCAGGTAGAGCGCGGATTCGCACGCCACTCCGCGGTCGAGCAGTTCATTTTTCGCCGACCACGCCTCTTCCATCGCCTGCTGATAGATTTCCAGGGCCCGCGGATTTTCGCGGATCAGCATCGGCGTGATGAAGTCGGGCGCGCGCGTGTCGGCCAGCGTCAGCAGCGGCCGCGAGCCGGGCACCATGCGGTGCCGCTGGTCCTGGCTATCCGCGGTGTGACTGATTTTTTTCGCGAACGTGAAATGCGCGTGATCGAGCGGGCGCATCATCGGCGCGTGCACGCCCACGTTGAGCGTTTCCCGGCGATAGGGGTTGCGCGCCGGGTTCAGCATCCGGTCGAGCGCTTCCGCGTCGGGGCATTCCGCCGCGGTCAGGCCCATCACCGCGCGATACGCTTCGGCCATCGCTTCGATCGCGCGCGGCGAAAAATCCACCAGCCGCGAGGTAAGCCCCGCGAGGCGCGCGTCGAATTCGCGCGCAAACGCTTCGCCGTCGCGCGGCGGCTGCTTCCATTCGGGCATTTCCTCCATCGCCCCGTTGTCGAAGCGGTCGAAAAATTCCGAGTCCAGTTCGCGCACCCGCGCGACCATTTCGCCGAGCACGTGCCGCGCCTCGGACGGCGTGTCGTTTGCCGCCTGCATCCGCCACAGCCGGTAGAGCACGATTCCGGAAATCGTGTGCACCATGGTGGTGAACGCCGCGACGGGCAGGACGTAACGCGCCACCTCGATCGCGCGCTTTTCCGATTGGCGCTCGACTTTCTGCACGCGCCGCGCATGCGACATCGGACCGACGTGCCATATGTCGCTCAAGATCGCGCGGGCCGTCGGCTCAAGCACGCGCGTCAGCTCGCGATAGTGGTCCCAGGCGCGCACGACGGCTTTTTCGTAGATGGCGCGCTCGGCCGCGCCGAATTGCGCGCTCGCGGCGGGGATGTATGCCTGCGCGCGGTCCAGCCGCACGTAGCGCTGGCTATGCTGCTCGGAATTGTAAAAGGGATGCGCGTGAAGAAACGACCAGACGAATTGCCGGCTCACATTCTCGAGCCCGAATTCGAAGTGCGCGTGTTGGTAGACGGTGTGATGCCCGCCGAAGTACGTGCCCGCGCCGATCGTCACGCGCTGCTTCTCGGTGACTTCCTCGGGGACCACCAGATGCGGCGAATAGCAGGTGCGCGCCGCCGCAATCGCGGAATTCAACGGGTGCGCGAAGGCGTTGCGCAGCGTCACTCGCGGCGCCGCTGTTTCCACTTGCGATCCGCTGGATGCGTCGGGGATAGGCGACAATTGCGTGGCCATCTTCGGTGATTGTACACCGCTACACCCTCGGAATGTCCGCCGTAGGGGCGGGTTTCAAACCCGCCCCTACAAATTCAATGGGGGTGGAAGCGTGGGGCTTTCAGCCCCACGAAAAAGCGGCGAGCAAGAAGGGGCTTCAGAGTCTGTGTGGTGACTCGGTGCCCCACAAAATATAATTCACGAATCAGGATGCGCATGGGCCGCATCGGCTTAGCCGGAGTCGTGCGCCGCTAAGCGGCGGTCCATATCCGCGTCAGGTTGTAGGCCGTGGC
>JARLGK010000071.1 GCA_031296075.1 Candidatus Acidiferrales bacterium
GCCACGGCCTACAACCTGACGCGGATATGGACCGCCGCTTAGCGGCGCACGACTCCGGCTAAGCCGATGCGGCCCATGCGCATCCTGATTCGTGAATTATATTTTGTGGGGCACCGAGTCACCACACAGACTCTAAAGCCCGTGCACAGGCGAGCGGGTTTTCCCGGGCCTGAAGGCCCGGGCTTCCACCCTGCAAACTACTTCCAGCGCTAGTGCGTGACTCTAGCGAGGAGCGGCGTAGTGGCTGGCAGCCTCGGGTCCAGTGTTGGCGCTGGCATCGTTGAGCAGCTTTACGGCATCTGGGCTCAGCTTTAGGGTGGTTGAGCCGAGCAGCTCTTTGAACTGATCCACACTGGTCGCGCTGGCGATGGGCGCGGTGACGCCGCGCGCGACGAGCCATGCCAAAGAAATTTGTGCGGGCGTGGCGCCGAGATCGGCCGAAACCGTGTCGAGCGCTTTCAGGATGCGGAAGCCCCGCTCGTTCAGCATGTTTTTCACGCGATAGCCGCGGGGCTTTCCTTCGATATCTTTTTCCGAGCGATATTTTCCGGTGAGGAATCCGCTGGCAAGGCCAAAATAAGGAATGACGCCGATATTCTCGCGTTGGCAGAGGTTGGCTAGATCGCCCTCGTAGTCGAAGCGGTCGTACAGGTTGTACCAGGGCTGCAGGCTTTCATATCTGGGAAGGCCGTGGGCCGCGCTCACGCGCAGAGCTTCCGCAAGACGGTCGGCCTTGAAATTCGAAGCACCGATTGCCCGCACTTTTCCCGACCGGATCAGCCCGGCAAACGCCTCGAGCGTTTCTTCCATTGGTGTTTCCGCGTCATCGCGGTGCGCTTGATAGAGGTCGATGTAATCGGTCTGCAGGCGCTTCAGCGAGCGCTCGACTGCCCTGGTCATGTAAGCCTTGGAGAGGCCTGTTTCGCCGGGAGCCACCTCTACGCCCAGCTTGGTCGCGATCAGGACCTTATCGCGGTTGCCGCGTTTCGCCAGCCAGTTGCCGATGATCGTCTCGGATTCGCCGCCCACGTGCCCCGGAATCCACTTCGAGTAGACGTCCGCGGTATCGATCATGTTGAGTCCCGACGCGACGAACGCGTCGAGCAGCTTGAACGACGTGGGTTCATCCGCGGTCCATCCGAAGATGTTGCCGCCGAAAACGAGCGGTCCAATTTCCAGGCTGGAGTTTCCGAGTTTGCGCTTGATCACGATGATGCTCCTGTATTCGGCTGGCCTTGGTTCCTGGCGGGGCGCGCCGCGCCGCGCAGGAATGTTAGTCGAGAGGCTGGCTTCCCGCAACTGGCGTTCGGCTTCGGGGTGAGAACCGCTTTTGACTCCATCGCGGCAAGCCTTTACACTCAGGGATCGTGGGCTCCTTCTCTCGCGGCTACGGCTACCGCTTCGACATCGGCGGATATTTTCCGCGCGCCATCAAAACGATTTGTATCGCCTGCGTCGGCGTCTTTGTCCTGCAGGAACTTTCCGAACTTCTCTTCCATTCCGCAGGAAAGGACTTCTGGCTAACCTGGTTTGGTCTGGTGCCCTACGCCGTAATTCACGGCATACGGCTCTGGCAGCCGGTCACGTATCTATTTCTCCACGCGGGAATTCTCCACATTCTGCTGAATCTGCTATATCTCGCGATGTTTGGCGCCGATCTCGAACACGCGTGGGGCGCGCGGAAGTTCTACACCTACTTCTTTCTGTGTGGAGTAGGGGCGGGCGTCATCAACGTCGCAGTGAAGATGCTCCTGGACCCGCACGGGCTAGGCAGCGCCTTGATTCCGACGATTGGCGCGTCCGGAGCAATTTACGGAATCCTGCTGGCCAACGCCGTGGTATTGCCGGATCGCCGTGTGTGGATGTTTCCGCTGCCGGTGACCGTGTCGATGCGGATTTTCGTGGTTGTTATGGGCGCTATCGAATTTTTCGGCACCATCGGCTCTTCGGGCGATAATGTGAGCCACATCTGCCACCTCGGCGGGATGCTCGTCGGCTACATTTATTTGCGCCGAGGCTCGTTCCTGTATTCTCCCCGCAACTTTTTCTCGGATTGGAAACGGCGGCGGCTGCGCAAGAAATTCGAAGTGTACGTACGCGACCACCGCGAGAAGCCGCCGTCACGCCCCGACAACTGGCTCAACTAGCGCCGAAAAAGTGAAACTGGCAGGGAATCAGTCGCCCGTGCGAAGCTCGCCTATTTTGCAACGGTAAAATCGCTGACGACGCCGTAGAGGAAATCGATTCCCTTGCGGAAGGAATCAACGGGGATGCGCTCGTTGTCGGCGTGTATGCGGGAAAGATCTTCGTCGGTGAGCGGGAAGGGGTCCAAGCCGTAGGCCTGCACGTTGCGCATGCGCAGTTCCCAAGAATCGCTGAATCCCGTGGACATGTACGGTAGAACGGGTGTGCCTGGAAACGTTCTGCCCGCCGCGTGCACGATTGTGTTGTACAAGTCCGACGTAAGCGAGGAAGACGGCGCAGCCTCACCCCCGTCGGGTTCGACGTCAAACCGAACCTGCGGATCGTTGACGAGTTGTTTCAGTTTGGCGAGCAGCGGGTCGAGCTGATTTCCCGGCAGCATGCGAATATTCACGACGCCGCGGGCCTCCGAGGGAACCACATTCTGGCGGATACCCGCCTGCAGCATGGTGGGCGTGGCGGTATCGCGCAGCAGGGCGTTCCACGTCGGATTCGCATCGGAAATCCAGCGCGCCGCGTGGTCTCCGCGATCCGGTGTGCCGAGAGCGAGCATCCACTTCCTCGTGTCCTCGTCCTGTGTGGGTGCCAGGCCGTCGAAGTAGGCGCGCGTGACGGAGTTGAACTGCACGGGAGCCTCATACGCTCCGATTTTCGCCATCGCAGCCGCCAGATGCGCGACGGCATTGTCCTTGCGGGGAACCGAGGCGTGCCCGGATGTTCCGGTGGCGACGACGTCGACATTGATGGCCACTTTTTCGGTGGTCTGGATCCCGACGTATACGGGTTTGCCGTTCTTGAGGATCACGCGTCCATTTTCATTGATGGCGAAGCCCGACGCGATTTTGTCCCAATGCTTGTCGACGGCGAATTTGATGCCCTGCGCGCCGCCGTCTTCTTCATCTGCTTCGGCGATGAAGATCACATCGCGGTTCAGCCGCGCGCCGGAGCGCTTCAGGGCGACGAAAACGGCCAGATTCGCGGCGAGCATACCCTTGTCGTCAATCGCACCGCGGCCGTAGAGGTAGCCGGCCTGAATCACGCCGCCGAAGGGATCCACGCTCCATTTCGATTTGTCCACGCCCACGACGTCGAGGTGGGCCATCAGCAGCAGGGCGCGCGAGGGGTCGGGCATCGCGCTGGACGAAAGCCGCGCCACCAGAAATCCGCGGCCCGGAGTACTCTCGAATGTTTCCGAATGGATTCCTTCCTGCTCGAGGACGCCCGCCAGATACTTCGCGGCCACCAACTCGTTTCCCGGAGGATTCGAGGTGTTGATGCGGATTAGGTTTTGCAGCCAGACCAGGGCTTCGTTTTCGATTTGCGAGATGTCCGCGCTCGAGGAGGGCGCCGCCTGCGCCGCGGGAGCCTGGCTCGGCGCCTGGCCCAGGACGTGCGCCGAGGGACGCGCGTGATTCTGCGCGTAAACAGGCGCTGCAGACGTCAGCGTAAGAAGCGTCCGAATCAGAACTCGGCGAATCGTGCGCGCCATCCTTTTGGCCTCCCGGTGAATCTGAAAGAGCATCGCAAAGCGGATACCACTCATATTATCATTGTGATGCGGGGCGCCCGCGAGGCAAGGCGGGAGGCGTTTTCTGGACTGCAACCGACCATCCGCGGCGGGCATTGGCGGCATCCAAGTGGAGTAAGGATACTATGTGCATGAAATCGTCGCTTCGCGCCATTTTGATGGGCGTCCTGATTGGCGCGCTGGGCGTTCCCTCCGACGCGTGGACGGCGCTTGCGCAACAGGAGGGCCCGCAATCGCCCGCTCCGACAAGAGAGCCCTCTCAGCCCGCACCTCCAGTGCCCGGACAATCGCAGGGCCAGGCGCCGCGCAATCAAGCTCCGCCCCCTCCGCAGGTGGCGATCTCGGTTCAGTCGAACATTGTGGGTGTGGATGCCGTGGTGACGGATAAGGACGGAAACATTGTCACCGGCTTGAAACGAGAGAACTTCCGAATTCTCGATGACGGCCAGCGGCAGCAGGTGGCGAATTTTGCGCCTTCGGACGCGCCGATCACGATCGTGATGCTGATGGAGTTCAGCAAGCGATATGGAGGCTACTTCGGATACAAGGCAAAGTTTTGGTCTGAATCGTTCTTGGGCCAGCTGAAGCCGCAGGATTGGGTGGCGCTAAAGACCTTCGATTTGAAGACGACCCTCGTGGACGATTTCACGCAGGACAAACGGGAAGTCGAACAATCCATCGAGTCACTTTTTTATCCGAGCTTCAGCGAGGCAAATCTTTTCGACGCCGTGCTCGAAACGGTCACCCAACTTCGCGATGTGAAGGGAAAGAAGGCGATCCTGGTGCTTGCCACGGGCTTCGACACATTCAGCAAGCACAACCTCGATGACACGCTGCGGCGCCTGAAGGAGACCGAGGTGACGATTTTCTGCGTGGGCGTGGGAGAGGATCTCGACCTACGTTCCGCCGGCGGCGCGGACATCAGCTACCTGCAGGCGAAGAATCAGCTCACGACTTTCTCGCGCTTGACCGGGGGCTACGCCTGGTTCCCCCGATTTGAAGGCGAGATGCCCGGCATCTTCAATTCCGTCGCGGCGTTTTTGCGCGCGCAGTACACGCTCGCGTTTTCGCCCTCGACGCCGCAGGACGGGAAGTACCACAAGATCGTCGTGGAGGTGGTGGACGATCAGGGAAACCCGCTGGAACTTGCCGACAAAAAGGGCAAAAAGAAGAAGGCGGTCGTGATTGCCCGCGAAGGATACACCGCTCCGAACGCGCCGGCCGGAGACTAGGGTTCAGCGAACGACCTTGCGCGTCATGAACTTGTCGAGCAGAAGTCGCGTGAGGCGCAACTGGTCGTGCCGCACCAAGCCTTCCTGCTGCACGATATCGCCGGTGATATATTTCAGGCCCATGCCTTCGAGTTCCCCCAGCGACGGATCCACTTGCTCGGCGCCCTGCTTCGCATAGCGGCGCAACAGACGCGGCGAGACAGGAGTGCGATTGATCACCACGAAATCGAACAGGCCGGGGCGGGTGTGCGCGTAAATGGCGCGGATGTGGTCGGCCACCGAGTAGTGCTGGGTCTCGCCGGGCTGCGTCATGATGTTGGCGATATACACGCGCGTCGCCGGGGAGTTGACGATCACCTCCGCCACCTCCTCGACCAGCAAGTTGGGCAGGATGCTCGTGTAAAGCGAGCCCGGTCCGACGAGGATGAGATCGGCTTCGCGAATGGCCGCCAGGACCTCCGGCAGCGGCCGGACGCGACGCGGCACCAGGCGCAAACGCGTGATGCGTTTGCGCGAACGCGAAATATTTGTCTCGCCGGCCACTACTTTCCCGTTTTCGAGCTCGGCCTGAAGTGTGACGTTTTGCGCCGTGGATGGGAAAATCCGCCCGCGAATCGCCAGCACTTGCGCGGACACTTGTACGGCCCTCGGGAAATCGCCGGTGACATTCGTGAGCGCGGTCAGGAAGAGAATTCCGAAACTATGACCCGCGAGCCCGCGTCCGGCGGGAAACCGGTACTGGAAGAGGTCGCCGAGCAGGAGTTCGTCTCTGGATAGGGCGACCATGAAATTGCGGATGTCGCCCGGAGGAAGGACGCGATATTCGCGGCGCAGGCGGCCGGAACTTCCGCCATCATCCGTCACCGTAACGACCGCAGTTAAGTCCGAGATCGGCTGCCTCGGCCGGTGTTTCCCGCGTTCGGCGATGTGCTCCTTCAGGCCGCGCAGCACCGCGGAAAGACCGGTGCCGCCGCCGAGCGCGACTACCCGGACCGATGGCGACCGGCGTTCCTCAAATTTTTTCATAGGGAGAACAAGCGATCAGCCGGCTGAACTGTCTCGCTCGGGATAGAGCAATTCGGTAAAGCGCGGGTCTTCCTGCAGGAACGCGAAGTCCTCATCGTTGCGGGCGTGGTAGCGGTTTTCCGGACGCAACTGGATCGCAACCTTGAGATTCTGCATGGCCGAATCGGCTTCGCCGGTCAGGCAATCGAGCGCCGCCATGGCATAGACGATGTGGTCCGCTTTCGGCGCGGCCTTGCGGGCGCGATCGAGGTGCTCGCGCGCCTCGTCCCAGCGGCCCAGGTTCATCAGCGTAACACCTTGCGTGTAGTGGTCCTCTGCAGACTTGGCCGTGGGCGCCGGAAGGCGGGAAATCCGTTGTTCGCAGATGCGCAGGTGGACCTTCGCGCGATCGCCTAGCTCTTTGCTGGGGCCCTCCACAACGCGTTCCAGCACCTCATGGGCGCGATGAAATTTCTGCTGCTGGAAAAGCTTGAGCGCTTCCTCGTAGAGCTTCAATTGCTGCTGCTTGGCGGGGGCGTCCGGATCGGGGGGCATCACCCTGGCCTTCGCCGAGGCTAATCCCTTCTTGTTCAGTGACTTACGGCTTCCGTTCGAGGACTCTTTACTGCGGACCACGCGATGCGTCAAGTTTTCACTCCGGGGCCAAGAGAAGGAAGAACATAGCAGAATCGGAAAACGGCGTCAATGCGGGCCTGCGAATCGAAAATCCGAGCCGCAGCACTTTCGCGGGCGTTCGAAAAGTCCGATCTAGATTTGCGAATATGCCGCGGGCGTCAGGACGGTGTTGTCCACGTTGGAAACCAGGTCCTCGAACGTATATTTCGGCTGGGCGAAGAGAACTTTCGTCTCGGGAGCGGACCGGAAGGCGTCCCAGCACTTGTCGCGTTCGGCGAGGTTCGTAAACCCGATCATGTAGGTCAGGTTCGGCAACTGTCCGCCGATGAGAGTGTCGCCAAAAAAGACCGGCCAAAACCCCGCCTTGATGAAGATGGGGATTTCTCCCTCGTTGACCTGCGCCACTTTCGCTTTGTGGTCCTGATCCGTGGAACTCTCATACGTGCGAAGCTCGAATAGCCGAGGAGAGTGCTGCGCGGTCGCCGCGGGGATGGTAAGTTTGGGCGCGCCTGCGAGTGCCTGCATCAGCGAGCTTTCCATGCGCACAAACGCAGGAGATTTTGCCGGCGCGTTCAGA
>JARLGK010000072.1 GCA_031296075.1 Candidatus Acidiferrales bacterium
ATTCCTTCGTCAGGGCAGGCCTGAGCTGCAGAAAAGCACAAGAGAGCGGCAGCCTGCCGGTAGTTGACCGGCAGGCTTGCCGCGCGTGGTCGCTAGGTTTTAGTGGCCGCCGTTGTGGCTGCTGTGATCGCCGCCGTCGTTATCTCCGAATTGGTCGAAGTGGAACATGTCGAAGAGATCGCTGATGGCTGGGCTGTTGAAAGGCACATAGGGATTCTCTGGGAAGGAAAAAGGGTTAGGCAGATTGTCCCGGCTCCGAAACGTCAAGGGTTTCAAGAACCAGTTTCGCTCGATGAACTTGAGGATCGAGACGTGGTCGGCGTAGGTGTGGTTCACATGGCCACCCTTCGTGAAGGGCGAGACGACGATCAGCGGAATGCGCGGTCCATCACCGAAGAAATCGAGCGGCTGAATGTAGCCGGAGTCGTAAAAACCGCCGCCTTCATCAACCGTGACGAACAGCGCGGTCTCGGCCATCAGCTTCGGGTTGGCGGTGAGATGATCCATGATGTTTTCGACCATTCCCTCGAACAGGTCGAACTTCGACGATGCCGGGTGACCGTCCAGCAAGCCATCCGGCTTGACGAAGGACACCGCAGGCAGCGTGCTGTTGTCGATCGCGGCGAAGAAATCGGTCGCGTCCTTGATGTGCGCGGCACGTTGGGCGGGATCGCCCATAATCGCGGTGGCGTAGGATTCGAAGTTGCAGATGTTGCAGTAAGCCGCGCCCACCTGCACGAGTGGATTGGTGCTGGTGGGGTTGTGCTGGAGCGCCACGGCGGCGTTGTACGCTCCGCCGTAGTAGGCCCAAGAGATCCCCTTGGCGTTGAGCGCCTCGCCGATGGTGCGGGCATTGGTCGGCGGGACGGAGCCGCCGCTGGCAATGCCGGCAGTATCGACCGTGCCGTCGGGGAGGAAGCCGGGCGAATCATTGTTAACCATATAAAAGTGGCCCGGCTGGCAATTCGGATCGGGATGGTAGAAGAGAGATCGCAGATAATCCCGGATGGGCTTGATTCCGGGCTGCGTGGGATCGGCGCACTCAGTGAAGTTGCCGTCGAACAGAAGGTCAACCGTGTAGACATCATCCGTGCCCGGTAGAGGATCGGGATTGGCGATGTGCGATGGCGGCGTGGTTGGATTGCCTTTGCCATCGGACCAAAAGATGGCGTCGCCGGTGCCCAGCATGACGTGGTTGGCGCCTGTGCCGCCCATGACGGCCTGATGGTAATTGTCGCTGATGGTGTATTGGTCAGCGAGGGACTTCAGGACAGGCACGTCGCCGCCCTGCATGTTATAGAACGCCATGGAATTGCCGCCGCCATTGTCGTCAATTGCCGGAGGGTTGTCGAACACGGAGTCCAATTGGTTCGTGTAGTTCGTGATGACGAAGGGATAGAGATCGCTCAAGCAGCCGGAGGGATTCTGGAACGTCGCGTTGAAGATGCTGCAATCCGATTGCTGCCACATCTCGAAGAGGCGGTGCGTCGTATCGCCGGTGTAGGAATCGTAGGGAAGGAGGCTGCCCTTCAGAGGAAATGGGCCGTTCGGCAGCGCATTGTAATTCTGGACGCGCGTATCCGGATCGGGCTGGACGAAAGTCTGGGTAAATTCGGTTGCGGCCCCGGTGGTCAGCAGGTTCAGATCGTCGGCGTCCAGAGAGGGCTCAACAGCCGCGAGCAGGGGCGCCGGAGTGCCCGGAGGGAAAATCGTCTTGATGGGCGCGAAGTTGAGAGTTGGCTCCGGGAGGATTTTATAGGGCGCCTTGTCGTCCACTTTCAGGCTGATGAAGAATTTCGAGTTGAACGGAGCGGTCGCCTGGAACTGCGCCGCTTCGGCGAAATGCTTGCCGGGGGTTCCGTCGGCATTGATGATCCCTTTGGACAAGAGGTTCGAGATGGAATCGCGGCTCTTCGGCACATACGTCGCGAAGAGGTGATCGAAGCTGCGGTTTTCGCCGATGAGGACAATGACGTGCTTGATCGGCGTCGCGGTCTGAGGATGGGCGGCGATGGAGGCCGCAGTAGCGCTCTGGGCCGACGCGGCAATGGGATTCAAGACGAGTCCGGCGACGCACGCGCTCAGCGTCGCGCGCTCCAACAACTTTCTTAGATGGTGCATTCGAATCATGCTTTCCTCCGGTGTGAACGGCTCAGCCGTTTGTGGAACAACCGGGGGAAGCGTAGCTGGCAGGCGGCGGCGATGGATCAAAGCGCGGTTAACGATGCATGAAGTTGCAACTGTTGCGGGGCAGAATTTATTCACGACGGCGAAATCGTTTGTTACGGGATATTCACGGCGGCGTAATGCGAAGCGGCAATCTAGCGGACCGGCGAAATCGGAACGAGCCAGCGAAATAAGTAAGTTGCGGCGAGCGGGCGAATGTTACAGCGGGATTCTCAAACGACGAACTAACGGGCTACGAAGAAGACACAATTGGCAGGATGAACTTCCCGGCAATTCCGCCCGCGAAACCTGTGGCCTTATGAGAACCGAGGGCCGAACGAAGAACGCCAATCAGGAGATTGGCGATCCCAGGGGCGCCGTAAAATAGCGCTGCTGAAACCATAGAGAAACATTCACAAGTCCGATGAGCGCGGGCACTTCCACCAGAGGCCCGATAACGCCAACGAACGCCTCACCCGAATTAAGCCCGAAGACTGCAATGGCCACGGCGATGGCCAGCTCGAAATTGTTGCTTGCAGCGGTAAAGGAAAGCGTTGCCGTTTTCGAATAATCAGCGCCGAGCTTTCGCCCCATCCAGAAGCTTACGAGAAACATCAACACAAAATAGATGAGAAGAGGCAGTGCGATGCGCAGCACGTCGAATGGCAGCCGGACAATCAGATCGCCTTTCAGGCTGAACATCACCAAGATCGTAAACAGGAGAGCCACCAGGGTAAGCGGGCTAATCCGCGGAATGAATTTCGTCCGATACCACTCCTCCCCCTTTGCGCGCAATAGGATGAAGCGAGTGAGCATTCCAGCGAGGAATGGCACGCCGAGGTAGATGAACACGCTCTTCGCGATGGGACCAATTCCCACATTGACGACGGCGCCTTTGAAGCCGAATTTTGCGGGAAGGACCGTGACAAACACCCAGGCGTAGACGCTATAAAAGAGCACCTGGAAGACGCTGTTGAATGCGACTAACCCGGCTGCGTAGTCTGTATCCCCGGCCGCCAATTCGTTCCATACGATGACCATCGCGATGCAGCGCGCCAGGCCGATCAAGATAAGCCCGCGCATATATGCCGGTTGCCCGTGAAGAAACGCGATTGCGAGAAAGAACATCAACACCGGTCCGATCACCCAGTTCTGCACCAGGGAAAGCGCGAGGACGCGGCGGTTTCGGAACACTTCGGACAACTTTTCGTAGCGGACCTTTGCCAGCGGGGGATACATCATGATGATCAACCCGACGGCGATGGGAATATTCGTTGTGCCGACTTGAAAACGCTGGACGAAATCGGCCGTGCCCGGAATGAAATGTCCGAGCGCCACGCCAACGGCCATGGAGACGAAGATCCACAAAGTCAAATAGCGATCTAGGAACGAGAGACGGGCGCGTGGAATTGGAGCGCAGACTTGTCCTTGCGCGTATGGGGTCGTCGACACGTTTGCCTCAGTTCGGTGCGCGCTTGGCGGATTCGGCTGGCATTTCCTTGCCGATGCGGTCGATTTCTTTCTTGATGGCGAGTTTATCGAGACTCGCGATAGGAAGACACAGAAACAGACTGATGCGGCGATCGAGAATCATGAAGGCTTCGCGGAACGCCCTCTCGATCTGTTCCGGAGTGTCCGCGACCGCGGCCGGATCGGGGACGCCCCAATGCGCGGTCATCGGCTGGCCGGGCCAAACGGGGCAGATTTCCTTTGCGGCGTTGTCGCACACGGTGAAGACAAAATCGAGCCTCGGCGCACCGGGCTGCGCGAATTCGTCCCAGTTCTTGCTGCGCAGGCCGTCGGTTGGGAGATGCGCGAGCGAAAGCTGCTTGAGCGCCTCGGGACGGACGGCGCCGGCTGGGTGGCTGCCCGCGCTATATGCCGTAAAGGTGGGCCGGCCTTTGCGGTTCAGGATGGCCTCGGCCATGATGGAGCGGGCGGAATTTCCGGTGCAAAGAAAAAGAACGTTGTAGCGACCGTCCATTGGTTTACTCCTGCGTGATTTCGGAGGCACAGCACTCCGGCTCGCAGCATGATTTGTCGACCGCGCGGTGGGCCGCCGCGGGTTTGCGGGCGCGGATGAAGGCGCTCGCGAATTTGCCTTCGACCGCGGGCGCGATGGCGTCCACATCAATGCCCTGGGCGGCGAGGAACTGGCGCGCGTCTTCGATGCCGTACACGCGCGTGGGCTCGATTTCGATTTCCGTGAATCCCGCCGCGGCGAGCTTCGCGCGATAGTCGGATTCGTCCATCGCGCCGGCGACACAACCGACCCACAGCTCGACGCTTCGGCGAATATCGGCGGGAACGGGGCCGCGCACGACCACATCGGAGACGGCAAAACGCCCGCCGGGTTTGAGCACGCGAAATGCTTCGCGCAGAACGCGATCCTTGTCCGCCGAAAGATTGATCACGCAGTTCGAGATCACGACGTCCACGAAATCTTGCGGCAATGGAATGGTCTCGATTTCGCCGCGGAGAAACTCGACGTTCGCGACGCCCGACTTGCGCTGGTTTTCACGCGCGAGCGCCAGCATTTCGTCGGTCATGTCCAATCCGTAGGCTTTGCCGCCGGGAGCCACGCGCCGCGCGGAAAGCAGCACGTCAATCCCACCGCCCGAGCCAAGATCGAGGACGATTTCTCCCGGGCGGAGCTCGGCGAGTGCCGTGGGATTGCCGCAGCCAAGAGAGGCAGCGACGGCTTCGGCCGGAAGCCCCGATTTCTGCGATTCGTCATAGAGATTGCGAGTGATGGGATCGCAGAGGCTGAGATCGGAGGCGCCTCCGCAGCAGGCCGTGCCGCCCGCCGCCACGTGCTTCGCGGCTTCGCCATACCTGGCCTTTACGGCTGCGGTTATATCGTTGTCTGCCATGCCGGACTCCCTTCTTCATATCTGCGCTTGCGAATATATCGGGAGCGTACCCCGGCACCACGTATATGTCAAGCCACATATGATGTATACTGCGTGCATGGCCAAAACCCAGGCGGATTTTTCTCTCGACGTTTTGTTTCGCGCGCTGGCGGACACTACGCGGCTGCGATTGCTGAACCTGATCGCGGACCGGGAAATTTGCGTTTGCTACTTCGTGGAGATTCTCAAGACGAGCCAGCCGAAGGTGTCGCGGCATCTGGCGTATCTGCGCAAAGCGGGGATCGTGGCTTCCCGGCGCGAAGGGAAATGGATGCACTACCGGCTGACGATCCCCAAAGATGAAATGGCCGCGAGGATTCTGCGCGAGACGCTACGACACTTACAAGAGAGGCCAGAGATGAAACGCGACGTTGCGCGGCTGAGTTCCGCATGCTGCGCGCCGCAGAAATACGTGCTTCTCCAGGGCGCGCCGCAGCCCGTGCTGGTTCACACCAACAACTGAAGTTCTGACTCAGCCGCCCTGGTTATGCCCAGCTGTAGCCCTGGTTCGCGAGCGGCAGCGAGCGAATGCGCTTGCCGGTGACGGCGAAGATCGCGTTGGTGACCGCCGGAATCATGGGCGGAAGCGCGGGCTCGCCCAAGCCCGTCGGCGGATTGTCCGTTTTCAGGAAGTAGACGTCGATTTCGCGCGGCGCCTGCGTGAGACGCAGCGGCGGGTACTGATGGAAATTGCTCTGCGTCGCACGGCCGGCATCGATGGTGATCTCGTAGCCCATGACATGGCTCATGCCCTCGATCACGGCGCCCTGCGAAATATTTTCCGCGGCCCCCGGATTAATGGCTCCCACGCTGCCAATGTCGCCAACGACCCATACCTTGTTGACCTTGAGCTTCGTGCCGCCGGTGACGCGAACCTCGGCGACTTCCGCAAAATATCCGCGGTGGCTGAAGTGGAAAGCGACGCCCATCGCCGTGTCCTTCGGCAGCTTGCGCTTGCCCCAGCCGGACCTTTCGGCCACGGACTGAAGAACGCCGCGCATGCGAGCCGCGTCAAACGGCACGGGAGCGAAAGCAACGGGCGTTCCCGGCGGAGGCGCAGCGGGCGGGAGAGGCGTCTCGGCCAGCATGTCGAGACGGAACTGCACGGGATCTTTTCCCGCAGCGTGCGCGAGCTCGTCGATGAACGACTGCATCACGAACGCGATGGCGTTGCTTCCCGGAGCGCGCATCGCGCCCATGGGGACGCCGCTGGGCATCATGGATGCGAGTTGCGAGAAATTCGGAATGAAGCGCGAGGGGAACTCCTCGCCCGAGAGGCCGGCGCTTTGCGCGAAACGGCCGTTTTCGCCGAACGTGACGAAGTGATTGCGCCAGGCGACGAGCTTGCCGTTCGCGTCGACCGCGCCCTTCAGGAAGTGGAATCCCGCCGGCCGATAAAAATCGTGGGCCATGTCCTGCTCGCGAGTCCAGAGGAGTTTCACCGGCACGCCAACCTGCTTGGCGATGTACGCGACCTCGACCATGTAGTCGTTCGTGAGGCGCCGGCCGAAGCCGCCGCCGACGCGGGTGAGATGAAGAGTGATGTCCTTTTGGTCGATGCCGAGCGCCTTCGCAGTCTGTCCCACGCCACTCGCGGGCGTTTGGCTGGGCGCCCAGAGTTCGAGCTTGCCGTTCTTAAAAGACGCGGAGCAGTTTTGCGGTTCGAGCGGCACGTGCGATAGGAAGGGGTAATAGTAAGCCGCTTCGACGACATGCGCGGCGCTGCCAAAAGCCGCGTCCACGTCGCCGTCCTTGCGCAGCGTTTGCCCGGGGTCCTTCTTGGCCATTTCCTCAGCCGTGGAGGCGTAAAGCTCGCTGCCCTGCTTCGCGGTCGGACCTTCGTCCCAGGTGACTTTCAGCTTGTCTGCTGCGGCGCGGGCCTGCCACCACGTATCGGCGACAATGGCGACACCGCCGGCCAGCGCGCTCGGGTCGGGGCCTGGTGCGACGACGAAAGCATGTTTCACACCCGGCAGCGTCTTGATCTCATCGACGTTGGCGCTGGCAACCTTGCCTCCGAAAACAGGACACTTTATGTAGTTCGCGAAAAGCATGTCCGACGTGGTGAAATCAATTCCAAAGACTGGTTTTCCGGTGATGATCTTGTGGATGTCCGGATTCGCCGTGTTATGCCCGATGATCCGGTAGTCCTTCGGATCTTTCATCTTCAGCGTCTTGGGATCGGGGGGCGTCAACGTCGCGGCTTTAGCGGCCAACTCACCATAGCCGGCGGATCGCTTGCTGGCTTGATGATGGACGCGGCCGGGAGTCGTGGTGCATTCCGATTCCGGCACGCCCCACGTTTGGGCCGCAGCGCTGATCAGCATCTGGCGGCCACCGGCGCCGACTTGGCGCAGCGGTTCCCAGTTCAATGGCGTGGCGGTGCTTCCGCCGGCGATTTGCAAACCGTATTTTGCGGCGTCCAGATCGCCCTGCTCGATTCGCACGTCCTTCCAGTCGACGTCGAGCTCCTCGGCAATCAGCATAGGCAGCATGGCTTTCACGCCCTGGCCGATCTCGGGATTCTTGGCGATGAGGGTCACAATGCCATTGGGCGCAATGGTGATGAAGGAAGAGGGCAGGAGCGTAACGGGCGGCCCAAATTGGGCGAGCACCTCTGTAATCGGCTCGACATAATAAGCCAGCAGCATGCCGCCACCGGCGATTGCAGAAGCGCGAAGAAATGAGCGACGGCTGACAAGTGTCGTTTCCACAGAACCTCCTTACGCTTTGCCCAGCGCGTTATGAATGGACGGCAGCAGCGGGCTCTTTGGTTTGCTTGGCAGCGATCTCCGCTGCTTTGTGAACAGCTTTGCGAATACGCAGATAGGTGCCGCAGCGGCAGATGTTGCCATCCATCGCAGAGTCAATGTCCGCGTCCGTGGGATGTGGATTCTTGGCGAGCAGGGCCGAGGCGGACATCATCTGGCCAGCCTGGCAGTAGCCGCACTGCGGCACGTCAAGATCCTGCCACGCGACCTGGACGGGGTGAGAGCCGTCGGCCGAGAGGCCCTCAACCGTGGTGACGTGCATGCCGGCCGCCTTGCTGATAGGCGTGGTGCAGGAACGCACGGCCTCGCCGTTAAGATGAACGGTACAGCAGCCGCACAGCGCCATTCCGCAACCGTACTTCGTGCCGTGGAGATTGAGGACATCGCGGATCACCCAAAGAAGGGGCGTATCCGGGTGGACGTCCACGGTCTTGGGCTGCCCGTTAACTGTAAGTTTGTACGACATGGACTCACCTCCGAAAACCTGAGGGTTACGTTGACGGCCAGAAAGGTAGCACCGGGACGCGAGCAGTGTCAATCGAGCCTGGGCGACGGTCGGGTCCAGGTTGTTCGTATCGGGTACCTACGAAATTGTGCGTTTTGAATCACATACAGCAAAACAGCGATTGCAGGTGACCCGCAGGCCCTAGATCGCGCCCTTGGACATCTGGTCGGCGATGTATTCGGATTGGCGGAGGGCCAGGGCGACGATGGTCAGCGTGGGATTCTCGCCGCCGCTCGAGGCGAACTGGCTGCCATCCGATACGAAGAGGTTCTTGACGTCGTGCGCCTGGCCGAAGCGGTTGACGACGCCGTCCTGCGGCTTTTCGGACATGCGGTTGGTGCCCATGTTGTGCGTGGACGGAAACGGAAGATGGTGGACGGTCCGCTTCGCGCCGATGGACTTGTAGAGCGCGTCCGCCTGCTGAAAGGCGTGCTGCTGCATGGCGACGTCGTTGGGATGGTCGTCCACATGAACGTTGGGAATCGGCATGCCGAACTTGTCTTTTCGATCAGGGTGCAGCGTGACGCGATTGGTTTCGCGCGCCATATCCTCGCCGATGATCCACACGCCGGCGATGTTCGCGTAACTATCGATCACCGAGGCGCGGTCGCGGCCCCATTCGCCGGGCATCAGGTTCGTGGCGAAGCTGGGCAGGCCCTGCGGCAGCAGCTCGAGGTTGTAGCCGCCGACGAAGCCGCGCTTCGTGTCGAGGCGCGCTTCATCCATCACGATTCCGGATTGCGCCGTGCCGCGGTACATGTGCACGGGCTTGTCGAAAATGCCGAACACGGTGGATGTGACGTGGCGCATGTAATTGCGGCCAACTTGCCCGGAGGAATTTGCGAGGCCCTGCGGAAATTGGCTGGATGAAGAATTCAGCAGCAGGCGCGGACTTTCAATTGAATTGCCGGCCACGGCGACGATGCGCGCTTTCTGCCGCTGCAAATTTCCCGCGCGATCGGCGTAGACCACGCTAGTGACTTTGCCGGAGGCGTCGTGCTCGATGCGCAAAACCTGCGATTCGGCGCGGACTTCGGCCTTTCCGGTGGCCTCCGCCTGGGGAATATCCACGTAGAGCGTGGACCACTTCGCGCCGAACGTGCAGCCCTGCACGCAGAAGCCGGTCTGCTGGCAACCGGCGCGGCCATCGCGCGGCACGGGATTGATGGCCATGTTGGTGGTCATGTATTGGGTGTAGCCGAGTTTCTTGGCGCCGGCAAAGAGCACTTTGCCGTGACTGCTGGCGGGCAGGCGCGGAATGCCGTGCGTGCCGGTGACGCCCATGCGCAGCTCGGCGCGGTCGTAGTAAGGACCGAGTTCCTTGAGATCCAGAGGCCAATCGAGCAGATTCGCGCCCGGGATCGCGCCGTAGCGGGTGCGCGTCTTGAATTCGTGTTCCTGGAAACGCAGCGCGCACGCGCCCCAGTGGACAGTCGTGCCGCCGACGAGCTTGCAGGTCCACGCGGGCAAATCCGGAGACGATTTCGCAACGTACCACGAGCCGGACGAGGTGCGCGGATCGAACCAGGTGAACGCGCCGAACATGCCGATTTCATCGTTCTTAAATTCGGTAAGCTCCATGCGCCTTCCGGCTTCGAGGACGACGACCGAGATCCCCTTTTTCGCGAGCTCGTTCGCCAGCGTTCCGCCGCCGGCGCCGGAGCCGATGACGACCACGACCGATGAATCGTTCAGATCAAATTTCGCGGGCATTTTCCCTCATATCCCCCTGCTGTCATCCCGAATCCCCGCGGTTCCCGCGGGGTGAGGGATCTGCTTTTTGCCTTTTTGCTTTTCGCTCTCCATTCCCAGTCTCACAGCCAATCAATGTCGCTGAAGCCGCGGTTGATGTAGCCGCCCTGCGCGGACGACGGGCCCTCGTAGCCGAACTTCGGCCAGAGCTCGGGCTGGTTGTAGAGCGGCGTCATCGTGCCGCCGTACACTTTGGTGAAGAACGCGCCGCCTTCGATTTTCTTGATTGCCGCGACGCGAACATTCTCGTCGGAAACATCGGCGTACGGCTTGCCGGCGGAGGCCCCAGCGGAGGCCATTGTCGCGGCGTTGAGCTGCGCAATGCCGCCCGAAAGCAGCTTTCGCGTGGCGGCATCCTTGGCAGCTTCGTCCTGAAGGGGTGCGATGGCCTTCGCATAGAAGGAATCGTCGAGGCGATCGTGGGGAAAAAGATCGCGCGTCATTTTCAGAAGCGCGCGCGTTTCCTCGGCGCTCAGTCCCGCGGCTTCCGCTGCGCCCGCCAGCAAATTCGGCCCGCTCACCGCAACGGCTGCGACTGCGGCTGCGCCCCCGCGCAGAAATCCACGGCGCGAGAATTTCGTGACCCACTCGCGAAGCAGCATGTGTCTCATGTGTGGCGTTCCCCCGACTGCTTTTGCAGAGACATCCTAATCCGTCGCGCCCAAAATCGCCAGCCCACGCGGTTCGGACCTTGTCCGGAGCGGAAGTAATTTGAGACGGGAACAGACGCTGCGGAGGGGGCGGGATCTGGCGGAACAACAACGGGGCAGTTCATTCCAGGGGGACGGTTCGGCGGCTACAGGTCGTCTTTATCGTCGCGGCTGGCCACCGTCACTCCCGCTTCAACCGTGGGGCGGGGCGCGCGGCGCATGGTATCGATAAATACGCGGACGATTTCCGGATCGAACTGGTTCGCGGCGCAGCGCTCGAGTTCCGCGAACGCGTCTTCGGGCGTCCGCGCTTTCTTGTAGGTCCGCTCCGACGTGATCGTATCGTAAGCGTCCGCGATGGCGATGACGCGGGCGCCGTAGGGAATCTGGTCGCCTTCCAGGCGCAGCGGATATCCGGTGCCGTCGTAAAACTCGTGGTGGTGGCGGACCATTTCCCGGATGCGGACCATAGGCTTCAGCGGCTCGAGAATCCGCGCGCCGAGGTCGGTGTGCGTCTTCATCGTCTCCCATTCGGCGGCATCGAGCGGGCCGGACTTGTTCAGAATCGTCTCGGGGATTCCCACCTTGCCGATGTCGTGGAGCAGTCCCGCCAACCGAATCTCCTCGAGCTCCGCGGGCGTGAGGCCGAGCGCCTGCGCGATCATCACGGCATAGGCGGAAACTTTCTGGGAGTGGCCCTGCGTGTAGTGGTCCTTGGCGTCAATCGCGAAAGCGAGCGACGTGACCGTCTCGACCACCGCCGGCGGAAGCGCATCGCCGGCTCCGTCGCCTCCCTGCTCCTGCAGGGAGCGTGTGAACTGCTCGAGGCGCCGGTAAATTTCCTCGAACGCCTCGGGGCCGGTGGAGAACAAGCGCTTGAGCGTAACGCCGAGATACGCTTCGAGAACGTCCTTCTTCCATCGTTTGCGGTCGTTCGGATCGCCCTGCTCGGCGCTGGAAACCAGGTTGCCGCCCTGATGCTTGGAAAGGTACATCGAGGAATCCGCCACCTGGATGAGCTCCTGGGGCGTGGAGCCGTGAACCGGAAAGGCGGCGATGCCGAAGCTGGCGGTAATGTTTTTGTCGCGCAGCAGCGGATCGGAGGCGATCCAGCCGCGGAGTTTGTTGGCGAGCTGGCGAGCCTGCTCGATGGCCGTTTCCGGCATGAGAATCACGAATTCGTCGCCGCCGTAGCGCGCGACAACGTCCGAACGCCGGCAATTTTGTTCGAGGATATGGCCGACGCGCTGCAAGACCACGTCGCCCTCGAGGTGGCCGTAGAAATCGTTGACGAATTTGAAGCGGTCGAGATCCATCAGGACGAGCGCGAGCGGGCGGTTGGCGCGCGTCGAACGCTTCCATTCGGCCGAGAGCGCCTCCATCAGGAAACGGTGCGTCTTGACGCCGGTCAGCCCGTCGGTGATGGCCTGCTCCTGAGCCTTCTGGAACGTGAGCGCGTTGTGCAGCGCGCCGGCGAAAAGGTCGGCGAGCGTGCGCAGCAGCAAGACGTCCTGCTCGGAAAATTCGCAAGGCTCGGAGGATTCCACATAGAGAACTCCGAGGAACTGCTCGCCGTAGGTGACGGGCAGGGCAACGGAAGCGACCGATCCCGGCAAAACCAGGCGAGGCGAAGAGGCGCTGACCTCGCGGACGATGGTCGTCTGGCCGCTGCGCGCGACCTGGCCTACCAGGCCTTCACCCAGCAAAATGCGTCGCCCCACGGCTTCGCGGCGCGCGCCGGCTTCGGCCTGAACGACCAGCTCCTTCGCGGAATAGTCGAGGATGGCGATTCCGATGTGATCGTAGGCGAGATGCTTTTCCATTTCCGCGGC
>JARLGK010000073.1 GCA_031296075.1 Candidatus Acidiferrales bacterium
GGCAGATCATCCAGCGACTCCATCCCCACTCTCCCCTCCAACTCTGCTTGCTTCCTCCCGTCATCCTCGACTACCACCTCAACCCACAGCGGGGATACGATGTGCCCAGGCTTCCCTAGTGGGAACGCGGCATTGAAAACGAGCTACCTGGCAGGTCGAACTTGGTTGCGCCGAAAGCAGTCCACAGCGTGGTCGTTCACCATCCCGGTAGCCTGCATGAAGGCATAGCAGATCGTGGAGCCGACGAATCGGAATCCGTGTTTCTTCAGGTCCTTGCTCAGGGCATCCGACTCCGATGAGCGGCACGGGACTTGCCGGGATTTCCGCCAGGAATTCTTCTTCGGCTTACCGCCAACAAAGAACCAGACGTAGCGGTCGAAGCTGCCGAACTCCGACTGAACGGCGAGGAATGCCCGGGCGTTCGTTACCGCCGACGCAATCTTCAGCCGATTGCGAACAATCCCCGCATCGGCAAGCAGCTTGCGAACCTTGCGTTCATCGTACCGGCCGATTTTCGCGGCATCGAACCGGTCGAAAGCCCGACGATAATTCTCGCGCTTGCGGAGAATCGTTTCCCAGCTCAGCCCGGCCTGCGCGCCCTCGAGAATCAGGAATTCAAACAGGCCGCGGTCGTCGTGCAGCGGCACGCCCCACTCCGTATCGTGGTACTCGATCATCAATGGGCTTCGCGCCCAATGGCACCGCCGCCGGCCGTCGCTGAGCAGGTGATTCACGGTGAGGATGCGTCTCTGGCCAGCTAGTTTGGAGGATCTTCGGAGAGTTGTTTGCGCCCTCTTGCCGGAACTAGCGTCCGGCCGCAAGGGACAGGCAGCGCGGGCACAGGCAATCCGCAAAGCGCGCTCGCAGACTGGCGGTCGCCTCGCTGCTGAGCTTCACCTCCGCGCACCAACAGGTTCCCTGTCCGGCCATGCACCCGAAGTTCGCGCCGCAAACGGGGCACGTCTTTGGTCCCGCGGTCGTTACCGCCGATGGCGCGTTGGGCTCGCCGGTGTTCACAGCAACTGCCCCCTTGTTGCACCGATTGGGCGCGCCACCCAGTCGCCGGCCCGTACGAAAAGCTGCGAATTCGATATCCAATTCGAGCGGGGTCGCGCCTAGGAAGTGTGGCGCTCGATGATCTTGGTGATCTGCTCTTTCGATTGGGCGCCGACGATCTGGTCAGCCACCTGCCCGCCCTTGAAAACCAGCAGCGTGGGGATGCCGCGGATGCTGAATTTTCCAGCCACGTTCATATTCTCATCCACGTTGAGCTTCACGACCTTGAGCTTGCCGGCTTGTTCCCGCGCGATCTCTTCGACAGTGGGCGTCAGCATGTGGCACGGGCGGCACCAATCGGCCCAAAAATCCACCATCACCGGCTGGGTCTTGCTGGCTTCGATCACGTCCGCTTCAAAGCTCGCGTCCGTTACGGCTTGTAGAATGTCTGACATGATTTCCTCTTGTGGCGGGTCCCGGCCCAAAGCCGTTCCACGCGCCCCTATTTAGATGATCCAGCAACCCGCGGGATTCGAGCCCTCTTAGCGGCCTCATACAGCGTGACATAAGCGGCCGCCGAGGCCTTCCAGGAAAAATCCTTGGCCATGCCGTTTGCCTGTATGGTGTGCCACACCTTCGGGTCCCGGTACGCCTTCAGCGCCGCGCGAATGCATCCGAGCAGCGCTCCCCCGTCGTACTCGTCGAACTTGAAACCCGTTCCCTGCTGAGTCTTCACTGCGAAATTCTGAATCGTGTCATCCAGCCCTCCCGTTGCGCGCACCACTGGAACGGTGCCGTAACGCAGGCTGTATATCTGATTCAACCCGCACGGCTCGTAACGGGACGGCATCAAGAACATGTCCGCCCCCGCCTCGATCTTGTGTGCGAGCGTGTTATCGTACCCGATTTTCACGCTCACGCGCGCCGAATATTTGTCGGCAAGCCCTTTGAAGAGCTTTTCATATTCCGGCTGGCCGGCGCCGAGCGCGACTACGGCGAGATTCTCCTTTGCCAGGTCGCCCGCAATCTCTGCGATCAGATCGAAGCCTTTCTGGTCCACAAATCTCGAGACGATCCCGATCAGCGGCCGGTCCATATTTTCCTCGGGCAGCCGGAATGCCGCGAGAAGATCCTTCTTGCAGGCCTTCTTGCCGTCAAGATTGTGAACCGAATAGTTTTGCGCAATCAGTGGGTCCGCTTCGGGACTCCAGACGCCGTAGTCCACTCCATTCAAAATCCCCACCAGCCGGTCGGCGCGATTGCGTATCACTCCTTCAAGCCCGCAGCCGAATTCTGGAGTCTGAATTTCCTTCGCATAGCGCCGGCTCACCGTGGTCAGAAAGTCAGCGAAGATCAGCCCGCCCTTCAGGAAGTTGACCTTGCCGTAGAATTCGAGCGCGTCCATGGTGTAAAGCGTGTCGGGCAGTCCGATGCTCTTCATCGCTGCGGGAGGAAACAGGCCCTGATAGCCCAGGTTGTGAACCGTCAAGACCACCGGCAGCGACCGCACCACCGGATCGTTCGCGTGCTGCGTCCGCAGCAGCAGCGGTACCAGCGCCGATTGCCAATCGTGGCAATGAACCACGTCCGGCAGCCACACGCGCTTCATGAACTCGATCGCCACGCGCGAAAACTCGGCGTAGCGCTCCGCGTTGTCAGGATAGTCGCCGGTCTTGTCGCCGTAGAGCTGCGCGCGATCGAAGTACGCGGGATCGTCCACGAAGAAATAGCGGACGCCCTTGACCGGCGCGCCTTCGCCGATCGCCGGAAACCTCATCTTGTCGCCCAGCGCCACGCTGACGCTCGAAACCAGCACGGACGCGATCTTGTTGCCGTGATAGCGCGGCAACAGGACGACCACTTCGTGTCCTGCAGCTTGCAGCGCCCGGGGCAGGCCTTCGATGACGTCCGCGAGCCCGCCGGTCTTCGAGTACGGAAGTCCTTCCGAGGCTACGAACAGAATTTTCATGGTTTTTTTCCGGAATGAAAACGGTAACGGACGCCTCCGCATCCGTCAAGCCAATCTCCGGGGCGCATACTGAGTTTGTTACTGCTTCCGGGCCAGTCGACGCGTTGCTACACTCGGACCCTCTATGGCGCGACAGAAAATGGGCCAGCATTTCCTCGGCTCTCCGGGCTGGCAGAAACGCATCCTGAACACTCTGCCGCTCGGCGCGGATGACCTGTGGATCGAGATCGGCGCGGGCCACGGCGAAATGACCCGTCTCCTCGCCGCAAAAGGCCGCCGCGTGATCGCCATCGAGGCCGACCCGCGCCTTGCCGCAAACTTGCAGGAAGCCGTCCGCGCCCGACCCGACGAATGGCCCGGCGTTGAAATCGTCGCAGGAGACGTCCTCGAGCTCGATCTCGCGAAATTGGCCGGCGGAAAATTCCGCGTTTACGGTAATCTGCCCTACTACATCACCTCGCCGATTCTCCACCAGCTGTTCGGCTGCGCGAACCATATCCTTTCGATTCACGTGATGATGCAATTCGAAGTCGCCGCGCGAATCGTGGCTCGCCCCGGGCGCCGCGAATACGGATATCTTTCCGCCGCGTGCCAGTTCTACGCGCGACCCGAGCTCGCGCTGAAGATCCCGCCGGGCGCTTTTCGCCCGCCTCCGAAAGTGACCTCCGCGCTCGTGCGAATGGCGCTGCCGGGGGAAGGCGCGTCCCTGGGCGTCGCCGATGAAGCGAAGTTCCTCAAATTCATCCAGCTCTGCTTTGGCCATAAGCGCAAGACGCTGCGCAACAATTTGCTCACCATCGCCTCGGACCAGAGCATCCACAACGCGCTCGCATCCTGCGGCCTGCGCTCCGACGCCCGCGCCGAACAGCTCCCGCTCGCACAGTTCGCCAAGCTTTTCGCCGCGCTTGGCGCCACAACGCCCTAGGAAGCTCCAGAACGGCTCTTTGTGGTGGTTTAGCGCCTGTTAAGACTGCTTAAGGGAGCAAAGTCCATGCTGCCGTTGCTGACAATTCAATGGCGGATTTACGATTTCAGATCTGGGGTTGTTTGTCCTCGATCGTTGCCCGCAGCCGATCGGGGAGATCGGTCATGATGCCATCCACGCCGGCGTTAATGGCGGAATTCATCTTGGCCGCCTCGTTCACGGTCCATGTGACCACGTGCAGGTCCGAGCGGTGCGCCTGATCCACCAGCTCGCGCGTGATCAGATCCGCGCGCGGGCAGAGCTGCCTCGCCCCCACGTCGAGCGCCGATTTTACGAAGTCCCGGTTTTCGCCCTCAACCAGCAGCCCCATCATGATGGACGCGTCGAGCCGCCGCAGCGCCGTCAGCGTGGACGGATCGAACGAGATCACGATCGTGCGCGCCGCGTTCCCCGGCCCGCCCAGCGCGGCCGCCAGCGCGTGATGCATGCCCCATGCGGAGTCATATTTGATTTCCAGGTAGAAAACCACGTCGTGCTGCCGCGCAAACTCCAGAATTTCCTCGAGCGTCGGAATGCGATGCCCCATGAACTGCCGGTCGAACCACATCCCCGCGTCGAGTCCACGCAACTCGGCCAGCGTAAAGTCCCGCACTGCCCCCTTGCCATTTGTCGTGCGCTCGAGAGTCTTGTCGTGGATGGCCACGAACCGCGCGTCGCGCGTCAGGTGGAGGTCGGTCTCGATAAATTGCGCGCCCAGCGCGACGGCCCGCTCGAACGCCGCCATCGTGTTCTCCGGGGCGTGACCCGAGGCGCCTCGATGCGCGATGATCCAGGGAGCTCGCATGTGTCCGATCATCCTAACAGATTCGCCCATCGGGTCCGTTTGACGCCAACGACCAGGTTGTGAGAACCGCAACGCGAGCGAGTTCCAGTACTAGCCACGCAACCGCTGGGACTCGCTGTGATGATGAAAATTCCTTCTTAGATGGTCCATCGGCGCGCACTAATATTCGACAAAGTCGGCGCAGCCCGTCACAGCTCTCCGCGCAACGGCACCAACTCCTTGTGTGGATGCCACATAACGAACACCGCCCGCCCCCTCCCTTCGAGGGCCTTTGGTAAACAGATTGCGCTTGCCTTTGTGTTGCCGGAAACCCTTCCGGTAGCGATGGACTCTTGGGAGGGGACTTGGCTCTGTTCGTCTTGATCTTGGTAGGCGTCGTTGTCGCGCAGACGTGGCTCGATTGGCGCGACGCGAAAAAGGCCTGGGTCATACCCGAGTGGGCGAAGGGAATGGCTCTTGGGGGCCTGATCGCGGTCTCGCTCGCCGCCACCTCTTCGGTCGCGACGGTCTGGCTCCGCGAGGACGCGGGCCAGTGGACCGACAGCTTCAGCTCCCGCCTCTTTTGGCCCGAACTGCTCTTTGTCCTCTGCGCGATGGGAATCCTTGTGGTCGCGGTGCGCAAGAAATGGATGCGTTTCTTGCTTCTGGCCGGAGGCGTGGTGATCGCGGCCTTCTGGCTCGGAATGTCGCTCTGATTCGCGGCCCAATCGCACCGCGCTTCCCTGCTGCGTAAAAAACTGGCGCCTCTTTGCAGTCCGATCGTCATCCTGGCTCAACCCACCCGCAGGGCTGCCGTGCCCAGACGTCGTTCGCCGGTAAATTGCCGCAATTCGCCGAAAAGGGCGCGACGCCTCCACCCATTGCCGTTAATCTCTCGCCATGTTCAATCCTGAATTCACGCAGGAGGCGATGGCAATGACGGATGCGAAACCCCAGTTCGTTTCCGGTAGGCCGTTTCTTCGAGCAGCACTTCTGCTGCCGGCCGCCGCGCTAATTTTCATCGGAAGTGTGTTTCAATTGGGCATGCTCGGTTACGGAAGCCTGAATCCACGGAACCTGTGGCCTGCCGTGATGATCGCTCAGGCGGCGTGGGATCTGTTGGCCGCTAACCTCAACGCACCGGAATTGGCGAACGTCTCCCAATTTTGGCCGCTTCTGCTCGTGGTGCTGGGACTTGGCATGGTACTGGCGCTGAAGCCCGCAGACCGTTCGGCCGCGCGCCGCGGCGTTCGCGAGGGGGAATAACGCAGTGACGTACCCAAGGCACTCGAACCGGCATTTCATCGTCGGGGTGGTGATCCTCGGGCTGGGTGTCATTTTGTTGCTCGACCAGATCGGAGTCGTCGCGGCCAATGAAATCTTTAAGTTCTGGCCGCTTCTCCTGATCTACTTCGGTGCGAATAGACTCTCGCGGCATCGCGGTACGACCGGCTGGTTTTGGGGCGGCTTTCTGATTTTGCTCGGAATTTCCTTTCAATTGCAGGAACTCGGACTCAGCCACATCCGCATCGAAGTGGTATGGCCCGTTTTCCTGATTTGCGCGGGCATCCTCTTAATCTTGCACAGATACGAGAACCGGAACCGCTGGGACGTTCCTCCCATGCCGGGATCTCCACCTGACTTTCCGCCTGGGCCGCCACCCGGATCCCCGCCCGGAACGCCGCCCTGGACAGCGCCGGAGACCACTGCCGCGCCGGGAGGAAATCCCGGCGCTGGCGCGTCGAGCAGCGCTTCTGGCACCGCCGCGCCCAACTACGGGCCCCCTGTCGGCGCTCCGAGCGGCGTGCCCCCCAACTGGGCCCCGCCCCAGACGCACTCAAATTTCGCAGCGGGCCCCGGGCCGGGGCCGGAGTGGCACGGCGAAAAACCCTGGAGCGAATTCCATCGGCGCATGGAAGAAATTAGCGACCACATTCACCGCGGATGGGAAGACAGATACCGTGCGTCTGAGAATTCGGCTCCGCGATTGAACGAGGTCAATATTTTTTGGGGCGGCAAGCGGCGCATCGTCGCGAAGAATTTCGTTGGCGGCGAAATCGTGAGCATCTTCGGCGGCTTCGACATCGATCTGCGGGAAGCGGACATGCTGGGCAACGTCGTGGAAATCGAAGTCGTTACCATTTTCGGCGGCGGCGATATTCGAATTCCCCCGAACTGGGAAGTCGTCATGGAGACCGTTGGAATCTTCGGAGGTTGCGGCGACCGGACGCGCCATCCCGAGGTTCCAAGCGCCGGCGCGTCAACCGTGGGCGGCGCGGCTGTCCCGCAACCGAAGAAACTAATCATCAAGGGTGTCGCAATTTTCGGGGGCATGAACATCAAGAATTAGCCGCTCCTATGCATCCCATTCTCGCCCAACTCCGCCGGCTGCTCCTCTACCTCCTGGGCTGGATTCCCCTCGCGGGAATGCTCACTTACCTTCTGGCTGTCCCGGGCGGCTTGTCGTGGCTCGAAGCCACCACCGTCGCGTTCGTCCTATGCCTTTTGTACGCATTCGTGTGTCTCGCGGCGTGGTATCCGTGCCAGGCCACGCCTCTCGAGCAATCCGGTCTGTCGCGTTTCCTGTTCACGCACGTAGCGGGCGCGCTGGTGGCGAGCGGGCTGTGGTTGTTCGCCGCCAGAATTCTGGGGCGCATGCTCGCGAGTCTGGACGACTATCGCGGAATCGACACGCGACTCACGAAGGACTTTCCTCTCCTGTTCGCCACCGGCGTCCTTCTCTATCTCCTCGCGGTTGGATTTCATTACGTGCTGCTGGCGGTGGAAGCCTCGCGCGAGGCGGAGGCACGCGTGATGCAAGCAAGCGTCCTCGCGCGCGAGGCGGAATTGCGGGCGCTCAAGGCGCAGGTCAATCCGCACTTCCTCTTCAACAGCTTGAACTCGATCAGCGCTTTGACCACTTCGGACGCGCCCAAGGCCCGCGAAATGTGCATCCTGCTGGGCGACTTCCTGAGGCGCACTCTGGGTCTCGGCGAAAAGGCCGCGATTCCACTGGAGGAAGAAATTTCGCTCATCCACGCTTTTCTGGCGGTGGAGAAAATCCGCTACGGCGCGCGCCTGCAGATGGAAGAAAAGATAGACCCGGAAGCTCTTGACGCGCAGGTGCCGCCGCTGCTGCTTCAGCCGCTGGTGGAAAATGCCGTGGGGCACGGAATTGCCAACCTGGTCGAGGGTGGATGGATCAGGCTGGCGGCCGAACGCCGCGATGGCGAGCTTTCGATCGTCGTCGAGAACCTTTTCGACCCCGAGGCCCCGCCGCGCCGCAAGAGCGGCGTGGGACTCGCGAACGTCCGCCAGCGCCTCGAAGCGCGCTACGGCAACCGGGCAAAGTTCGCCACCAGCGTTGACGGATCCTGTTTCCGCGTCGCGATCAGTTTGCCGGCCGAATCAAAGGAGCGCGTACCGTGACCTCTGACACGAGCAAGAAAATCCGGACGCTGATTGTGGACGACGAAGACCTGGCCCGCCAGGTGCTTCGTGAATTCCTTTCCGCGCACCCGGACATCGAAATCGTCGCCGAATGCGCCAATGGTTTCGAAGCCGTGAAATGCGCGACGGAACTCGAGCCCGATCTCCTGTTTCTCGACATTCAGATGCCAAAACTCGACGGCTTCGAGGTTCTCGAACTCATCGGCGCCAATCGGGCCGTCGTCTTCGTCACGGCTTACGACGCGTTCGCCATCCGCGCCTTTGAAGTTCACGCCGTGGACTACCTGCTGAAACCGATCGGCGCCGAGCGTTTTAATGCGGCGCTGGAGCGCGCCAAGGAACGGCTTTCGGGCAAATTGCAGACGGCGCCGCTCCCCGCCATGGAGCTTGCGGCCAGCGCGCGGCCGCCCTCGCAGTATCTGGATCGCATCCCAGTTCGCGACGGCACGAGCGTCTTCATCATCCCGGTTGCAAAACTCGACTACGCGGAAGCACAAGACGACTACGTCGCTCTCGCCTCGGGCGGCAAGAAGCACCTGAAGCAGCAGACCATCTCCAGTCTGGAGGCCGCGCTCGACCCGTCGCGGTTTCTCCGCATTCACCGTTCCTGCATCGTCAATCTCGAACGCGTCGTCAAGATCGAACCGTTCGGCAAGGACACCCACGTCGCTGTACTCGCCGGCGGAACGCAGCTCCCCGTCAGCCGCGCCGGCCACGCCCGCCTCCGCGCATTTCTCGATCGCTGATTCCCGTGACGCTTTGGGCGCGGTTACACCTCAAACTCACCCCCTCACAAAATACCTTGCGGCAAGAGCGCGGCAAGTTGATCCTGTTGGGGCAGACCTACCGCGGGCTGTCTCGTTTGCCGCGGCCGGGCGGATCAACCATGCGTATCCTCATAGCTGATGACGACGCCGGCAGCCGCGAGCTACTGACGGAACTCTTGCGTCACAGCGGGCACTCCGTCACCGCTGTGTTCGACGGGCGCGAGGCGCTGGATGCGCTCGCAAAAGACAGATTTGAAATTGTATTGATGGACGAAGAAATGCCCGGCATGAGCGGGCTCGAAGCCACGCGCGCGATTCTGCAGGCGGCGGTTGCCGGCGAAAAGCGCCCCATCATCATTGGAATTTCCGGAAACAATACCCAAGAGGATGAACAGCGATGCCTCGCGGCCGGCATGGACGCGTTTTTCTCCAAGCCAATTCGCATGGCGGAGCTTTTCAGTGTGCTCGCAGCGTTGGCGCGCAGGCAGCCATCCTTCCCCGAGCCGGCGGATTCCGCTGCGCCCGAACGAACTCCGGGAGATCTGGCGGCGCACCTCGACCGTGTGACCGGTGGCAACCAGAGAATCGCCCAGTCGCTCCTGAAGACATTCCTGGCGGATGCCCCGGAGAAACTCTCCGCCATCGGCCGCGCGGTGTCACAGAGAGACGCCGCGAGTCTCGGTACGGCCGCGCATGCGCTGAAGGGTTCGCTTGCTCTGGTCGGCGCGCAAAAGGCTGCGGGCACGGCGCGCAACCTGCAGGCCATGGGACGTCTCAACAGCCTGGGCGGCGCCGCCGCGGAATTCCAGGTACTCGAAGACGAGTTCAAGGAACTGCTGCGCGAATTGCTCGCCATGCAGGCGAAAACCAAACCGGCGCCGAAGCAATCCTCGAAAAGTAAGTCGAAGCCACGCCGCTCCCCTGCTCGTCCCAGCCGCAAACGCTGATGCTGACTAACCCGGCAACACCGCGGCCGAGGAGCTTGCCGCGCAGATGGCCGGCACCCATACTGAATTACATGAAGCGGGGAATTTCACTCCTTGGGACTGCCGCGCTGGTCTTGCCGGTGTGCGTCGCGATGTCCGCCGTGCTGCTCGCTCCGCGACAGTTGAGCGCCGATGATCTGAAACTCAAGGACGGCTCGAAGATTTCCGGCACCATCGTCGGCTTCGAAGAAAACTCGTTCAAGGTGAAAACCAGCTACGGCTTCGCGGTCGTGCAGAAGGACCAGGTCGTCTCGATTGCGATGTCGGACGCGCCCAAAGTTGCCGCGGAAAAAAGTCCCGAGCCAGCCGCCGAAAAAACCTCGCCCGCTGAAAAGCCGAAATCCGAATCCTTGAAGGCCGCCTCCGCGCCGCCGCTGCCAGCAATGGCTGGGACTACTGCCGAGCCGGTCGCTAAAGCTGCTCCGCCGCCGGCGTCTGCAACCAAAATCGCAAAGATTGCTTCGCCCGCGCCGACTCCCGCGCCGGTCGCCAAAACGACGCCGCCAGCCGCAGCGCCAATCGCCAAAGCAGCAGCGCCGCCAGCAGCAGCCGCAGTTCCCGTGGCCAGCGCCGCGCCGCCCAAGCCACCCGCGCCGGAGCCAATTCGCGAATCCGTCAACGGCAACACCTACACGAATGAAACTTATCGCTTCCACATGTACAAGCCGCCGACCTGGGACGTGATCGCGACGGCGCCGGCGGTGCTTCCGGGCGCGATTACCGCGATGGGCACGGGCGATGACACGACCTACCTTCTGATCGGCCAGGAGCCGGCTGGAAAATCACTGGCGACCGCGATGGACACGACGGAGCGCCGCCTGCGCGATGTGATGGAGAATTTTCGGCCAATGGACGAAAAACAGATCACAGTGTCCGGCGCGGCGGCAACGGAACACACGTTCCGCGGCAGTGTGGACCAGCACGACTGGTCCGGAGTGGTCGTGCTCGTGCCGCGCGGTGCAAAGCTCTACACCATCTTCGGCATGACCCGCGCGGACAATGACCTGGTGCAGATCCAGGAAAACGTCATTGCCCGGGCGATTTCAAGTTTGCAATTCACCGACTAACGGCGCGATCGGTCTTCCCTTCTGTCGCACAAATCCCTCTAATCCGTTCCCTCTAAAGCGGCTGCGAAGTCGGCGAACCAGCCTGCGGAGCTGCCCTATTCTGACCGGTTACGGCTGCACCGCAATGCGGGCAGTACGCCCAGCCGCGCTCGATGCCGCGTCCGCATTGCGAACACGTAGGCCGCAAGGACGTGGCGCAATTTGGACAAAACGTGTACGCCGACTTTACCGACGCGCCGCATTTCGAGCAATAAAACGGCAGCGGATCGCGGAGGAGGAAGTACAGAATGATCCCGATCGCGTTGGGAATGAAAATTGCGAGCAAGGTCCACAACCAGGCCCGCATGAGGCGGCGCTTGGCGTCGCCATAGACGTAACCGATCAAAAGAATGTAACCGACGATGATGAGCGGAATGAAAAGACTCAGCAAAACCTTTCCGCCCTCGGGCCAATCCACGCTTTTTGGATCGCTGGGAATCGCGGCGTACCTCATCGCCAGATATCCCGCCACATACGCGACGCCCGCGAGCGCGTAGACGAACTTCGGAATTACGGATGTCTTGTTTCGAGAATCGTTCATGCGAGCCTCCGTTCATGCGGACGGCGCAGCGAAAGCAGCACGGCGGCGCTGCCGCCCGCCAGCCACGTAAGCGCTGAAAAAACCGCGAAGAGCAGCCATATCTGGCGAAAATGGATGTCCAGCAGCGAAAGCAGCCCGCCGGTTGCGAAGCGAAAGACCGGCCATCCTGCGACCGTCACCACCCATGAAAAAACGATCAGCGGGACCAGCATCATTCGGTTCTGGCGCTGCTCGGCTTGCACGGTGAGCTGCGCGGCCGCCACTGCGCGAGCGCGCTCGAAAAGCGCCGGCGACGGTTGCGGCGTGCGTAGACGGCGGAGTCCGCCGGTGATCAGCTGCCAGCATTCGAGCTCCGCGGCGCAGCTCGGACAAGTCGCGGTATGACGCCCGATGCGCGCCTCGGCGTCTGCGTCGAGCCCACCCGCAACCAGCTGCGCCAGCTGCGCGCGGATTTCAGCGTGTTCGTCCGGGCGGCTCATGCGCGCACCTCGCCGGCATCGTCCGCTTCAAGCATCTCGCGCAGCTGTTCGAGCGACCGGCGCAGCCGTGACTTCACCGTCGAAAGCGGCGCCGCCAGCACGAGCGCGATCTCTTCCAGTTTCATCTCTTCCTCAAAGCGCAATGTGAGCACCTCGCGATAGGTCACCGGCAGATTTTCGAGTGCTCCGGCCAACCGGCTCGCGCGCTCGGTCGCCAGCAGCAGCTCGAATGGCCCGGGATCGCCCGAAGCGAGCCGCGAAACCATCGTATCTTCCGGCGAATCGCCGACCGGCTCGTCGAGGCTGCGCGGCCGGGTTCGCCGCAGGTGATCGAACGCCAGATTTCTCGCCAGCGTGAAAAGCCACGCATCGAAATTGCGAGACGTATCGAAACTCCGGATTTTTTCCGCGACGCGGAGCCAAGTCTGCTGAAAGAGATCATCTGCGTCGGCCGGCTGCCGTACCAGGCGCAGTAGGTAGCGGTAAATGCGATTCTGATAACGCGCCATCAGTGTGGCCAGCGCGTCCGGGTCACCGCGCCGAAGCTGCTGAACGGCGGCGTCGATTCCCAATCGCCCCTCCCAAACGAACGCGATCGAACCCGTCATATCAGTACTACGCAGCGGCCGCGTGAAAAGACGCACGCCGCACCGTTTCGGCGCCCTCTCCGAAGTCCTTATATCGCAATGAGTTGGAGAAACGCGAGCGAAGCCGAAATTCTAGAACTTCGTCACTTCGCTGAAGTGGAAGTCGCGGACCTTCATGGTCGGCACGACCATCTCAAAAGATTCTTCGCCGGCCGCGCGCACCGCCGGGCCCATCATCTCGACATTCGACAGCATCTCGATGATGCTCTGATTGAAGCGGAAATTCCGCACGCCGCCGGAAACGTTGCCGTTTTCGATCAGGAACGTTCCATCGCGCGTCATTCCCGTGAGGATTTTCTGGTAGGGATCCACTTCGCGGATGTACCAGAGGCGCGTGACCAGGATGCCGCGCTCCGTGGTGCGGATCATTTCCTCGGTGGATTTATCGCCGCCCGATAAAACCAGATTCATCGGCGCTTCGCCATACTCATTGGGAAGCGAAAAGCCGTGTCCGGTCGGCTTGGCCTTCATTTTCTTCGCGGTCGCCCGAGAATAAACCAGATTCTTCGGCACGCCGCGATCGACGAGCAGTACTTTCTGTCGGGGCAGGCCTTCGCCATCGTATGGCGCGCCGCTTTGCAGCGGATGATACGCGTCGTCCCAGATGGTGATGTTGTCGCCGAAGAGTTTTTTGCCCATGCGTCCCGTCAGACAGGAGCGCTTGTCGAGGACGGCGGTGCCCGCAAAATCATAAAAAAGAAAACCGACTAGATCGAGGACGGCCGAAGGCCTCAAGATCGTGGTGTAGCGGCCCGCGGGAATTTCGCGCGGCGCGCGCGAGCCGGCCGCCGTTCGCGCCGCCCGCTCGGCCAGTTCCTCGGGATCGAGCTTGCGAATATCGGGCGAATTCGACTTCGCCCAGCCGGAGGAGTGCTCTTCCAGAATCGTGACGGAGAATTCCGAGCGAGTCTGGCGGTGGCTGGCGAAAAGCCCTTTTGAATTGGCCATCACCGAATTCAACGAGCCGCTCGCGAAAATTCCAGCAGTGGTCTGCTTGTTCTTGTCCGCCATCTTGCACACGCGGGTGACGGCGCGGGCGCGGTCCTGCGGCGTGGTTTCGGCGGTGGCCGAAAAATAGCGCGAGACCTTTTGATATTTCTGCTTGCCGAGCAGCGGCAGGAGATCGGGATTCTCGGGCTGGTGGCGCGCGAGGGTGACGGCGGACGCCACCACGCGGCGAAGCGATTCGTCGTATGTCTTGTTTGTGGACGAGCGAGCGGTGCGGCCATCGACCACGGCGCGGACGGAGATGCCGAGCGTATGTTCGGCAACATTCTGATGGATCGTGTTGTTGGCGAAGCGCGTGAGCGCGTCGGTTGCGGCGCTGACGTCCACTTCGGTTTCGTCCGCTTCGCTCAGCTTGAGGATTTTCGCGCCGATGCGTTCCAGTTCCGCGAGCGACAGTTGTGCAGTAGGCTTCATAGACAAGAGAGATCCCTCGCTTCGCTCGGGATGACAACAAAATGGGCGTCGGCCAGAGGGAATGAAAGCGCGCGCCTTCCCGCAGCAGACAGCCTCAACTTTTCAGCCGTCGTTGTCATTTCGCGAAGGCGACGCCGACTTTAATGTTGCGGAATCGCGCCGGGGAGGCTCCGTGCCCCGTGCCCATTACCTGCTGGGGCTGGCCCTTGCCGCAGTTGGGCGTGCCCCACAGCGTCCAATAATCGCGCGAGCAGATGGCGTCGCAGCTGTTCCAGAATTCCGTGGTGATTCCGCTGTAGCTTGGATTCTTGATCATGCGGCCCTGCTTCCCGCCCTTAATTTCCCAGCCGATTTCGGTCGAAAACTGGAAATGATAGCGCTTGTCGTCGATGGACCAGGAGCGATTCGTTTCCATCAGAATCGCGTCGTCCGTGTCCGCGATCAGATCGTCGTATTTCCACGTGCCCGGGTTGATGCTGATATTGGTCATGCGGATCATGGGCAGGCGGTTCCAGCTTTCGCAGCGCATCGTGCCGCCGGAACGCTTTTCGCCGATGGATGACGCGGTTTCGCGGCTGCTCAAGTAGCCAGTGAAGAGTCCGTTCGTGATAATCGGCGTGCACTGCGCGGGAACCCCTTCGTCATCGTAAGCGAATGTTCCGAGTCCGGGGCCGTGCTCGAGGCGCGCGTCGGCGACGACGTTGACGATGTCGGAACCGTATTTCAATTTGCGCAACTTTTCGGTGGTGAGGAAGCTCATGCCCGCGAAGTTCGCTTCCATGCCGAGGACGCGGTCGAGTTCGATCGGATGGCCGATGGACTCGTGAATCTGCAAGCCGAGCTGCGAGCTGCCGAGGATGATGGTCTGCTGGCCCTCGGGACACTGCGCCGCGGAGTGCAGCGCGACGCACTCTTCCGCGATGCGTCCCGCGTTGCCCGCCAGGTCGAGCGACTCGATCAGCTCGTAGCCCTGGAGCATGTGCTGTCCGCCGAAGCTATTCGGGTACGACCGCTTCTGGATCTCGGTGCCCGCGAAACTGGTGGCCACGATCCCCGCGCCGGATTGCATCTTGATCTGATGAATCGAGGAGCCGGTGCTGGAGGCGAACAGCTGCTCAATGCGGCGGAAGGACATGGAGCCTTCGGCAACGGTGACGCCCTTCACGCGACGCATCTCTTTATCCGCGGCAAGCAACAGATCGATCTGCTGCTCGACAGGAACGCGGAACGGATCCTTGAGAAACGGATTCTGCCAGGTGTCCACGTGGGATTTCTCGGGCGCGAGCGAAACATCTTCGCGCTTTGCGAGAGCGGAGGCCTTGGCGATCGAGACGGCTTCGGCGGCGCAGGCCTGCACGCCTTCGTTTGTCAGCAAGTCGGTCGAGGAAAATCCCCACGCGCCGCCGGCGATGACGCGAATGCCAATGCCGAGCGACTCCGATTCCGCAAGCGTGCCGACTTCGCCGTTCTTGGTGGAAATATCGCGATGGCGAATGTCCATCACGCGAACGTCGGCGTAGGAAGCGCTGCGGCGCTTCGCCGTTTCGATCGCGAGATGGGCTAGGTCGTGCATTGATGTGCTCTCAAGCCCCTCGAAAAAGTGTGACACTTCCCAGGGCGTGCTTTCGTTTGTTTTCTATGACTTACGACGAAAATGACTCGGCATGGTGTGTCGAGTAATTTTGGCGAAAGTATCGCATCGCCGAAGTGATCGGCGCTGCCCTGCGTTTTCGACGATATCGGTCCAGAATTCACAGAACCATCTTAGAGGAAAGCGGGGAGAGTGCAAGGGTGAGGTTGTGTAAAGAATTTTGTAAGGAGTGAGAAGAACCAAGACGGGCCGAACGGCCTCAGGTCTAAAGACCTGAGCTACATAATTCGCGACGGCGATCGTTCCGCGTGGATGGGCCGCATCGCGCCAAGGAACATTGCCGGGGACGGCATGCCGTGCCTCTACATAGGACTGTCCGCGCGGTGACGGTCGGGCCTGCGGGCGCGGGGCATTGTTACCGAGGCTAGTAATCTTGTGTATAATCCACGTCGCATATCGTCCCCTAGGAACAATCGAGGCGTGGAGGGGGTCATGAACCGAGACGTCAGGCATCGGAAAAATTTTCGCTGTCGAGGGCGCTTGAGAGCGCCTGTGCCGGCCGCGATTCTGGTTGTGCTGCTTGTCGGCGCGGCGGCGGGATGTGGAGGCGGCTCGTCCGGCAATCCCGGCGGAGGAGGACCTCCACCCCCAACATTCACCAATATCGATGCGCCGGGAGCGGGCACGACGACGCCGGAGGGAACGTTTGGCGTTGGGGTCACAGCCAACGACAACGTAATCGGATACGTCATCGACGCCGCCGGAGTATTTCACGGTTTCGTGCGAACGTCCGTCGGCCAGTTCGCGACCATCGACGCGCCAGGCGCGGCTCCGACTCAAAATAACGGGACGCTGATAACCGCGATGAACGCATCGGGGGTATCGGTCGGATACTACTCCGACGGGCAGTTCCTGCACAGCTTTCTGCTGAGTTCGGGTGGGACCATGACGGAATTCGACCCGCCGAACAGCAGCGGCTCCACCGCGTTGTGCATCAACGACGGCGGCGTGATCGCGGGAGCAGTGATCGACCTGAACGGCAACCATGCTTATGTGCGCTCCGCGAATGGAACGTTTACGCTGATCGATCCGACCGGGAGTCCGAGCGGGATTCAGGGCGCGCTGGCCTACGGGATCAATGCGAGCGGCGAGATCACGGGCGAGTACACGGACGCAAACAGCGTCCATCACGGTTTTCTGCGCGACGCGAACGGCACGATAACGACCTTGGACGCGCCGGGCGCAGGAACCGCCGCGAACGAAGGCACTGAACCGGTGGCGATCAACGCGAACGGCGTGATCGTGGGCGGCATCAACGTGGGTGTGATCAACGGAGTGGGCACGACCCACAGCGTGATTCGCAATGCCGATGGGTCGTACACGGTCTTCGATCCGCCCCAATCGGGGGCACATACGTCCTTCGCCAATGCCATCAACGACAGCGGCATGGTCGTTGGGGAATACCGGGACGCAAACCTGGTGAGGCATGGGTATCTTCGCCAGCCGAACGGCACATTCACAAGTTTCGATGATCCCGACGCTGCGCAATTGCCTCTTTCGAACACGAACCTTGGGACGATTCCGCGCAGCATCAACGCGAATGGGGCGGTAGCCGGACTTTACTCCGATGCGAACGGCGTGCGGCATGCGTTTATCTGGCAGTGAAATTGAAGAAGCTCAGCGACGACGATCCGCCGAGTTGAATTGGCGCGGCGGTGGCAAGTCACCGCACTCCACATGCGCCTAGCGCCGAAGCGAATGGACGACGCGCCGCCAAGAAACATTGCCGGGCAAGACATGTCGTGCCCCTACGAAAAACTTCTCGCGCGGGGAGTGGGCGTGGCGCGCGGCCGTGCTGAGTAGAACTAGCCCTGTTCCGTAGCCACCGCTCGCGAGATATCGGCACAAGGGCGCTCATCGGGACTTCGGGAGTGGGCGAGGCGAGCATCTGATCTCCCAGGCTCGACTGACCGTCGACCTGGGAGCCCATTCTGCACAAACAGCGAGAGCAAGCTCCCGCACTCCACATGCGCCCAGCGCCGAGGCGAATGGACGACGCGTCGCCAAGGAACATTGGCGGGCATCCGCCGCGGCGGATGGCCCTACGAAGAACTCCTTGCGCGGGGAGTGGGTGAGGCGAGCCTCGCCCACAAACAGCGGTGGCGAGCCACCGCACTCCACATAGCCCGAGCTGATGGGCGACTGCCTTTTACTTGGTTGTGAACAGTCCCAGATCGACGGCGGCGGCCATGGCTTTGTAGCCTTCGTCGTTGGGGTGCAGGTGGTCGCGGATGTTATATGACGCGCGAATCTGGTTGGGATTGGCGGGATCGCGCACGACCGCGTCGAAGTCGATGACCGCGTCATAGGCCTTGCTCGTGCGAATCCAGCTATTCGCCGCCTCGCGCATGGCTTCGCCGCGGTCCGTCGCGTAGGCCGCACCGACATAGGGCGTGAGCGTGGCGCCGATGACTTTGATGCCGTGCATGTGGGCGCGCTCGATGATCTGCTTGTGCGCGGCGATCAAGTCATCCACGGTAGGCGCCTCGGCTGGCGGAGCGCCCGGCAGGTTGCCGAGGCCAATGTCATTGATACCCTCGAGAACGATCAGCCATTTCACGCCCGGCTGGCTGAGGACGTCGCGGTCGAAACGGGCCAGCGCGGAGACCCCGGCGCCGTCATTGAGGAGGCGGTTGCCGGAAATGCCTTCGTTGACGATGGCGAGGTTCGCGGTGGCTTTGTTCGCGGCGAGGCGCACGGCCAGCTGGCTGGGCCAGCTGCTATTGGTATTCGGCGTGGAGGTGGCTCCGTCGGTGATGGAATCGCCGAAGGCAACGATGGCGGCGGACTTGGGAGGCGCGACGACATCCACTCCGGCGACCCAATACCAGAGTTCGCGCGTGGTCGGGTCCGCAATGCTGGGGGCGCTGGTGAAGTCACCAGGCTGCGAGATATAGGTGGTGTGCAGGCCGGTGAGATGGATCGTCGGAGTGGTGACTTCGACGGGAGCGTAGAGGCTGATCACCAGATCGCCGAGCGACGGAACTTCGAAGTCAAGAGGATCGCTCAGAATCTCGGCTGCGGGCGGGATGGCGACGGATGGCTTGCCGCTGAAGGTAAGCGCGTGGTCGGAGCCGGCGACGATGGCCGAGTCCTTGTCGTGGAGCGCGATGTGAGCCGCACCGATTTGCAGGGCGCTCGTGCCGAACGCGTTCGAAAACTGCACGCGGACGCGGTGGCCCCCGATGCTGGTGTGAACGATCATGCGCACGGTCTGCTTGCTGATGGTCGGCGGGGCGGGAAATAGGGGCGGGGGAGGCGGATTGCCCTGCGCTGGTGGCGCGGGGGCAGCAGGAGCCGTGGGCGCCGGCTGAGCGTTGTTTGCCGGCGGCGCCGGAGCCGGAGTCGGAAACCGCGGAAACGCGAAGCGAGGCGTCTGCGGGGAGGCGGCCCAAGTGGCTACCCAGTGCTCCGGCGCAACAGCTGCGTGGGCCAGCGCCGTCAAGAATACGAACGAGAATACACACAAACTGCGAATTCGCCTCGCCATGACTTCCCCCTGAAAACGGACTGCAAGCTGGGCGGATGGTATCGCGGCGACAGCAAATTGACAACGGCGGTTGGCGAGAGAGCGCTTGGCGCGGCGGCGCGGCGAATGCGCTGGGATGCGGCCGGGGGCGATCGAGGGCGATGGACACACGGTGCCAAGGAATATTGCCGGGCGTAGCGGTGCTACGCCCCTACGACCGAAAGGCCAGCGCGCGAATTAACGGTTGGATTTGGATACCGGCGGGTCCGGCGCGAGAACCTGTTGCAATGTGAGTCCGGGAGAGAAACTCAGCACGACCTCGAATTTGACCCAGGCGATCGTGTCCGGAGTACCGTTCTTTCCCGTGGTGATGCGCGAATGCAGGATGCGGAGCTCGCCGGTCCCCAAATTTAGCGCGGCAGCTTCGACCGCGATGCGGGCTTTGTCGGCCTCGGAAACGGTGCTGGGGTAGAGGCCGGCATTCACCACTTCGTTCGCGCGTTGCTCGTCGAGGACCGACTGCACGAAATTGAATTTTCGGACCAGGGTCTGAACGGCTTCTTTCGCCGAGTAACCGAATGCGGCCGCGAGATAGCGATCGTTATAGGCGTGGTAAGGGGGCGTGGCGATGGCCGCGAATTCGACGGGATCGTCCGTAGGCTCAACCGGAGGAAGAATCTCGATAACCCAGCCGCCGCCTTCGTCGGCGGTTGCGGGAGTCATACGGAACGTCAGGTTATGCCCGATATCACGGGTGAAGGACTGGCCGCGAGCGACTTCACCGGTGAAGCGAAGTTCAGGGACATCGGGCTGCGGTGTGGGCGCGGTCGCGGCCGGTGGAGGTTGGTCCTGCTGAAGTGCGACGGCGGCCGATGGACGCAGGCCGGTTCCCAGGATGACGGTGCAGGCCAACGCGAGGCCGATGGAGCGAGGAGCCATGAACGATGGGATTTTAGCAGCACACGGCGCAAAGCGTGAATCGGAAGGCCGAAAAACTTCAGGTCTAAAGACCTGAGCTACATGAGAAATCAGCGGCCGATGGGTGGCGATACCGCGGGGCAAGCATCGGCTCGAAAGCGCCCGCCTGAACGGCGGCCGCTACAAAACCTGCGCGGACGTGAAATCGAAACGGATGGGCAGAGTCGCGTCAAGAATCATCGCCGGGCACGGTATACCGTGCCCCTACGAAGACAAGGCGCAAAAAAAAACGGGTGGCGAGATGGCCACCCGTTTTTCGAGTTTCGAGTTCCGTTCTTCGAATTTCCGAGTCTACGTGCCCTCGTCCCAGGATGCGAGGTAGTGTTCCTGCTCCGGGGTGAGCTTATCGATTAGCACGTTCATCGAATCGAGCTTGAGCTTGGCTATGTGCTTATCCAGGTGCTCGGGGACGGAGTAAACCTGGGCCTTGAGATCCTTGGCGTTCTTGACCATGTATTCGGCCGCCAGCGCCTGGTTTGCGAAGCTCATGTCCATCACGGAAGCGGGGTGGCCTTCGGCTGCGGCCAGATTGATAAGGCGGCCTTCGCCGAGGAGATAAATCCTGCGACCGTCCTTCATCGAATATTCCTCGACGAACGGGCGGGCCTCTTTATGGCCGCTGGAGAGCTTTTCGAGCGCAGGAATGTCAATTTCGACGTTGAAGTGGCCCGAATTGCTGATGACCGCGCCGTCCTTCATTCTTTCGAAATGTTCGTGGGCAAGAACGGCCTTGTTGCCGGTGACGGTGACGAAGATGTCGCCGATCTTGGCCGCTTCGTTCATGGGCACCACGCGGAAACCGTCCATAACGGCTTCGATGGCCTTGGTCGGATCAATTTCGGTGACGATTACGTCGGCGCCCATACCCTTGGCGCGCATTGCGATGCCGCGACCGCACCAGCCGTAGCCCGCGACGACCAGCTTCAAGCCCGCGAGCAGAAGATTCGTGGCGCGAATAATTCCGTCGAGAGTGGACTGGCCGGTGCCGTAGCGATTGTCGAAGAAGTGCTTGGTGAGCGCGTCGTTGACTGCGATGACCGGGAACTTGAGCGTGCCGTCCTTGGACATGGCGCGGAGGCGGATGACGCCGGTGGTGGTTTCTTCGGTGCCGCCGATGACGTCCGGAATCTGATTCTTGCGCTTGGTGAGAAGCTGGGTGACGAGATCGGCGCCATCGTCCATGGTGATCTGGGGTTTGTGGTCCAGCGCCGCGTTGATGTGCGCGTAATAGGTGGCGTGGTCCTCGCCCTTGATGGCGTAGGTCGGGATGCCGAACTCTTTGATGAGAGCGGCTGCGGTGTCGTCCTGCGTCGAAAGAGGATTCGAGCCGCAAACCACGAGATCGGCGCCGCCGTCACGCAGCGTGATCGCCAGGTTGGCCGTCTCGGTGGTGACGTGGAGACAGGCCGCCATGCGAATGCCCTTGAGCGGCTGTTCCTTGATGAAACGCTTGCGGATCAACTGCAGCACGGGCATGTGCTGATTCGCCCATTCGATCTTGCGCTTGCCCTGTTCCGCGAGCGAAAGGTCCTTCACATCGCCTTTTACCTTGACCGCTGTTTCCACTAGAGACTCCCTTTAATTCTATTGGGGACGAGAAACTAAGCGCGAGACACCGCGACGGAACCGCGCGACGCCGCTTCCTTGCGGATGGCGTCGGCCTTATCCGTGCGCTCCCAGGTAAAGCCCGGGCCGGTTCGGCCGAAATGGCCGTACGCGGCAGTCGGGCGGTAAATCGGCCGCCGGAGATCGAGCGTTTCGATGATGCCCTTGGGCGTGAGCTTGAAGAACGCGCGAATCAACTCGGTGATCTGATGGTTCGGGATCGTGCCGGTGCCAAAGGTATCCGCCATGACCGAAACCGGCTCGGCCACGCCGATGGCGTAAGCGAACTGGACTTCCACTTTGCGAGCGAGGCCTGCGGCGACGATATTCTTCGCCACGTAGCGGGCCATGTAGCAGGCGGAACGGTCCACCTTCGAGGGATCCTTGCCGGAGAACGCGCCGCCACCGTGACGACCGTAGCCGCCGTAGGTGTCCACGATGATCTTGCGGCCGGTGAGACCCGCGTCGCCCATCGGACCGCCGGTAACGAAACGGCCGGTCGGGTTGACGTGGATCTTGGTGGTCTTGTCGAACATGTTCGCGGGGAGGACAGGCTTGATGACCTTCTCGACGATTGCGTCGCGCAGATCGGCGTGCGAAACCCTGTCGCTGTGCTGCGTCGAAATGACCACGGTATCCACGCGGACCGGGCGGCCATCTCTGTATTCGATCGAAACCTGGGACTTGCCGTCGGGCCGGAGGAAATTGACCTCATTTTTCTTGCGAACTTCCGATAGCTTATAGACCAACTGGTGCGCGAGCTGGATCGGCATGGGCATCAATTCGGGGGTTTCGTCGCAGGCATATCCGAACATCATGCCCTGGTCGCCGGCGCCGCCGGTATCCACGCCCATGGCGATGTCGGGCGACTGGCCCTTCACGGCGGACATGACGGCGCAGGTTTCGCAGTCGAAGCCGTACTTGCCGCGGTTGTAGCCGATATCGTTGATAACGCCGCGCGCGATCGTGTCGTAGTCGAGGACGCCGCGGAATTCCCGCTGGATCGTGATTTCACCGGCGATGACGACGAGGCCGGTGGTGACCAGGGTTTCGCAGCCGACGCGTCCCATGGGGTCGTGCTGGAGCACGGTGTCGAGAACCGCATCGGAAACCGCGTCCGCAATCTTATCGGGATGGCCCTCGGTTACAGACTCCGAGGTGAATAGGAACTTATCATCGGAATGTGCCAAAACAGTGTCCTCCGGCGGAATAAGAGGGAATTTACGTGCCTAAGTTGCGCTTCCCAGGCTACTCAAACTAGTGACGCTAGCATAGGCATTTAGGTGTGTCAACGAAGTGCACGGAAAAGCCTTAAACGCAGGTCGAACGGCGCAATACGCGGTCGAAAAGCAAACCATCAACGGCATTAAACAAAGAAGCCGGCGGGAGTGGGTGGAGTCTCCCGCCGGCTCCGTGCACTGCACTTACCGCGACTGGTTCCGCGCCCGTCGCGGGGCTGTCTAGCTAGAACGTGACCCGCAATATCCAAGTTGAACTGGCCGGGGCCCAGCACCGCGCCAACGCCGGAGTTGCTATAGCCCTTGACCGGGTTTACCAAGTTGATCCCGCCGTCGCTTGAGGCCTAGAACATAAATCTTACAGCGAATTGAATCTGGCGTTGGCCACCGTTGGTCCCCGGCATGGTCACGCCCAGCCCGGTCGTGGGGGTGTAGCAGGGGCCAACGACAGGAGCGCCGATTACCTGTGACGGGTTGCAGAGCACGCCACCGGCGGTGGTGGCGGTCGGGGGCACATACGCAGCCGGATTGGAAAGTTGCGAATAGAATGGATTCGGCTGGCCTACCTTTGGGCCTGACTGTATTACCGGCGGGACGGTGCCGGCCGTGCCCATCAAGTAGACCTGGTTGCCTACAACGAAGTTGGGGTGGTTCAGGATGTCGAAAAACTCCGCCCGGAGCTGCATGGTGACCTTCTCGGTCAGCCGAGTGTCCTTGAAGAGCGCGAAGTCGGAATTGACGAAATTAGGATTATTGAGCGAGTCGCGGCCGGAATTGCCGAGGGTGCCGAATGGCGGGAGCACGAAGCATTCCGGATTCCACCACTCGGTTTTGCTCCTGACCATGGCTTTGCAGCCGGGAACGCGCTCGGGGCGCTCGCCTTCGGTGGCACCACCCGTTTGAGATTGGTAGAGGCCCCCGAACATGGTCTGGACGTTAAAGGGCAGGCCGGAATAGGCGCTGACGATAGGGCTAACTTGCCAGCCATCCTTCAACCGGTTGCCCTGAAACGGCAGCCGATAAATGGCATTGGCGGTAAACACCTGGTTGGAGCTAAAGCTGCAGGGGCCTCTATCCAGGCTCGGGTTGTAGGCATCAACGACGGCCCACTCGCCCTGTTCCGTGCTGATCGTGGCCGAGGCATCATCCAAGCACTTGGACCAAGTATAGCCCGCATTGCCGACCAGGCCCCGGGCGAACTGCCGGCTCACGGTGACCTGCAAGGCGTTGTAGGTGGAGTGTGCCCTAGGTTGAACCGCTTCCACAGCTCCGAAGTTGGGATTGACGTGCAAGCCCAAAAACGGGTTGCTCACCGTGCCCCGCGTGCCTTGGCCGGTGGCGCCGGTGCCAGCAAAGGTTGCCGCTAATGACGGCGCGCCATTGGCTCCCGGCGCGTTCAGTTGTGCGGAGGTGGCATCGCCATAGGCTAGAGGAGGGTTGGCGTCCGCCCAAAAGAACAGGTGGTTGCCCGAGGAACCGTTGTAGCCCACCGTGAGCACTGTCCCGCGCCCCAGTTCGCGCTGCACGTTCAGGTTGTACTGCATAACGTACGGCGCCGTGTCCACATTCTGGAGGATCGCGTAGTACCAGGCAATCGAGCTGGCTGCTGAGGGACTGGAAGGCAGAGCGGGGAAACCGGGGCTAAAGAAAAGAAAGAACAGCGGGGCATTCGGGAGAAATGACGTGTTGTCGAGGGCATAGGTACGCGCGGTGACCGGCTCGTGGAACATGCCAAAGCCGGCGCGGACGGAGGTCTTGTGATCCCCGAACGGATCCCAAGCCAGGCCGATGCGCGGATCGAAATTCCATTTATTGGGATTGCTGGTAAAGGGATGCTTCGCGGTGACAAAGTCGTATTCAGTCGTCGTCGGCGCAGTTAAGTTGTTGATCACGAACACGGGTTCATGGACCGTGGTCGGGTTGCTGGCCCACGCGTAGCGTAGCCCGAGATTTAAGGTAAGTCTCTTAGTGATGTTCCAATCGTCCTGGATGTAAGGGTCCAGCCAGGTCTGGCGCCAGTAGCGGTAGGGGTTGAAGGGAAAATTTTGCCCGCTCGGTGTCGTATAGCTGTAAGTGGGGGCGGCCCCGCACACACACAGCAATGGGAAGCCGTACATCGAGCCACCCAACGGTGTTCCGGGTATTGTGTCGCCACTCAGGTCCGCGAAGATCCAGGCGCCGCCGGGATACTGGTCCCAGTACTGATTCAACTCCACGCGGGTTACGGTGGCCCCGAAGCGGAGGCTATGGGCACCGATCGACACGACGACATCGTCGCCAGCGCTAAACCGGTTGGTGACCGGCCGGCTTGGACTGGTAGGCGAAGGACCCAGAGAGGACAGATTCTGGCCGGGGGAAAAGTCCATATCCTGCAGGCCGGGAGCCGATTGCAGAGGGGGTCCGCTGACGCCGCCGTTCGCCGTCAGCGTAAACAGCCGGACGAACCCGAAACGGACTTCGTTGAGCATCCTGGGCGAAAATGTATGCCGCTCTTCGATGGTGAGGTACTGGTTGCGCTCGTGGTCAATTTCCGGGTATCCCGGGACCGGAGTATAGACGTAAGGCAGAACCTGGTAAGCGCTTTCCCGGACGTAGCGGGCGAACAAACTATCGTTGGTGCCCAAGGTATAGTCGGCGCGTCCCAGCACATAGTCCTCGTTGCCGATCTGAAGATCATGTGAGCAGAAGAGGCCCGTGCCCGGCAGAAACACTATGCCTTGTACGTTCGGGCATTGAGACGAGCTTTGGGCCAGCGGATACAAGCCGAATATGCTTTCCGTCAACGGACTGATCGGCCCGTACTTGCCGACCCACGTGGTGCCGTTATAGGTCATGCCGCCGGCCTCGAAGAGGTCGGGCAACGAGGTAGGCACAATCGCGCGCGAGGTCTCGCCCGTACCCGCCCGCAGGCCCTCGTAATTGACGAAGAAGAAGGCTTTATCCTTCTTGATCGGACCTCCTAGCGAGCCGCCGAATTGATTCCTCTTAAAAGTCGGTTTCTGCCCGGGGGCGTCGAAGTAGTTACTGGAGTCCAACACGCTGTTGCGGAGATATTCGTACGCCGAGCCGTGCAGACTGTTGGTGCCCGACTTGGTGACCGCGTTCACGGCCGCGCCGGTACCGCCGAATTCCGCGCTGTAGGTGTTGGTCAGAACCGAGAATTCCTGGATGGCCTCCATGCCGAGGGAAGTCCCCATCACGCTGACGCCCGCGCCATGGTCCAGCGCGTCGCGGATGTCGGTGTCATCCAGCATGTAGGCCAATCCCACCGGGCGCGAACCGGAAACGGAGTAGTTGGTCTGTTCACCGTAGACGGTGGCCGACTGGCCGCCGCCACCACCGCTCGAAGGCACCGTCGCCACGCCCGGCGCCAGGCTGAGCAGATCGGTGAAATTGCGGCCGTTGGACGGCAGATTTTCCATTTGATTGGGCGAAAGCAGTTGGCCCACCGCAGCGGTTTCCGTATCGACTCGGGAAGCCTCGCTCTCCACCTCGATGACTTGCTCGGATCGGCCCACTGACAGTTTGAAGTCCAGGATTGGCCGCGCGCCGACACTCAGCACGACGCCGGTTTGCACCATTTGCTGGAAGCCGGCCTTCTGGGCCGAGACCTCGTAAGTGCCAACCTGCATTTCTGGGAGAATGTAGCGTCCCTGCCCGTCGGTACTGCTGGAATAGGTGACGCCGGTGTTGACGTTCTTCGCCTGGATCTTGGCGTCGACTATGACCGCGCCGCTGGGATCCATGACGGTTCCGGAAAGTGTAGCTTTTTCCACCTGCGCATATAAGTTGCCAGCAACAAGGACGCACAAGAAAGGTATGGCCAGCGCTGCCAGAAACGCGGCGCGAAGCAACATTAATGAGGCAGACTTCGACGAGCCTGGGCCCATTGACATTTTCCACGCTCACCCGCACCGCTGAGTTACCAATCCAAGTGCGGCGCACTCCCCGTTTGAGCGCGATTTATCATTAGAGAATGTTCATGTCAATATAAAAATGCATACATATATCTGAGTGACGGTCTCGAGGATCGGCCAGGGCTACGCTCGGCGGTAGGCGATATGGCTGATAAGCATAAGAATATTTGCTGCGGCGTGATGGCCTAGCTGAGGGCGCGTCATTCGGACGGTCCATATTTGTATTCTTGTGAGCATGCCTGCGAGCGATGGATACGCCTGCATACATAGGCAGGACTTCGGTGGCTGGCGACCGGGCAAGATGGCGTCTTGCGCCGCCCATCCTCGGCAGAAGTGCGGATGTTTGCTACGCCGAGACGTCGCGACGGTAGAGGAGGTAGGCGCGGATGAACGGGTCGAGGTCGCCGTCGAGCACCTTCTGGATGTCGCCGCGTTCCACCTTGGTGCGGTGGTCCTTGATCATCTGGTAGGGCTGCATCACGTAGGAGCGAATCTGGCTGCCGAAGCTGATCTCGGACTTGGTGGCGTCGAGCTTGCGCTGGTCTCCACGCCGCTTTTCGAGCTCGAGTTCGTAGAGCCGGGAACGCAAGACCTTCATCGCCGACTCACGGTTCTTGTGCTGGCTGCGCTCATTCTGGCATGTGACGACGAGCCCGGTCGGCAGGTGCGTGAAGCGGACCGCCGATTCAACTTTATTGACGTTCTGGCCGCCGTGACCACCGGCGCGGAAGGTGTCAATGCGGAGGTCCTCGGGCTTCACGACGATCTCGATGCGGTCGTCGATTTCCGGGATGACGAAAACCGACGCGAACGACGTGTGGCGGCGAGCCTGCTGGTCAAACGGTGAAATGCGCACGAGGCGATGCACGCCGCTTTCGCCCGACAGCATTCCAAAGGCGTTCTCGCCCTCGACCTGTATGGTGGCGGACTTGATGCCCGCTTCTTCACCGGGCGTCGAGTCGAGAATGTTCGCTTTCATGCCCTTCTGCTCCGCCCAGCGTAGATACATGCGCAGGAGCATCTCCGCCCAATCCTGGGATTCGGTGCCGCCCGCGCCGGGTTTTATGGTGACAATGGCGTTGAGACGATCGCTTTCGCCCGCGAGCAGCGTCTTCGTCTCGAGGTCGGAAACGTAGGCATCCACGCCGGCGAGTTCCTTGGCCAGGTCTTCGAGGATCGAATCGCGCTGAGCGTCGTTCGATTCCTCCTGCGCGAGATGGAAATAGGTTTCGAGGTCGCTGCGTTTGCTATCGAGCGCAGCTTCGCCGTTAGCGCGTTCTTCGAGCTGCTTGCGCTCCTGCAAGAGCGCCTGGGCCTTTTCCTGGTCCGACCAGAAATCGGGAGCGTTTATTTTTTCTTCGAGGGCGGTTAGCTTTGCGCGGGCAGACTCGGCGTCAAAGAAAGCTCCGCACGAGCCCCATGCGTTTCTGGAGATCGGCGTAGCGCTGCTGCAGGTCTTCGATGTGTTCAGCCATATCTGAATTCTACATACGATAAGCTAAATTCGAAACTCGGAAATCCGCTTGTTCGCGGAAGACGCGATTTGCGGGCGGAGAGTATCGGCCGAGCGGTGGTTTCAAAGCAGCGGCGCTAGTCGCAGCTGGCATTGTCAGCGAAAGTTCCGCTGACAACCATGCCGTTCAAAAAACGGCCGCAGTCCGTGATTTTTGCCAGGGATGGATCGTTCCGCAGGGCGTTGGGGTCCACCGTCTTTGCGCCATTGAGCGCCTGACGCGCGGCCTGCACTTCATTCGCCCACGCCGTCAGATTGTCAAACTCACCCCTCAGCAACGGGAGAGCATTTTGGTCCGCGTCGGTCGAGGCAGCGAGGGCAGCCTGTGCGAGACCAGCCTCTACCCTGTTGTGATAGTCCTGAGACCACGAACCGCTCACGGCGAGCCCGTAGGTGATCATTGTTCCGATCGCACCCCGCCACTCTCGCATTTCCGCCAATTCGGCGACAGCGGCACTCGCAAAGTCCTTTGAAAGCCCTGGCGCTGTTTGCGGAGGCACCGGATTGGGAACAGCACCCGGATTCGAATTCGGGATCGTCAGGACGATTCGAGTCGGCTCCACGGTGACGGCACCGTTCGTGATCTGAGCCAAAGTTTCAATGTCCACGTACGAATGGCCGTTTATCTGCAGCAGCTCCGAGCTGACCGTTTTCCCGTTCACGACGAGCGTCTTGTTTGTCTTGTCGGGAGTGCCCTGCGCCGGCAGGGTACCCGTGAGCAATAGAACAAGCCCAGACAACAGGATAATTTGAAGATAATTACGTCTGTGCAAGATACGCTCCATTCCGCGGGACCAGGTTCGCCGGGAAATGCCCGCACTCGCTCCTCGATGGCGCTAGCGGCGGTCGTGCCGCCAGCGCCAGAAGCCTTCCCGCACTTGGCGACGGATGCGCCAACCTTCACACCGATAGTTACTCGCCCCTACAGAACGTGAATCCATCGTTCGACGGTTCTAAAGTCGCAATCCGCCGAACAGGTAAATCACCAGCACGATGAGCAGGATCGTCCCGACGATCCCAAGTCCTCCGCCTGCTCCCCATCTGGAATATCCGTAATAGCCGCCGCCACCGCCGAACAAGAGCAGCAAGAGAATAATTAGCAGTAACATTTGAATCTCCTTTTAGTTAGATCACAAGATGTATTTACCGTTTCGCCCGTGCCACGGCTGGCGTTCGAGTCCAGCGCATTGAAGAACGAATCATTCTCTGGAGGGGCGGAACCGCCTGGCTACTCGCCCAGAACTTTCTCCACCTGTCCGACTTTCTTTTGGATCTTCCCGGCTATCTTCTCTGCTAGGCCTTTCGCTTCGAGGTCAGGATCGTTCATCAGTTGCCCGGCTTTTTCCTTCACTTTTCCCTTCAACTTGTGAAGATTGCCTTCCGCCTTATCTTTCGTGCTCGGTTTCATTTTCATCATGATTGGCTCCTCGTTTGCGATTCCCACTGCACCTGCCAGTTTGGGAGATGGAGACGGGAATGTCTGTTCACTAAGGGACATTCCGTCGCGGATAGCTAGGCCCGTGCGCGACCTTGCCGTCTGTCTACGAAGACAACGAAAAAGACCGCAACTGCAGCGACAATCAACTCCTCGCAAGCACCATTCCCAGCAGCACGAGCGATGCGAGGACGCAGAGCCAGGCGAACCAGTCGCCGAAGCGGACGTACAGCGTGAGGTCGCTGCGGAAGTCGTAGGGGGCTTCGAGCTGGCCGCGAATGTCGGTCGGTAGCTCGGCGACGATCCGGCCGTAAGGATCGACGGAGACAGTGAAGCCGTTGTTGGTATCGCGGAGAAGCCAGCGCCTGTTTTCGATCGCGCGGACGCGGGCCATCATCAGATGCTGCGCGGGAGCGGAGGAGCGGCCGAACCATCCGTCGTTGGAGATATTGATCAGCAGCTCGGCGCCGCCTGCGGTGAACCGGCGCACGGCATCGGGGAAAGTCGCTTCGAAGCAAATGAAGGAGCCGAAGCGGCCGTCGGGCAGCTTGCCCACGCCATACACCGAGCCGGGCGTGAAATCGCCGATATCCGCCGTGAGCTTGCCTGCGAAGGTGAGCCAGCGGCGCAAGGGAACATATTCGCCGAAGGGCACGAGGTGAATTTTGTCGTAGGTGAAAATGCGCTCGCCCGAGGGGTTCAGGAGCACGGCGCTGTTCGTAGCCACCCATTTTCCTGGCGCGTTGCGGGTCCCTGCCGCGATCCGTTTCCAATCTTCTGCGCCGACGAGAAAATCAGAGCCGGAATCCCGGGCGATCTGTTGCACACGCGCGGCGAAGACGGCGTCCTGCAAACTGAAAGGCGCCGGGGATTCGGGCCACACAATGAGGCCGGGATTGCGCCGCGCGGCATCCACGCTGATCTGCCCGAGCTCGTCGAGATCGTTTGCGTGCACCTGCATCCAGTCGGGGGGGTAGTCGTAGGATTGCGCGAAGTTCGTTTGCACCAGATGCGCGACGAAACGCGGCGTTTCCGAAGGGACCAGATACCTGCCGCCTACAGCGACAAAGAACAGGAGCGCCGTGAACGAAAGCACGAACTTCCACGCGCGCTGGCGGCCGGAGAGGATCGCATACGCAACCATCGAGCCGTATGCCACGACAACGAAGCTTAGGCCGTAGATTCCGGTAACGGCGGTGAGTTGCACTAGCGGCAGATTACCGCTGGCCGCGTAGCCGGCGAGGTTCCACGGGAAAGCGAAGATGGGCAAATGAGCGCGAGCGAATTCGAGTGTCACCCACAGAAAGGGAGCCAGCATACAGGCGAGCAATCCGCTCTTGCGCGACGTCACGGCCACGCCCCACGAAAATACGGCGCAGACGGCGCCGCCCGCGATGCCGACCAGCGCGAGCAGGCCGGCCGAGGTCCATGCGTCGACATTGCCATATTGCCGCACAACAACGTCCATCCACGGCAGGCAGACCGGATAAAAGACGAGCCCGTGCAGCAACCCGTAGAGCGGCGCGACGGCGGGCCGCGCCCGAAACGACGCGAGAATCAGCAGTGAAATGGAAATCCATGCGAGGAGCGGGAGATTGTAGTTCGGGAAGGAGAGCGCGAGGGTCAGGCCGCTCGCCGCGGCGAGCAGCGTGCGCGTATACCAGGAAAAATTCATTTGGGAAGGCAGTGTACCTCAGGAGCCGGGCAAAAGAGGACTGTCCTTCGGGACCAAGGCCTCATCTATTTGGCAGTCATTCTCGTACGGTACAGCACAAACCGGTACAGCTATGAGCCACCGGGGGGAACGGGCCGCCGTGGCGAAACTCAATAACTTGCCGCGATAGATGCAGCGCAAAGGAAGGCGCTCCGCGCCGTCTTTATGTCGGAGCTGAAGCTGGGACCTCCTAAAAACCGTTCGACGGAGGCGCGAATTCCAAGAAGACGTTCGCAGGGCAGAACTAGCGCTTGATGATGGCGATGAAACCAGCGTGGTCAAGCGCGACCTTGGCGGATTCGGCGGATCGCTCGTCCGGATACGGTCCGACCTGCACGCGATAGAAGTTGTCGGTCGAGGGCGTCACTACGAAGGACGGGAAATGCTTCTGCTGCAGAACGCCGGCCATGGCCAGCGCGTCGCTTTCATGCGTGAGCGCGGCGATCTGCAGCACGACGGATCCTTTTATCATCCTAGGCGCCTGAAAACGCGCGGCGGCCGGGACCGTCTTGGCATTGGCAACGTGCGCGGCAGGAGCGGAGTTCGTCGGGCGCATGGCAACGGCCGTGGACGGAGCCGCCGTGGTTACGGACGGCTTGGCAACCGGGTCCATGTGGTTATCGTTCTTCTTAGCGTAGAAATCCCATTCGTTATTTGCGGGAGCGGGCGCGGCTGCAGGCGGAGCCTCGACTTCCTTCGGTTTCACCGACGGGCGAACGGACGTCGCGCCGTTTTCAAGCGAGTCCGCGGCGTGCACCGGGCCGCCGTATTGGTTGTGGCCCATCACGTAGCCGAGCGTGAAGAAAACTCCGCACAGCAACACGACGCCCAGAAAAAGACTCACCAGGTGCCTGCTTTCCAGCACCCGGTCACCGCCTCCGCGTTTTCCGTTTCCAGCCATTTTCCTCTATTTCTTCTCGGCGAACGCTTTGACCCACTGCGAAATAATGTCCACCGGCAGCGGGAAGACGATCGTCGTATTCTTCTCGACGCCGATTTCGGTCAGCGTCTGCAAATAGCGAAGCTGAATCGCCGCGGGCTGCCTTTCCAGGATCTCCGCCGCATCCGCCAGTTTGGCCGATGCTTCAAACTCGCCCTCGGCGTGAATGATCTTCGCCCGGCGTTCACGCTCGGCCTCCGCCTGCTTGGCGATGGCGCGCTGCATGTTCTCCGGAATATCGACTTGCTTGACCTCAACCTTCGTTACCTTGATACCCCAGGACTCGGTATCCTGGTCAAGGATTTGTTGCAGCTTCGCGTTTACCTTTTCGCGCTCCGACAGAATGGCATCCAGCTCGAACTGGCCGATCAGGCTGCGCAGCGTGGTCTGGGCGAGCTGCGAAGTGGCGTACAGGTAGTTCTGCACCTGCGAAAGCGCAAGATTTGCGTCCACCACGCGGAAATAGCAGACCGCATTCACCTTCACGGAAACGTTGTCGCGCGTGATCACGTCCTGCGGCGGGACGTCGAGCGTCTCAATGCGCAACGAAATTCGCGTAAGCTTGTCGATCGGGTAGAGGACGAGCTGCAATCCGGCCCCCTTGGCCTCGGGCAGCATCCTCCCCAGACGCAGGACCACCCCGCGTTCCCATTCCTTGATGACGTAAATCGAGTTGAAAAACCAGAATAGGAAGATGAGAACAGCGGCCACCATTCCGAGCGTCACAAAATCGAGATTCATCTCTGACTCCTTCGTACCATTGGGGCAAGAATCCCACGACGAAGAAAACGTTCGTCGTGGCTTCCAAATCTAAGCGGGCCGAGGATTGACCGGCTCGACTTCGAGCGTCAGCCCGTCCACTTTACGCACGCGCACCCGCGCGCCTTTCGGAATCGTTTGACCCACGGGTCCCGCGGCGCGCCACAACTCGCCGTGGATGCGCACCATTCCGATCGCAACACCTTCTCCCGGCGCAGAGCCAACCGGCTCGGTGACTTCCCCTTCCTCCGCCAGCAGCTCTTCTTTGCCAGTTGCCTGCTTCCACGAGCGCGACCGCAGCACGAGCCGCATCAAGACGATCACGATCACCGCAAACGGAAGCGCCACGCCGAGCGCAGTTCCCAGGCTGACGCCCATGCCGGTCCACGGCGTTCGAATCAGGAAGAGTGCTCCCAACACCATCGAGATCACGCCCCCTACCCCGAGCACACCATGGGTCGGATACTTTGCCTCCAGGACGAACAGGCCCAGCGCGAGGACGATGAGCAGCAGTCCGGCTAAATTCACGGGAAGCATCTGCATGGAAATGATGGCCAGCACGAGCGCGATTGCGCCGATCACGCCCGGGGCAAAAAGGCCGGGATGCGTAAACTCGGTATAGATCCCGAGAGCGCCGGCGATCAACAGGATGAAGAAAACATCCGGTTCCACGATGCGCGAAAGAAACTTTTCGCGGACCGTCATGCTGACGGGCACGGTCGAGACATTTGAGAGCGCGAGCTGCACGGTTGAGCCGTCAAAACGCGTGATCGTGCGGCCGTCGAGCTTGGCGATCAGATCCTCGGGAGACGTCGCAACGAAGTCGATCAACTTGCCATCGAGCGCTTCCTGCGCGCTGAAGGCCTTTGCGTCGGTGACCGCCGTGGCCGCCAATTCCGCATTCCTGTTCCGCTTGCTGACGTAGCTGCGGAGGTACGCGGTCGCTTCGTTCAAAATCTTATTGTGCAGCGTTTCGTCGATCTTGGCCGGCTGGCCGAACATTTCCATGATTGGCGACGCTGCGCCCGTATCGGTGCCGGGCGACATGGCGGCGACGTCGGCGGAGAGCAGTATGAAGAAACCGGCGGAAGCGGCACGCGATCCAGTGGGATTGACGAAAGTGACGACCGGGACCGGCGAACTAAGAATCGCCTGGATGATCGAGCGCATGGAGGTGTCGAGGCCTCCGGGCGTGTTGATGGTGATCAAGATCAAGGTCGCGTGCTCGCGGCCGGCCTGCTCGATTCCATTGACGAGGTACTCGGCCAGGATCGGTTCGACATCGCCGTCAACCCGAAGCTGCACGACGGTGGCTGGGGACGGCGAAGTGGCAGGTGCGGAAACGGGCGCCGCGGCACGAGCGGCAAAGACCAGCGACGGCGCGACGACGGCACACACAATGAGAAGCAGTCGCCGCAATAACTGGAAAGCCATCACGGATGCGTAGTATAGCAAGGGATTGAACTGGCGGCGCGAAAGATCGTCTGGCCTAAAGTCTTGACACAGAGTTCACAGAGAAGGCACAAAGCACACGGGGAAATCGCGGGCGAAGGATTTGGGCGGAAAAACGTCAGTCGAGGGGCTCGGCGTCGATGCCGACATTTGTTTCGCCGGCCGCTTTCTTTTCGTTGTACTTCTTCACCCAGGCGGCGAAGCTTTTCCCCGCGGCGGTGTCGCGTCCGGTGAACGCGAGCGCGGCGATTTCACTGTAAGGCACCGAGACTTTGTCCGTGCCGTCCTTCGGCATCACGCGGACGAAGCAGTCCGCGAGCGACGGTCCCTTGATCTTGCGATCGAACAAATATCCTTCGACTTTCTGGCCGCTCTTCAGCGTGATGGTCAAATCGCCGCGGTAATCGAACGCCTTCTCCAGGGCCTCGCGAATTTCGGCATCGGTGGAAAGCGCGGGAATCCAGCCTTCGAGATTTTCGTGGGCGAAACCGAGATGCTCTTCGTCGCCTTCGGCTGGGGAAGTCCTGTGGATTTCGGACATGGCTAGTTGAAAACGCTAGGCCTTCGGGGACGTCATGATCTGCACGAGCTGGCCGGAGTCTTTCCCCGGATTGCCGGAGGCGCCGCCCATCACGTCGGGATCTTTGTACCGGTTGAACAGCGTGGCGCGCACGGTGCTCAAGAATCCGCCGATGGAGCCGAAGGTATCGTTCACGGCGGTCGCTTCATACCCGCTGTGGACCATGCAATTCGCGCACTTGGGATTCCCGCTCTCGGTGCCGTAGCGATCCCAATCCGTCTCGCGGATGAGTTCGTCGAACGTGTCGGCATAGCCGTCCTGCAATAGATAGCAGGGCTTCTGCCAGCCGAAGATGTTGAAAGTGGGCATGCCCCACGGCGTGCATTTATACTGGCGCTTGCCCATGAGGTATTCAAGAAACAACGGGCTCATGTTGAACCGCCAGTTTTCAGCGCGGTTGCTCAAGATTTCGCGGAAAAGATTGCGCGTCTTCTTTCGCGTCAGAAAATGCTCCTGGTCCGGAGCTTTGTTGTAGGTGTAGCCGGGCGAAAGCATCATGCCCTCGACGCCCAACTCCATCATGTCGTCGAAGAATTGGCGGACGCTCTCGGGATTGGCGCCCTCGAACAGCGTGGTGTTGGTGGTGACGCGAAAGCCGCGCTCGAGCGCCAGACGAATGCCGTTCACCGCGACATCATAGGTGCCTTCGCGGCAGACCGAGAAATCGTGGTGCTCGCGCTCGCCATCCATGTGGACTGAAAACGACAGATACTTCGTGGGCATGAATTCGTGGAGGCGCTTCGCGAGGAGCAGCGCGTTGGTGCAGAGGTAGACGTATTTCTTGCGCGCGACGAGTCCCTTCACAATTTCGGCAATTTGGGGATGCAGCAGGGGCTCGCCGCCCGGGATGCTGACCACGGGCGCGCCGCATTCATCCACGGCGCGAAAACACTCTTCGGGACTCAGGTTCTTCTTCAGGACGTGAGCCGGATACTGAATCTTCCCGCAGCCGGCGCAGGCTAAGTTGCAGCGCAGCAAAGGCTCGAGCATCAGCACGAGCGGATACTGCTTCCGCCCTTTCAGCCGCTGGCCGATCACGTAAGACGCGACCGTCCACATCTGCGATACAGGCACGCCCATTCAGTCGCCCTCAGTCACTGCCACACGCGCACACGAATTCCAACTGTTACATTCCCTATGATGCCATGTTCGGTGGCTAGTGTGAACCAGCGATGTTGCTCTGCGCCAAATGCTGCTCAGTTAGCCACTCCCGGCGGTGCACCGGCGTCGAGCTGGCAGCGGTCAGTTCGTGGCAGGCTTGGGAGGAGGCTCCGTGGCGTAGGCGGGATGAACCCGCAGCACCTCCTGCACGCGCGCGTCCTTGAGCACCGACGCGAAATCGGGATCTTTCTCGGCGGAGCGGAATTGCTTGTAGCCTTCGTCGCGAGCCAGTTTCAGGTAACGCGCGGCACGCTCGGCATCGCCAATCCTCGCGAAGGATTTCGCTAGGGTGAAATTCAGCGAACCCGGATCGGCGGAAGTGCGTTGTTGCAGGACCGATCCGGAAGTGCCCTTATGGTCGAAGACTTCGGGATCGAGCGCAAGGGCCTTGTTGAAGACTTCGAGCGCCTTCGGGAACTCCTTGATGCTGCAATAGGCGTAACCAAGATTGGTGTAAACCGTGGGAAGGGCGTTGCCCGTGGCGATCGCCTTTTTGTAATACTTGATCGCCTTGCCGTAACGCTGGCTTGAATACTCGACGGTGCCGAGATTGTTCAGGGCGTTCGCGGAAGTCTTGTCCGCGCGCGCGGCGAGCTTGTAATAATGTTCCGCTTGTTCGGCGTCGCCGAGCTGCTGATAGGCCATACCAACGTAGTTGAGAAGCTTCGCATTGCGAGGATCGTCGATCAGAATGGTCTGGTAGGCTTTGGCGGCCTCGGCATACTCCTTGCGGGCCATCATCAACTCGGCGCGCATCTCAGCCACTTCGCGGGGCGTCATTGCGGACGCTTTCGAGCCTTCGGTGGCGGTGTCGGCAGGAGTGGTGCCGAGCGGGGCTTGGGGAACCTGTTGAGCTCGGACAGTTCCGGCAAGTAGAACGAATGGGATTGCGAAGAGGGCGAAACGCCTCATTGCCCTGCTCCTTGGCGCACCTGCGCCACCGCGGGCGGCCCTACGGCTTGGGTTTCGAGTTGTCCGCAGGCTGCTTGCTTCCTCCGAAGATACCAAATATCCGGTCGAGCAATCCCTTTTTCTTCTCAGGCTCTTCGGCCGATGGAGTTTCTGATTCGCCCGGCTTTTGCCCCGGTTTGGCCGTCTGCGCGGATTTCGGGCGCTGGTTCTGTGCACCGCCGAGAGGTTCGCCTGAAGTATTGACTGTCGGCGTGGGCGGCGCCGAGGAATTCTGTTCCTTGCCGAAGAGGTGCGTCAGCCAGCCCTGGCCGTTTTGCGCGTTCTGCCCGCCGTGAAGCTGGCAATACTGTGTAGGCTCGCTGCCGGCAATGAAGTATTCGTTCGCTACCTGCGGACACGATGGCGTAGCGAGCTCTCCACTTTGCGGATCGACAGCCTCTTGTATGATTCCCGCCGGCGGATCGAACGATTGCGTGTTGCGATACATCGGCAACTCCACGGCGCGCTTCATGAACTCGCCCCAGATCGGCGCCGCGGCAGCGCCGCCCGCCAGACCCAAATCACGATTGTCGTCGAAGCCAACCCAAACGACGCAGAGCAGGTTTGAGGTGTATCCCGCGAACCAACCATCTCGAGACGTGCCGGTTTTTCCCGCGGCGGGCGCCGCGAATCCGAGCTGCCGTACGGGAAATCCGGTGCCGTGA
>JARLGK010000006.1 GCA_031296075.1 Candidatus Acidiferrales bacterium
ACGCGTCATACGTTTCAAATTCGGCGCCGTCGGCGAAGCGGAATCGCAAGCGGTAGGCCGGCGATGCGATGAGTTCTCCGCCGGACAATCCCAGCGCGCTGGCGGGGATGACGGCCTCAAAGACGCCTGCTGGATGGATCTGCGCGGCGGGATAGACAGCCGGAGCCGGACCGACGCCCCAGAGCACGGTCAACTCGCGGGCGTCCGGCCGGAAGGCACGGATCGCGAGCGACCGCGTGCCGTCTCGCTCGACCCAGTGAGGGCCAAGGAGCCGGAACGGATCGGATTCCTCGGCGCGGATCAGATCTTCAAATTCGTCCTTCAGTCCGCCGGTAACGGGCGTTTTCCCGCTGGATGTTTTGTCAGGCTTGGTCATGCTCTCCCTGGGACACCAGCATTTCGTCGCGCTCCCATCTTACTGGAGCGGGGCGCGCAGCGCCAAATCTCCCGGTGCGTGTGCTATTTGCACTTCGGTCCTCCGCGCGGCACCTGCGATGGTCCCCGGCCGACCTCGGCCCCGCTTATCAAAGAGTTCTGTGTTGGCGAAATGTAAACCCTATTGTAACAACGGCCCCACTTGGTACCGACGTACCATTGTGGAACAGGGTACCGGCCTCTATAAATGGAAGCGGGGAACATCCGCGGAGTAGCGTCTAAACTCCCGCCCGACAACTGTCTGCCAACCATGTCCAGCAAGAACTCGGCACCTCGTCCGAAGCAGACTGGTCCGTCGCACGCGTTGAAGCGTGCGGACGGAAAGTCCGCACCACAACCACAAACGAACACTTCCGAAGCGGGCGGAAACGCGGCGGTTGCCGACAAGCAATTCGAAATCGTTTTCTCCACCAATCCTCTGGCGATGTACATATGCCACCAGGACACTCTGCGGTTTCTTGAAGTCAACGCCGCCGCCGTCCGGCAGTACGGCTATTCGCGGGATGAATTTCTGCGCATGAAGATCACCGAGATACGCCCGGCGGCGGATGTGCCGGACTTTCTCGATTCGATTCGAAAGAACGGGACCTCACCGACGGGCGTGGGTCACGTGCGGCATCGCCGGAAGAACGGCGAGGTCTTCGACGTGGATGTGACGAGCCAAGAAATCTCGTTTGCCGGTCAGGGCGCTGTTCTGGTCGTCACACAGGACATCAGCGAGCGCCGGGCCGCCGAGCAGAAATTGGCCGAGCACGCGGCGTATTCAAACGCACTGACGGAGAACAGCCCGCTCGCGATCGTCGGGCTCGATTTGAACCGGCGCGTGCAGACCTGCAATCCCGCGTTTGAGCGTCTTTTCGGCTATCGGTGCGGGGAGATCATCGGAACGGAGATTGAGTCCCTGCTCGCGCCTCCGGACCAGACGGACGAATTGCTGGGATTCATCCGGCGCGTTATGAAGGGCGAGGTCGTGCGTCACATCAGCAAGCGCCGGCGAAGGGACGGCTCGCTGGTGGACGTGCGGATCCTCGGCGTGCCGCTGATCGTCAACGGGAAGCAAACCGGCACGTTCGGCATTTACGAGGACATCACTGAACGAGGCCGAGCCGAAGAAGCGCAACACAAAGCTGAGGAAAAATACCGCCGCATCTTTGAGAGCGCGGTGGAGGGCTTTTTCGAGTCAACGCCGGAAGGGCGCTTCGTCACCGTGAATCCGGCGATGGCGCGCATCGCAGGCTACTCGTCACCGGCAGAAATGATTCGGGAAGTTTACGACATCGGCAAGCAACTCTACGTGGATCCGGAAATACGCAACGAGCTGAAGCGAGGGCTCGAAGAGCGCGGCCTCCTGGAGGCGTTTGAATGCCCCATGCTCCGCCGTGACGGCAGCACGATTTGGATTTCGATGAACGTGCGGGCCATCCGCGATGCGAGCGGCAAGATCGTGAGCCACGACGGCACGGCGGAAGATATTACCGAGCGCAAGCGGTCCGAGCTGATCCGCCAGGTGACGACGGAAATCATTCGCGCCGTCAGCGTCACGGACAATCTGGACGCGCTGTTGCGGCTGATTCACGTGTCGCTCGGCAAGGTGCTCGACGCCAGCAATTGCTTCGTGGCACTGCGCGACGCTGCCTCCGGCAAATTTCACTTCCCGTTCTTTGTGGACCGGTACGATGCGGCTCCGGCTCCGGACGCACTGGAAGACCTAAACCGGAGCTGTACTGCGTACGTATTTCGCACCGGCGAAGCGATGCTGATATCGAAGGCGCGATTCGATCAGCTAGCCAGCAAGGGTGAAGTGGAACTGGTGGGCACACAGTGTCCGTCGTGGCTTGGTGTTCCCCTGCGGACCCCGGCCGAGACGATCGGAGTGCTGGTCGTCCAAAATTACGAGCGCGCGAATGTTTACACCTCGCGCGACCTGGAATTTCTGTCTTCCGTCGGTGGACAGATCGCGCTGGCGATCGAACGGAAGCGCTCGGAAGAGCGCGCGCGGGAGAGCGAGGCTCGCCTGCGCGTCCTGATCGAACAGCTGCCCGCCGTGCTCTGGACCGTGGACAAGAATCTCCGTTTCACTTCCGCCGTCGGATCGGGGCTCGCGCGGCTGGGTCTGAAGCCGAATCAGATCGTGGGGATGTTGCTCCCCGATTATTTCGAGACAAAAGATCAGTCGTTTACGCCGATCGCCGCGCATCTTCGGGCCGTGGCCGGCGATCCCGTGACGTTTCCAGTGGAATGGAAAAAAGGCTCCTACGCCTGTCACGTCGAACCTTTGCACGACGCCGCCGGGGAAGTGCAGGGCGCGATCTGCATGGCGCTCGACGTCACCGACCGGAAGCAACTGGAAGAGCAGTTCCGCCAGGCTCAGAAGATGGAAGCCGTGGGGCGTCTCGCCGGTGGAATCGCGCACGACTTCAATAATCTTCTGATGGTGATACAAGGCTACGCCGATTTGCTGGCGGACCGACTCCCAGTTGGCGAATCATTGCACCGAAACGCCGAGCAAATTCAGACCGCCGCGCAGCGCGCCGCCGCGCTGACGCAGCAATTGCTGGCGTTCAGCCGCAAGCAGATTCTGGCGCCCAAGGTGCTCAACGTCCACAGCGTGGTCGCCGACATGGAAAAGATGCTGCAACGGCTGATCGGCGAGGACATCGAGCTGGAAACTTCTTCCAAGCCGGATCTCTGGCTGGTAAAGGCCGACCGCAGCCAGATCGAGCAGGTGGTGATGAATCTGGCGGTCAATGCGCGCGACGCGATGCCCAAGGGCGGACGCCTGATGATCGAAACCGCCAACGTGGAATTCGACGCTTCGGTCTCCCATTCACCAGCGGTCGTGGCGCCCGGAAAGTACGTGATGCTGGCGGTCACCGACAACGGCCTCGGTATGGACGCCAAGACGCAGGCCCACATTTTCGAGCCATTTTTCACGACCAAGGAAAAAGGGAAGGGAACGGGCCTCGGTCTTGCGACCGTGTACGGAGTCGTCAAACAGAGTGGCGGCTATGTCTGGGTGTACAGCGAGCCCGGCCACGGGACGACCTTCAAAATCTATCTTCCGCGCATCGACGACGAGGTTGGCGTAATCGGGCGCGACCGGAGCGCGGAGTCGAGTTCCTTGCCTCGCGGCTCGGAGGTCGTGCTTCTGGTGGAAGACGAAGTGGGAGTCCGCGAACTCGCTCGGGAGTATTTGGAAATGAGCGGCTATACCGTCATCGTGGCGCCGGACGGCAACACCGCTCTCGAATTGGCCGCCATGCATGCGGGGCCGATCCACTTGCTGATGACCGATATGGTGATGCCTGGAATCGGCGGGCGCGAGCTGGCCGAGCGCGTGCTTTCTGTCCGCCCCGATATCAAAATTCTCTATATGTCCGGCTATACGGATCAAGCCGTCGTCCATCAGGGGATCCTCGGAACCGACGCGCCTCTGCTTCAAAAGCCCTTCACGTTAGCCACGCTCACCACGAAGTTGCGCGAGATACTCACGGCCGAAGCCGTCCGATAACTTTCGCCCTCGG
>JARLGK010000074.1 GCA_031296075.1 Candidatus Acidiferrales bacterium
CGCGATCGTCAAGGCGACCACGCATTACAAGGACGCCAAGGCCGTTCTGGAGGCATCGGAAGAACTTGGCGAGGCGATGAAGGGTCTCGACATCCGCCAGATCGAAGAGAAGGATTTGCTGCAGACGCGGGGATGGTAGCGGGCGTTTTTTGCCACTGATGAACACAGATAAACGCAGATAAATACTGGGTTCTTCTGGTCAGACCTTTCCCCAATCTGTGTTGATCAGTGTTTATCTGTGGCTCCAACGGGGTTTACTCGCATGAATATCGGAATACTCGCCATTCAGGGTGACTACGACGCTCACGCACAGGCGCTCAACCGCTTGGGCGTCGCGCATACGTACGTCCGGCGTCCCGAAGACCTCGCGAATGTTGACGGCGTAATTCTTCCGGGCGGCGAGAGCAGCACGCAACTGAAGGTGATGACCGAGGAAGGCCTCTTCGACGCGCTCAAACGATTTGGCGCGAAGGGCGGCGCGTTTTTCGGCACCTGCGCCGGAGCGATATTACTCGCGCGTGAGGTCCACGGGCCCGCGCAGGCGTCGCTCGGCCTGCTCGACATCGCGATCCTGCGCAATGGCTACGGCCGGCAGCTTGCGAGCGACGTCCACATGGCCAAGACCAAGTTGCGCAAAGAGCCGCTCGAGATGGTTTTCATTCGCGCGCCGATCATTGAATCGGTCGGGCAGGGAATTGAAGTTCTCGCCGAGGACGCCGGGCATCCTGTGCTCGTCCGCGAAGGCCACGTGATGGCCGCGACGTTTCATCCCGAATTGACGGACGATACGACCGTGCACGAGTATTTCCTGAAAATGATCCCTCAGGCTGCCAACGCTCGCGCCTGAGTTCGTAACTCCATTTCAGTCGTAATATTCGGCGCCCAAGTGCGTGATCAGCTCTTCGCCCACCATCCAGCGCAGGGTGTTCTTCAGCTTCATGGACTGGATGAAGAGGTCGTGCTCGGGATAAAGCTCGCGGGCGCACATGGGAGACTTGAAGTAGAAGCTCAGCCATTCCTGAATGCCGCGCATGCCCGCGCGCTGGGCGAGATCGAAAAACAGCGCGAGGTCGAGGACGATCGGCGCGGCGAGAATCGAGTCGCGGCACAGGAAGTCCACTTTGATCTGCATGGGATAGCCGAGCCAGCCGAAGATGTCTATGTTGTCCCAGCCTTCTTTGTTGTCTCCGCGCGGAGGATAGTAGTTGATGCGTACCTTGTGGTGGATCTTGCCGTAGAGTTCCGGATAGATACTCGGCTGCAAAATATATTCGAGCGCGCCGAGCTTGGATTCTTCCTTGGTCTTGAACGAGCCGGGATCTTCGAGCACTTCGCCGTCGCGGTTGCCCAGAATGTTGGTCGAGAACCAGCCGTTGAGGCCCAGCATGCGCGCCTTGAAAGCCGGCGCCAGCACCGTCTTCAGCAGAGTTTGACCGGTCTTGAAATCCTTGCCGCCGATCGGCACATTCTTGGCTTTCGCGTATTCCTCGAGCGCGGGAATGTCCACGGTCAGATTCGGCGCGCCGTTGGCGAACGGAACGCCTTCACTGATGGCCGCCCAGGCGTAGAGCATCGAAGGCGCGATGGCCGGATGATTCGCCTTCATCGCCTTTTCGAATGATGGCAGGTCTTTGTGCACATCCTCCGCCTTCAAAAACACTTCGGTGGACGCGCACCACACCATCACCAGCCGGTCGCACTTGTTCTTTTTCTTGAAATCGCGGATATCTTCGCGAATCTGCTCTGCGAGATCGAATTTCGTCTTGCCCTTCTTGACGTTCGTGCCCTGCAGATTCTTGACGAAGTTCTGATCGAACGCAGCCTTCATCGGCTTGATCGTCTTCAGGAATTTCTGTACTTTTGTCAGATCTTTCGCGTCGAGCACGCCCGCCTTCACAGCCGCCTGATAAGCGTCATCGGGAAATACGTCCCAGCCGCCAAAAACGAGATCGTCGAGTTTCGCAAGCGGCACCAAATCCTTAATCTTCGGAGTGCGGCCTTCGGTCCGCTTGCCGAGGCGGACGGTGCCCAACTGCGTGAGCGATCCCACGGGCACGGATTCGCCGCGCCGGACGAGCTCGACTCCCGCCATAAACGTGGTGCTGACAGCTCCCATTCCGGGCAGCAGCACTCCCAGTTTTCCCTTTGGCGGAGCAATACTCGCGGGCCTGCGCATTCCGTTCCCCCCTGGTTCGTTCGAAGATCGTGACGCCGGTTTTTCTTGAGCGAGGCCGCAGGACTTCTCGCCGGCTCTCGTACGCGCACGCTAAACCTTGAGCGATGCGCCGGATGGACCGAAGCAAAACATGATGCGGCATCCTGCCACCATTTGCAAATCCATTCCTAATTCCTAATACGGACTAGCGCGAGGATGTATGCCGGTGGTTGACACCGTCCGCGATATGGCCCTAACATCCGCGCCAGTGTCGTAGTCGCCGTTGGGTCCGGCACCCAGTGATCGCCATCTGCGTCGGCGAGGCCGCCGCCCTTGGAATCCGGTGGCGAGGAAGGCCTTCATGCGGCTCCTGTTGGTGGAAGACGAGCGAAAAGTTGCGAGCTTCATCGCCCGTTCACTTCGAGAAAATTCGTACACGGTGGATGTCGCGGAAACCGGCGAGAAGGCTCTGGGCCTTGTCGCGCGGCTGACCTACGATCTCGTTCTGCTCGACCTTCGCCTGCCGAGATTGAGTGGCGTCGAAGTATGCAGGGAAATCCGCGAGGCGGGCCTCGAAATGCCCGTGCTCATGCTGACGGCGCGGAGCCTGGTGGAGCAAAGAGTGGAAGGTCTCGATGCCGGGGCCGACGACTACTTGACGAAACCATTCGCTCTCGCGGAGCTTCACGCTCGCGTGCGAGCGCTCACGCGCCGCGGATTCCACAAGGGCGGGCCGAAGCTGCACACGGCCGATCTCGAACTGGACCGGCCGCGACGGGCCGTCAAACGCGGCAGCCAGCAGATTCAGCTCACGCTCAAGGAGTACGCGTTGCTGGAGCTGTTGATGGTGCGTTCTCCCGATGCAGTCCTTCGCTCCGAAATCATCGAGCACGTCTGGTCGTACGGCTTCGACACCGAGACCAATATCGTCGAGGTTTACATCAACCGCCTGCGCCAGAAGATCGACCAGGAGCATCCAGTGAAATTGATTCAAACCGTTCGGGGAACCGGCTACCGGCTTGGGATGCCCGAGCGGTAGAACATGCGCGGACGCTCACTTAGATTTCGGATGATGCTGTTGTTCTGCATGGTGGTGGGCGGCCTTCTACTCAGCACGTACGCCATCATTTATTCGATATTCGCTCGCGAGCTTCGCGCGCAACTCGATCGTGAACTCAGCGAGGCCGCGAGCCCCATGGTAGCGGACCTTGCTACGAATGCCCCTGAAGAAGATGTGTTTCAACTCGACTTGCCGGATCAGTATCTGGAATTGCTCGACGCTACGGGCCGCCCCCTCAACATGTCCCGGAACTGGCGCGAGCATCCAATCGACGTCGGCAGCGTAAGTTTCACAAACAAAGAACCGATTTTTCGGACCGTAAGGGGCGCCCGCGGCTCGCTGCGCATGGAGCTGATTCCGTTTCAGCTCGTGAAGCAACCCGTGGTGCTGGCGATTGCGGGGCCCACCCGTGATATCGACATCGTTCTCGCTCATTTTCGCCGAGTACTCATGATTTTTCTTCCGGTCAGCCTGCTGCTTACGGGAGCCATCTCCGCGTGGTATGTCGGCCGAAGCCTTTCGCCCATTGTCGAGCTGACCGAACATGCCGCGCGGTTGACACGGGCGATCGCGGAACCTGGCCGAGTCGACATGAAGACGCCGCGGCTGGTTTCGAACTCACCGGACGAACTCGGGCACCTTGCCGCGACATTTAACGAACTCTTCGCGCGCGTCATCGCCGCTATCCAGCAATTGAGGCAATTTGTGTCGAATGCTTCCCACGAGCTGCGCACGCCCCTGGCGGTCCTCCAGGGAGAGACGGAATTGCTGCTGTCAGAACGCAGAGAGCCTGCGGAATACCAGAAGGCCTTGGAAGTGATCCACGGCGAGTTGCGCCACCTGAGTCGTATTGTCGAGGGCCTATTCACTCTCTCGATGGCGGACGCAGGACAACTGCGGGTCGCGAACGACGCCCTCTACCTGAACGAGGTTTTGGAGGAAGCTTGCGAAATCGCCGTGCCTCTGGCCCGCTCCAAAGGCATATCCATCGAGCAGAATTTGCAGCCGGAGATCGCGTCGAGAGGCGATGAATCGTTTTTGCGCGACCTTTTCCTCGTGTTCCTGGAGAATGCGGTGAAGTATTCGCCGTCCAACACG
>JARLGK010000075.1 GCA_031296075.1 Candidatus Acidiferrales bacterium
CAGGGAGAATGGCGGCGGATTTTTCGCTCGAATATTTCGAGAGATATTTGTAGAGCGGCTGGCCCGAGGCGATGGCTGCTGCGCGGGCGGCGGCCATGGAAACCGCGAGAATGGCATTGGCGCCGAATTCCGATTTGTTGGGTGTGCCGTCGGCTTCGATCATGCGGCGATCGAGGGCGCGCTGGTCGGTGGCGTCCGTGCCGGTGACGGCATCGGCGATCGCGGTGTTCACGTGGGCGACGGCCTTCAACACGCCTTTGCCGAGATAGTGAGATTTGTCGCCGTCGCGGAGCTCGATAGCTTCGTGTTCGCCGGTGGAAGCGCCGGACGGGACCGCGGCGCGGCCAAGCGCTCCGTCCGCGAGGCGAACGTCCGCTTCGACTGTGGGATTGCCCCTCGAATCCAGAATTTCCCGGCCGTGAACGGCGACGATCTTGGTAGACATCATTCCCCCTGAAAAATAGTCGAATGCAGGATGCCCGTCTAAAGACGGGCGCTACAAAGGCAACCGCAGAATCATTCCGGCTCCTCGATTAAGGACTCGGGGCGGACCACGACGACAATGCCATTTTCGGAAACGGAATAGCGGGCGCGGTCGGCCTCGAGATCGTGACCGATCACGGTGCCTTCGGGCAGCTCCACGTGGCGGTCGATGATCGCGCGCCGGATGCGGCAGTGGCGCCCGATGGTGACGTGATTGAAGATGATCGATTCTTCCACTTCGCTATAGCTGTTGACGCGGACGTCGTAGCCGAGGACCGATTTCTTCACGCGCCCGCCGGAAATAATCGAACCGCCAGCCACAATGGAATCGAGCGCGACGCCCATGCGATCGGGATCGGCAAAAACGGTTTTCACCGGAGGGTACTGGCGCTGCCAGCTGTGCAGCGGCCAGCTCGCGTCGTAGAGATTGAAAACGGGCGTCACCGAGACCAAGTCCATGTTCGCTTCGTGATAGGCGTCAATGGTTCCGACGTCGCGCCAGTAGGACGTTTCCTTCTTGTTTTCATCGCGGAAGTTGTAGGCGAAGACGCGATACCTGTCGATGATGCGCGGGAGAATGTCCTTGCCAAAATCGTGCGAGGACGCCGGGTTTTCGGCGTCCTCAATCAGAATCGGAACAAGAAGCTGTGTATTGAAAAGATAGACGCCCATCGAAGCATTGCACTTGCCGGCGTGAACGCCCGAAGTCCTGGGATTGGCGGGCTTCTCCTCAAATCCGGTGATGCGCCAGTTCTTGTCCGTTTCGAGCACGCCGAATTTTCCAGCTGCTTCGGCGGGGTCCATTTCAAGAGTGGCGACGGTGACATCCGCGCCGGCCGCGACGTGCTGCTCGAGCATCTTCAGATAGTTCATCTTGTAGATGTGATCGCCCGAGAGGATGAAGACGTAGTTGGATTGCTCGCTGCCGATCGAATAGATGTTCTGGTAAACCGCGTCGGCGGTGCCTTGATACCAGTGCTGCGAGACGCGCATCTGGGGCGGCAGGACTTCCATGAAATCGCCGTGGCCCATCAGCGAGGACCAGCCGCGGCGAACGTGGCGATTGAGGCTAAGCGCCTTGTACTGCGTGAGGACGAAGACGCGCCGCAGGTCGCTGTTCAGGCAGTTCGAGAGGGTCAGGTCAATGATCCGGTAGACGCCGCCGAAGGGAACCGCAGGTTTGGCGCGGTCGCGTGTGAGCGGCCAAAGCCGCTCGCCCTGGCCGCCGGCCAGGAGAACCCCAATCGCGTTGCGCATCAGTACCATGGATGCCTTTGCCGCCCGGAGTCCGCCTCGGGTAGCGGACTATTCTAGCAGCATGTCGCTTGCGCCGCAGGTCCGGCGGCCAAGGACGCCAAGAAAGGTCAGCGGCCGGGAGGCCACCGGAACCAGGGGAATGAATATTTACCAAAGAGTTAAATAAAATAGCGGTTCGGCCTTAATAAGCAATTTAAGCCTTGACTTGGAGGATAGCCTCCGATAGAAGAAGTGGGCAATAGCCGGTTCGCGTTGATGCCGGTTACACTTGCTGGAATTCAATGATCCAAGACAAGACAAAGGGACGGGGGTGAATACGCGTGGCAGAAGTTGTAATTCAAGAGGGCGAGTCTTTGGAAAACGCTCTCCGGCGCTTCAAGAGGAAGGTGCAGTCGGAAGACATCATCAAGGAAATCAAGAAGCACAGCTACTACATGAAGCCGGGGGAAAAGCGTCGAGCCAAGCAGGCTCTCTCGCGTAAGCGTCTCCGTAAAAAGCAACGGCGTGAGCAAGACTAGGCAACCGCAACATTTCAGTCTTTCCAATCAGCTTCGGGCCAGCGGGCGAAACAAGGCCGCAATCACATGCGGAATCTTATTCGTCCGCTGGCTACGGACTGCGCCGCTGCCCGCCCCATGCGAACCCGGCCCCCGGAGCAGAGCATGGAATACGAAGACAAGGTCCTGAAGTGCGCCGATTGCGGGGCGGAATTCGTTTTCACCGCCGGCGAACAGATGTTTTTCGCGGACAAGGGATTCAAGAACGAACCCAAGCGTTGCAAAGCCTGCAAAGCGAATCGCGCACAGGGGAATGAAACGGGTTCGGGAAGCGTTCAGCGCGTAGAGACGAAAACGGTCTGCTCGCAGTGCGGGAAAGAGACGACCGTTCCTTTCAAGCCGACGCAAGGGCGTCCGGTGTATTGCCGCGAGTGCTTTCAGCACCGGCGGACAGCCGGAGCTCCGAGCGCGACGGCGTAGCCTGAAGATAGGCGCGTGGCGGATCTGAAAGAAGCTGGGCCGTCCGCCGGATGGAAGGGTGGAGGACGAGAGCCGTTCGCGCGAGCTGCGAATCATCCCGGCGCAACATGAGTTCGAACTGCTGGCCCTTTTCAACGCAAGCTTGGTTGCGCTGGAAGGGGCCTTTTGTTTATAGGTACTTCAACGAGTCGATTACTCAGAGGGCTGCGACAATCCCTGATTTTCGCCAGTGCCGGGTCGAGAAGCATCAACCGAGTCGCCGGCAACCAACGGCGGCGCTGCCGCCTTCAATTGCACGAGCTCGGACTGAACTTTCGCCCACGCTTTCGGCTTGCGTTTCGTCGCGTAGGGCATTTCGGGATGACTGAAGAATTCAAGGAGTTCGGCCCGAAGGTCAGGCGAAACACCACTGAAGTTCTGTTTCGCGAGCGCGTCGAGCAAGTTTGCCTGCGTCTCATCGTCTAGCCGATATTTTCCAGGACCGGTTGCTTCACCGGTGTCAAAATTGTCGTTTGGCAAGTCCGGCTGACCGGCGCCTGCCTGGCCTAGCAGTTTCCGGTAGCGATCCAGAGTTGCGTTGAAGCTGGCTTCGAACATGCGTTCCGTATCCGGCGTAGGCGTCCGGAACCGCAGCACACTTAGCGGACCGATCTTCGGGACAATCCTCGCAAGAAAGGCGAGAAATCTTTCCCAAAAGGTGGGCGGATTATATATCTTTCCCCAACTTTTTTGATAACTCGCGCGCGACAGATTGTAGAGAAACTTCCTTTTCGTCATGCCAGGCTGGTCCTTCATTATGTCGTCTTTCTTCAAGCTCCAGGCAATGCGCGTCGCTTTGGGAAGAAGCTGGCTGACGTCATGACGGTAGGAACCGAGCACTTTGTCTTCGTCAGAGAGAACGCTCTTGAGATCCAAGCCGTATGTTTCCTGAAAGGCCTGCTCCAGGAGAGGAACGGAAACCCCAAAACCGATAAAGTCGTGGTAACTATCCGGGGCATAACGTCCCTGGGCTATCTCCAGAACGTCGAACCCAAATTCCGTCTTTACGTGTGCCAGCGGGTCTTGTTCATACGTAACCAAGTCACCGTACTTCTTTTTCAACTTGGGATATAGAACGGGGACCGCGCGATTCACGCCGATAAGGTGACCGTCGTTGTCCGCGGCGTAGTGAGAGAGAGCCCCGAGCGCAAAGGCGTAGCCGTCAAGGTCCTTGGAATCCCGCAGGAGGGCCAGGATAAAGTCTCCGGTCCGCACATAGTGCGTCAAGTCGCTGAAGAGTTTGCTTCCATGCGGGTAATAACCCATGTCCTGGATAATTGCGCCGCCATATGCATACCCGTGCGCTTCCTTGAGTTCTTCCGCCGTGGCCGCGGGAAATCGCTTCAAGAGTAACGGGCGTATGTTGGTGTCCCACGCGCTGTCGATAATGGCTTCGTGCGCAAGGACAGCATAGGCTGCGCTTTGGGCCGGCCAGCCGATCGACAAGAAAAGCGCCAGCAGCAGCGCGCAAGCTTTCGCCAACCACATTTTAGGACCACTCCCTCGCACTCCAGTCATCGCTGCGGCCTCTTTGCGTTCCGACGGATACCCGAATTCAAGTTTACTATGCGCCGAGAGGCAATTCATTAATGTCTCTTAGAGGACAGGAGTTTCTGCTCGCAGGTGGCACAATTGGCTACAGAAGTGACCGTGTTGCGGACCGGTGATTTGACCGCTCGCCAACGGCATCCTAAAATCAATTGGGGTTGGAGGTCTTGCTTCGATGGACGAGAAACTGCTGCGCGACTATTTGCGGCGCTCTTTGAATTGGCATGAATCTCACGTGGATTGGATCAAGGCTGTTTCCGGAATCCCGGAAAAGAAGCGCGGCGTGCGGCCGAAGGGCGCGGGACATTCGGCGTGGGAATTGCTCGAGCACATGCGCATCGCCACGTGGGACATCTTCGAATTTTGCCGCGATGGGAAGCACGCGTCGCCCGACTGGCCCTCGGGATACTGGCCTAAGAAACCAGCGCCGCCGAATGCCGCCGCATGGGACAAGAGCGTCCACTCGCTCGAACAAGACCTGGAAGCGATGGGGAAACTTGTGACCAATCCGAAGACGGACCTGCTCGCGCCGATCCCCCACGGCTCAGGCCAGACCATCCTGCGCGAGGTCCTGCTGATCGCCGACCACAATTCCTATCACCTCGGACAGCTCGTCCTGGTCCGCCGCCTGCTGGGTTGCTGGCCGGAAAACTGAGACGCACTTCGCACGTCGCGCACCCAGTTTGGCCTCCTAAAATTGATACAATAATGGCGGGACATAACGCAATCCAAGGGGCACGCACAGAATGAGCCGGGAACAAGCCATCGCGGAATCGGCATCGTCGAAGGACGCGCTGGAGCGCATCTGGGAATCGTTTCGCCGCTGGGGATACCTGCAGGCAAATCTCGATCCGCTGGGCGACATCGAGCCGGCGCCGATGCCCGAACTGGATGTCTCTGGTCCGGAAGCCGAAGCGGCGCGCCGCGTTTATTGCAGCAGCATTGGCGCTGAATTCATGCACATCCCGGATCGCGAGCGCCGAATATGGGTCCAGGAGCGCATGGAATCGGAGGCCGCAGAGCCCGATCGCGCACGAATTCTCGATCTGCTGATTCGCGCGGATATTTTCGAGCAGGTGCTGCAAACGCGGTATCTGGGCACGAAGCGCTATTCGCTCGAGGGCGAGTCGGCGCTGATCCCGCTGCTCGATTCGATCCTGAGCGCCGCCGCCGAGCAAGGCGCCGAAAAAGCCATGCTGGCGATGAGCCATCGCGGACGGCTCAACGTAATGGTGCACACTGTCGGGCGGGCGGCTGCCGACGTGTTCGCGCGATTTGAAGATGTGGACCCGCGAAGCACTCTGGGCAGCGGCGACGTGAAATACCACTTGGGCGCGACCGGGACATTTCACGCCGCGAACGGCCAGGAAGTGGGAATCCATCTGGTATCCAACCCCAGCCATCTGGAAGCCGTGGATCCGGTGGTGATCGGCCGCACGCGCGCGAAGCAGATGCGCCGGGGCGAAAACGGCCGGCGGCTGGTGGTTCCCATCATGATGCACGGCGACGCCGCGTTCGCCGGGCAGGGCATTTGCGCCGAGACGCTGAACATGGCGGGTGTCGAGGGCTTTGCGGTGGGCGGCTCGGTTCACATCATCGTCAACAACCTGATCGGATTCACGACCGCACCGAAGGACGGCGGATCTTCGCGCTACTCTTCCGACCTGGCCAAGCGCCTGCCCATTCCGATCTTCCACGTGAACGCGGAAGACCCGGATGCGGTGGTGCGGGTGGGCCGGATGGCGCTCGATTATCGCTACGAATTCGGGACGCCGGTGTTCGTCGACTTGATCGGTTATCGCCGCCACGGCCACAGCGAAGTGGACGATCCCACGATCACCCAGCCGGTGCGCTACCGCAAGATCGAAGCGCACTCGCCGATGTGGCAGATTTACGCGGAGACAACCGGCGCGGACCCCGAGCCGATCGTGCAGCGCGTGCGCGAAGAATTGGACGCCGCGCAGAAGGAAGCGCAGGAAATCGAGAAGAGCCCGCCGATGCGCCGTCTGCCGCGCTATTGGGGCGCGTTTCAGGGCGGGCGATACGACGCCTCTTTCGAAGTGGAAACGGCTGTCGCCGCGGATTCGCTGACGAACGTGGGCGAAGCTCTGGTCCGCTACCCCGACGGATTCCACATCCACGCCAAAGTGAAGAAACTGCTCGAGCAGCGGCTGGAAATGGCGCGCGGCAAACGCGCGATCGATTTCGGAATGGCCGAGGCTTTGGCATTCGGCTCGCTGTTGAAACAGGGCGTCCCGGTGAGGCTCACGGGGCAGGACAGCCGGCGCGGTACTTTCAATCAGCGGCACTCGGCGCTGATCGATATCGAAACCGAGGAAGAATACGTCCCGCTGGCGGGGCTGGCGCAGGATTCGGCTTTTTGCGAAATCTACAATTCGCCTCTTTCCGAGGCGGCCGTGCTTGGATTCGAATACGGCTTCAGCCGCGACTATCCCGAGGCGCTGGTCCTGTGGGAAGCGCAATTCGGCGATTTCGCGAACGGCGCGCAGATCATAATCGACCAATTCATCGCGGCGAGCGAGGACAAGTGGAACTTGCTCTCGGGCATCGTGCTGCTGCTCCCGCACGGCTACGAGGGCCAGGGGCCGGAACACTCCAGCGCACGAATCGAGCGATTCCTGCAACTCGCGGCGCGCGACAACATACAGATTTGCCAGCCCTCGACCGCCGCGCAGTATTTTCATCTTCTGCGGCGCCAGGCGCTACGCAAGTGGCGGAAACCTCTGGTCGTCTTCACGCCGAAGAGCATGCTACGGAATCCGGCGGCTTCTTCGCGGCTCACCGATCTCACGAGCGGTCGCTTTCAGAACGTGATTCCCGATTTGGGCGACGGCTCCGCCGGGCGCGTATTGCTCTGCACCGGCAAGATCGGCCACGAGCTCGCCGCCGAACGAAAGCGGCATCAGGAGAATCCTCCGGCGATCATTTTTGTCGAGCAGATGTATCCCTTCCCGGAAGCGGAGCTCGCGGCCGAGATGGATCGCCACGCGAATGCGCGGGAATTTGTGTGGGTACAGGAAGAACCGGGCAATATGGGCGCGCACGAATTCGTGATTCCGGAACTCGAGCGGCTGGCCCGCGGCCGCGCGGTCCTTTCGGTGAATCGCTCGGCGAGCGCGAGCCCCGCTACGGGTTCGCACAAGGCTCACGAAATGGAGCAGAAGACGCTCCTCGCTCTCGCGTTCGGAAAGTAGCCGGTGTTCCCGCCGCGATTTTCGCTCAGACCCGCGACAAGATCAGGCTGCGGCCGCTGACCATCACGGGCCGCAGTTCGTTCGACGACTCCTCTTCAATAATGCTGCGATTTCGCGTCAATGCGCTTGCGAATTCTCGGCGAAGCACCAGTGCACAAATTCGGGCGTGTAGCGTGCGGTGATCGCGGCCGGCACATCGGTCTCGTTCAGGCGCTGGAAATCAAATTGGATCCGGCCATCCGGATGTACAGTTCCGGCCAGGAATCCATAGACGTCGGTCAGCGCCGCATTCGCGAAGACAGCTTCCGGCGGCAGCGCGTAGCGCACCGCTCCGGCCGTGCCCACAATCCATCCCGCCAGGACGCCGCCGTGCGCTCGCCAATATTCCGTTTCGAAGATGCCGTCCATGAAGTAGTGCGAATGGCTGGCGAGAACGTAGACGCGCTTGTGTTTTTCGTTCTGCACCTTCAAAAGGTCGGAATAAACGCGCAGGCCAGTTTCCGTTCCACCCTCCGATTGGTCCATGCTGTGACTCTTGGAAAGACTTTCCGGCAGGGCTTCGTGCATTCCCACTACAATCGTGCGAATGCGCGCATTCGCGGAATCGGAGCGCAGTATTCTTTCAAGCCAGGCAATCTGACCCCCGTCAAACTGACTGTTGGTTGCGTTGTCGAGGTTGATGAAGTCCACGCCGCGCTCGATCCAGCGGTAGTACGTCTTCGGCTGGAGGGCGGCGGGGTCGTCGCGCAGGCGCTGGGCGCGCAGGTTTGGCAAATCAAGCTGGCTAGAGAATTGCGCGAGGAAGGCGGCATGATCTTTTGGGGCGATGGTTTCGTGGTTGCCGATTCCGAGATAAAAAGGAACGCTTCCGAAGGGCGCGATCTGATTCTGGATGAAGTCGTTCCAGGCCATGTCCTGATATTCGGTCTTGGACATCGGCTTCCCGAGGTGCTCGGGCTGGTGGAGAATGTCTTCATCCGCCTGGAATATCGCGCGGAGATCACCGAGGTGCCAGTAGAAGGCGGCGCCGCTCCGCTTCACGCCCGCGGCAATGGCCGGCATGACGACGTCGCCACAGTTTCGGGAATCTCCGGATACTGCGAACTTCCAGGTGTGCGATTGCGCTGCAATCGGAGACGCGCCAAGAATCGAACACAAGAATGTTCCCGCAAGCAATCGCATTCGCCGATCCATGGATCCTCCACCAAACGCGCCCGCGATTCATCCGGCAATCGCCATCCCGGCGGCGCAGGACATTGTCCCGCGGCGCTGCAATGATGGCAACACCGCCCCTTACAACTGCGTGTCACGGGCGATTCTTGAGCACAAAAACGGCCCCGCCGGAAGGTACACTTATTGCGACGGCCGGATGATTTGTTCTCCCTTTCCGACCCGGCGTGTCGGTCAGGTGGAAGCGCGCGTCAATTCCGGAGCGCCGCCGGCGTGTGATTTTCGGGAGGAACGATGAAGCGCATTTTGGTGGCGGACGACGATCGCACGACCCGGCAATGGATTTCCCAAATCCTCCGCGCCGAGAAATTCGCGGTCACCATGGTGGCCGATGGCCGCGCCGCCTGGAAAAAACTCCAGAAAACGAAATTCGATCTGGTCGTGCTCGACGTCTGGATGCCGAAAATGAACGGCCTCGACGTGCTAGCGGCCCTGCGCGGAAAAAGAGCGCGGCCGAAAGTGATCGTAATCACGTCCGACGACACGCCCGGAACGCTTCTGGCCGCAATACGCGAACGCGCCTATCACTACATCCCAAAACCGATCGAACGGGAGACGCTGATCGCCCTGGTGCACGAATCACTGGGCCAGAATTCGCGGACGCCCCCGATCGAGGTTGTTTCCGCGCGGCCGGAATGGGTGGAGCTGCTGGTGCCCTGCTCGCTCCAGACGGCAGCGCGCCTGGAAGCCTTCATGATGCATCTCGAAACCGGGCTGCCCGACGAGGTGCGCAACGACCTGGCGCAGGCATTCCACGAGCTCCTGATGAACGCGATCGAATGGGGCGGCAAGCTCGATCCCAAACGCAGAGTCCGCATCTCCTACCTGCGCGCCAAGCGAATGTTGCTCTACCGCATCGCCGATCCCGGCCCAGGGTTCAAGTTCGCCGGGCTGGATCATGCCGCGATCACGCATGGCGAATCGCCCATCGAGCACGGCTTGATTCGCGAGAAGAAGGGATTGCGCCCCGGCGGATTCGGACTCGTGCTGGTGCAGGCCAAGGTTGACGAGCTGCTCTATAATGAGGCGCAGAACGAAGTCGTCTTTGTGAAATATCTCGATTGAGGCCATCGAGCCCGACGCGCCGCTGTCAACCAGTGGTACCTAGGTAACATTGACCCGACACGAATCGAAAGGCTACCTTACGATTAACCATTCGGCGAAGCTCCGGCTCGGTATGAAGCCGGAAAATGCATCGGCGCGTGCGTGTGTCGCGAGCAGTTATAGCGCAGGGACGGCGTCCTTGGCCTGGTTCGGGCCATCACCGGCTCAAATTGGTGATGCCATTTCCGCGCGCGGCGGGAGTCGTGTGAAATCTGGATGATTGCAGCACTCATTTGCGTCGTGTCGCTCGCGGCCCTCGTGCAGGTTTTCGTCTCTTACTGCCGCTCGGTCCTGGCCACCGCCGGGAACGTGGAGCTGTCGGAGCGCCTGCTGCAGGTGGCCGACGTTGGCGGCAGGAGCCTATCCGCGGATGATTTCGACCGATTTATGCAACTCGTCCACCTCTGCCCGGAGCACAATTCCGATCGGGCGGGCGTCCGCGCGATTCTCACCTACTACCGCCTCCTGAATATCCTCGGCCGCCTGTTCGGCGGGCTCATTTCGGGCCTGGCTGGCTGGACGGAACACGAGCGCCAGAACTGCTCGCATTTTGCCGCCGTCGTGCTTGAGCGATCCATCTCGTCCAGCCGCAGCCTGTTTACCCAGCAGGCCGGCGACCGCCTGTAAACTCGGGTCGCTCGACCCTACCCCAACCGGCTGCTACCATGGATCGAGGCCGGTAGTGCCGGTCCTAAGGCAGCGGTCCGTGAGATCACTCGCAAATCGCGTGTTCGAAACCATCCGTCAGGCGCGGATGCTGGCGCCCGGCGATCGCGCGGGTATTGCCGTTTCAGGAGGCGCGGATTCCGTCGCGCTTCTGCGAATCCTCGAAGGCTTGCGTGACCGGTTGGGGATCGCTCTGCTCATTGTTCACTTCAATCACAGACTTCGAGGAGCGGAATCGGACGCGGACGCTCAGTTTGTCGAAGACCTCGCCCGCGCGCGCGGACTGGAATGCATCGTCGGGTGCGAAGACGTTTCCGCCGCGGCGGCGTCTAACAAATGGAATCTCGAGGACGCCGCCCGGCGTCTCCGCTACGCGTTTTTCGAGCGCGTGGTCGCGGAAGGCCGGGCCACGCGCATCGTCGTGGCGCATACGGCGGACGATCAGGCCGAGACGGTTCTCGCGCACATTCTTCGCGGGACGGGCCCGGCGGGCCTCGCGGGAATCTATCCCGCGGTGGGTTCGATTGTGCGGCCCCTTCTCCGCGAGCGCCGGGAAGATCTACGAAAGTATTTGCGAGATTTGGGGCAAACCTGGCGCGAAGATGCGACCAACCGCGATCTGAGCAAACAGCGCGCGCGGATTCGCGAGCAACTCGTGCCTGTGCTCGAACGCGATTTTTCTCCGCGCGCCGTAAATCATCTGGCCGGGCTGGCCACGCTCGCACGCGAGGAAGAAATCTTCTGGAACGCGCTGGTGGAAGATCGCTTCCGCGCCCTGGTTCGGGCGGACCAAGGAACATTTGGAATTCGCATTCATGACCTGCTCGCGCCGATGGACCTGTCGGCCGGCGGAGAAGCGGCTGCGCTGCGCACGGTGACCGAACGCTTGATTCGCCGTATCTATCGGGAGCTGCGCGGCGGCCTGGGCGGCCTCACTGCGGTACACGTCGAACAAGTGATTCGCCTGGCGTCGGAATCCGCGAGCGGCAGGCGCGCCGAGCTGCCCGGCGGCATTCTGGTCCAGCGAAATTTCGGCGACCTGATCTTCTCGCGCACGCAGCGCATCGGGCGGCGTTCGCGCTCTCGGAAAACTCTGTCGGAAGCCAATGCGTATCTATACGTAGTCACACTTCCGACCCAAGGTGTCGCGACCGTTTCCGTTCCAGAATTGAATAGCCGCTTCTACCTGAAAGTGATTGACTGGTCCATCTCAGAGCGCGACACTAAAGGGGATAGTGCAGCTTTGGATGCGGATTTGCTTCGCGAACCGTTGATTCTGCGAAGCTGGCGGCCGGGAGACGCCTTTCGGCCCCGGGGGCGGCGTCAGACGAAGAAACTGAAGGAGATGTTCCTGGCGGGACGTGTTCCAAGCCGCGACCGTGCCTGCTGGCCCGTGCTTGAGAGCGGAGGACGCGTGGCTTGGGCGCGCGGGATGCCTCCGGCGGAAGAGTTCTGCGTCCGCGACGACACGCAGTCCGGCGTGGTAATCGAGGAAATTCAGCTTTGAAGGGGACGATGAAGGTCGCGTTTACTCGACAGCGTCTGGCGACTCGGGTCGGCCAATTGGGCCGCGCCATCTCGAAGGATTACGCCGGGCGGACCGTGGACGTGGTCGTGGTGCTCGAGAATTCGTTTCTATTCGCTGCTGACCTGGTACGCGAGATTTCGAGGCCGGTCTCGTGCCACTTTGTGCGCTCGGAAATGCGCGACGTCCGCTTCGGCGGGCAGGAGTACCGCGAGATTTTTTTCAGCGCGGCGCCGGCGCTTCGCGGCCGCGACGTGCTGGTGGTGGATGCCGTGCTCAATACCGGCGTCACGCAGGATTTCCTGCTGAAGCGGCTTGAGGAAGGCCGGCCTCGCACGCTCCGCATGGCGGTGCTATTTGATAAGCCGGCCTCGCGCAAGGTCAATCTAAAAGCTGAATACACTGGCTTCGCGGCTGCATCTAAAGAATGGGTAGGATATGGACTGAGCGGCGAGGGCGGGTTGTTTCGGAATCTGCCTTACGTCGCATCGAGGGGCGTCCGCGCGAGCGGCAGGGCACGGCGTTCGAGCGCTCGCAAGAAAGCATCCTGAGGGTGAGGTAATCCGGTGAACTCAACTGTACGCACAGTTTTATTCTGGGTCATGATGATCGCGCTGGCGGTCGTGTTGTGGCAGATGGCTTCGAAGACCGGCCCGACCACGAAAGAGGATGAGCCGAATTACTCCAACTTCCTCGCCAAAGTGGATAGCGGAAACGTCAAGGACGTCTCCATCTTGCTATCGCCGAATAGCGCCGAGCTCCAGGGCGAATACCGGGACGGCGGCAAGTTCCGCGGCGTGACCGTCGCCAACACGGCGATTCCCGACGTCACCAAGGCGCTCCAGGATAAGGGCGTCCTGTACAACTACAAGGAAGTAAAGGAAGCGAACTGGGTCAGCCTGCTCATCAATTTCTCTCCCATTCTGCTGATCGTGGGCATCTGGATCTTCATGATGCGCCAGATGCAGGCCGGCGGTAACAAGGCTCTCAGCTTCGGCAAATCCCGCGCGCGTTTGTTGACCGCGCAGCAGAAAAAAGCCACCTTCAAGGATGTCGCCGGAATCGATGAAGCCAAGGAAGAACTCTACGAAATCATCGACTTCTTGAAAGATCCCCAAAAGTTTCAAAAACTCGGCGGGCGCATTCCCAAGGGCGTGCTGCTCGTCGGGCCTCCGGGCACGGGCAAGACTTTGCTGGCCCGCGCCATTGCCGGCGAGGCAAACGTTCCGTTCTTCTCGATCACGGGTTCGGATTTCGTCGAGATGTTCGTCGGCGTCGGCGCGAGCCGCGTCCGCGATCTCTTCGAGCAGGGCAAGAAGAACGCGCCTTGCATCATTTTCATTGATGAAATTGACGCCGTCGGCCGCCATCGAGGCGCCGGCTTGGGCGGCGGCCACGATGAGCGCGAGCAGACGCTGAACGCCCTGCTCGTCGAAATGGACGGCTTTGAATCGAACGAAGGCGTCATCCTGATTGCGGCCACCAACCGGCCGGACGTGCTCGACCCTGCGCTGTTGCGCCCGGGCCGTTTTGACCGCCGCGTCGTGGTGCCGCGACCGGACGTGCGGGGCCGCGAGGAAATCCTGCGCGTCCACACGCGCAAAGTCCCTCTTTCGGAAGACGTGGATCTCTCCGTGATCGCGCGCGGCACGCCGGGATTCTCGGGCGCCGATGTGGCGAATCTGGTCAACGAGGCCGCGCTGTGGGCGGCCCGGATGAACCGGAAATTCGTCGCCATGGTGGACTTCGAAATGTCCAAGGACAAAGTCCTGATGGGCGCCGAGCGCAGGTCCATGATTCTGTCGGACGAGGAAAAGAAAAACACGGCGTACCACGAGGCGGGCCACGCTCTGGTTGCCGCAATGACGCCGGGAGCCGATCCGTTGCACAAAGTGACGATCATCCCGCGCGGCATGGCGCTGGGCGTCACCATGCAGCTCCCCATCGACGACAAGCACACCTACACCAAGGAATTCCTCGAATCGCAACTTGCCGTGCTGATGGGTGGGCGCGCCGCGGAGGAAATTTTCCTGAACCACATCACCACCGGCGCCGGCAACGACATCGAACGCGCCACGGAAATTGCGCGACAGATGGTGTGCGAGTGGGGAATGAGCTCGCTCGGTCCGCTTACTTTCGGCCGGAAGGAAGAAGCGATTTTCCTGGGCCGCGAAATCGCGCAGCACCGCGATTATTCCGAAGACACCGCGATCAAGATTGACGTGGAGGTTCGCGGCATCGTCAACCTGGGGTACTCGCAAGCGCGCCGGATTCTCGAAAGCCACAGCGACGCCCTCGAACGCGTTGCGCGCGGCCTGCTCGACCGCGAAGTCCTGGATGCCACCGAACTCAAGCTCCTCATGGACGGCAAGCCGCTGCCGGACAAGATTCCGCCTCCGACCGCGCCGCCTGTCGCGACCCGCGAGCCGCAGATGACGCTGCGTCCCGAGCCTCGGCCTATTCCGGGCCTCGCCAAAGGCGAAAAGCCGGCACCCGCTTAAAGCCCGGATCACCCGGACAGGCTTCTTACCGGCGCAAATCACTTGACAGAATAAAAATCGGCGTAGAATACCGCCATGGCGAAGCAGACCCATGACACATTCGAAATCGATTGCCCCTGCTGCAGCGCGAAGCTGACCGTGGACCGGCATCTCGGAGTGGTGTTAGCGCACGTCGCACCGGTGCGGCCGCCTTCCATCGATCTGGACGACACCGCCCGCCATCTCCGCGAGCACGAAAATTCCGTCGAAGCGAAATTCCGCGCTTCGATCGAAGCCGAGCGAACCAAGGAAGACGTGCTGGCCCGCAAGTTCGCCGAGGGCTTGAAGAAGGCGAAAGACGCGCCCGTCGAGAAGCCTATCCGCGATTTCGACCTCGATTGAATTTCCCGATGCGCTCGAATCCTCGCTGCCGGCTGAATGAACGCAGGACGGCACGGGCGCACAGCTTTCCGCTTATGCTTCTGCTCGCGGCGTTATGGACGTCAGCCGCTGCGAGCGCCCTCGACGCGCAGCAGCCCAAATCAACCAAACAGCCACGCCAGCTCGATCGCGGAATCCGGTGGCAGCGCGACCCGGCCACCGGTGAACTGACCACCATTGCGGCAGCCGTTTCACCGAACGGCGCCAAGGGCAGCGATGCGGCACCCGGCTCGCCTCCGATGCAAGTCGTCACGCAAATGGTTCCCGTAACCTGCGTTGTCTCGGCCGCGGACGGCTCCGCTCTGCCGGGGCTTGCGCGCGAAGATTTCCACGTTTTCGAAGACGGCGTCGCGCGGCCGATTGCCTACTTCGACGCTTCCACATCGCCCGCGAGCGTCGCGCTGGTCATTGACGCCAGCCCCAGCGTGTTGCGCGATTCGGAAGCGATGAAGCAGGCGGCGGATGCGTTGATCGCCGCGCTCGCGCCGCTCGACCAAGCCGCCGTCGTGGATTTCTCCGCGCACACCTACTTGCAGCTCCCGTTTTCCGACGTGCGCGAACAGATTCGCCGCGCAGTCGATCGCGTGGATGTGCGCGCCCTCCTGGGCGACACCGGCGGCTCGAACATCTATCAATCGGTCTATCTGGCTGCGGGGGAACTCTTCCGCGGCCGCTCCGGACGCAAGGCTATCCTGCTCCTTACCGATGGGCAGGACAGCGGCCTGGGACTCACGTACGATCCCGCCAGCATGGCGCCGCGGCCCGGCCAGCCCGCTGACCGGCTGACGTTCGACGACCTCGCTCGAAAGCTGGCGGCCGAGGACATTCAAGTTTTTGTGGTCTCGACGGAAAATCGCCCAAGGGTCATGACGCCGGAATGGCTCGACGAGCACAGCGTCGCGACGCTGATATCGCCCGCCGCGCGCACGCTCGCTATTCCTCCGTACACGCTGTACCTGGCGGAGCTGGTGCGCCGCTCCGGCGGCCAGCTCTATTTCCTTCGCGAGGCCGAAACCATGGCGGATACCTTTCGCAAAATCGCCGAGAAGATCCGCGCGGAATACACTCTGGGTTTCTATCCCGCCCCGGGCACGAGCGGCATGGGCGCGCGGCCCGGCTGGCATTCGCTGCGTGTCGAAGTCCCAAGCGATCCCGGAACGCGGATCTTCCACCGCGCCGCGTATTACGTCCCTGCCACGCCCTAGGACCACATTCGTACTTGATCGGTATGACCGGATATGTGTCTTATAAGTACTGTTTTGTATTGTAAGCAGGACGTTCCCTGCCGGAAAATCTGCGGCTCTTATCGCTAGCATTTTCCCATGGCGCACGGAACCAGACACGGACACCGCCGCAACCATTTCGACCCGGCCGACCCTTCCATTCACATGCTGGGGCTGCCGAAATCGCATCCAGGGCTTGGGAACTGGTGCGTCTTCGCTATCGTGACGGGAACCATTCTGGCCCTCGCAGTGCTCGTCATTGGAAACTTGATCTTCTGAAGTCGAACTTCCGCTCAGCCCCCACCTCGATCTCCTTATCGTTTTGCCGAAACCGTGATTCAATAGCGCTCCATGTTCGAGCGCAAGAAATTCCGGCTGCGGCTTCCCTCCCGGACGCTCTTGCTTGGCGAGCGCACTCTGGTAATGGGCGTGCTGAACGTCACGCCGGACAGCTTTTCCGATGGCGGCGTTTATCTTGACGCTGATGCGGCCGTCACTCGCGCGCTCGATATCGAGCGTGCCGGCGCGGACATTCTCGACATCGGCGGCGAATCCACGCGGCCGGGTTCGCAAGGCATTTCCGCGGCCGAAGAAATGCGCCGGATCATCCCGGTGCTCGAAAAACTTCGCGGGCGTCTCAGGATTCCCATCTCCGTGGACACCAGCAAATCGGAAGTCGCCGAAGCCGCCGCGTATCAAGGCGCGGAGATCCTCAACGACGTGACGGCGCTCCGCGCGGACCCGCGTCTCGCGGACATCGCGCGCCGCCGGAAACTCCCGCTCATCCTGATGCACATGCGGGGCGATCCGCGCACCATGCAGAAGAAACCGTTCGCGCGCAGCGTGCTGCGCGACGTCTCCGTCGGCCTGTGCCGTGCCGTGGCCATCGCCCGGCGTGCCGGCGTTGCGAAATCGCAGATCGTACTCGACCCCGGCATCGGATTCGGCAAGAGCGTCGCGCAGAATTTCGTGCTGCTGCAAAAACTGCCTGAACTCGCGCGCCTCGGCTTTCCGTTGCTGGTCGGCGTGTCGCGAAAAGGGTTTATCGGCAGAGCGCTTGGCGGCGTGCCCGAAGGCGAGCGCGCCTGGGGCACCGCAGCCGCGGTGGCCGCAAGCATCCTCGGTGGCGCGCACATCGTTCGCGTTCACGACGTCGCCGAAATGGTGCAAGTCGCGCGCGTCACCGATGCCGTGTTACATCCCGCCTCGATCGCCGTGCGGTCCGGGGCGAAATGAACGCCACCGCCGTGCCCTCGATGTCCCCCGCCGAGCGCGCCAACTCGCGCAATGCCCTGATCGCCGGCTTCCTCGGCTGGACGCTCGACGCCTTCGATTTCTTCATCCTCACTTATGTCCTCACGCAGGTGGCGGCGGAGTTCCACAAATCGGTCGCTGAAATGACGCTGACTATCACGGCCAGCCTCATGATGCGCCCCGTCGGCGCGTTTCTTTTCGGCTTGATGGCGGACCGCTATGGCCGCCGCCTCCCGCTGATGATCGACGTCATCTTCTATTCCATTGTCGAAGTGCTTTCCGGATTCGCGCCCAGCTATCGGGTGTTCCTCATTTTGCGGCTGCTCTACGGGATCGGCATGGGCGGCGAATGGGGCGTGGGCGCGTCGCTGGCGATGGAATCGGTGCCCGCAAAATGGCGCGGAATTCTTTCCGGCGTGTTGCAGGAGGGCTACGCCCTCGGCAATCTGCTTGCCGCCGTCGCGTTCTGGACGATCTTCCCGCACTGGGGCTGGCGGCCCATGTTCTTCATCGGCGGGTTGCCTGCCCTGCTGACGCTTTTCATCCGCGCGAAAGTAAAAGAGAGCGACGCGTGGAAGGCGACCGCCGCTGCGCGGACAACCTGGGGCGACTATTTCCGCGCCGTCGCCGCCAATGGGAAGCGCTTCCTTTACCTGGTGCTGCTGATGGCTGCGCTCAGTTTCATGTCGCACGGCACGCAGGATCTTTACCCGACGTTCCTCCAGCGTCAGCTCCATTTTGATCCGCGCACAACGGCGATCGTCAGCGTGGTCTCGATGCTGGGTGCAATTGCGGGCGGAATTGTGGTCGGGCTTTACTCCGATCGCCGCGGCAGGCGCCGCGCGATGATCACGTCTTCCTTACTGGCGATTCTCTTGGTCCCGCTGTGGGTCTTTGGGCCGCGTGTCGTTGCATTGATCGCCACGGGCGCCTTCCTGATGCAGTTCATGGTGCAGGGCGCGTGGGGCGTGGTTCCCGTGCACGTCAACGAGCTCTCTCCGGGCCCGCTGCGTGGATTTTTCCCCGGCTTTGCTTACCAGCTCGGCGTCCTCATCGCCGCGAGCGCTCCGTACATCGAAGCGGTGATGAGCCGCCGCATGGGTTACGGACAGGCCATGGGTGCGTTTGCTGCTATCGCATTTGCGCTCGGCGCGATCGTGATTGCCCTGGGGCCGGAGGCGCATCGCGTCTCCTTCAGCCCATCGGAAAAATAGCAGCGCCGCCTGGTGAGGCGCCCGTCGCGGTCAACGGGCGCTCGATCGCTCCGTTATTTCTTCTTGGTGGTTCGATCCGACCGGCGCCGCTTGTGGGGCAGCGCGTCTTCGTCGACCGGCGCGCGCGCGTCGTCGTTCAGCGTGGTGACAAGCTGTTGAAGCATGCGGATGAAAGCCCTTTGTTCGGGGCGCGCAAATGGCGACAGCAGACGCGCCCGCGCACGAGCCGCGCCGGGTAGAATGCGTTTCAGCATTTCGAATCCCTGCGCGCTGAGCCGGAGACTGTAGCGCCGGCGGTCGCTCGCGCTGCGCTCGCGCATGATCAGCTTGCGCTTGATCAAATTGGTCAAAACCAGCGCGGTGGTAAACCGGTCCAGGCCCGCGATTCGTGAAACACTCACCTGGTCGGTGCCTGGAGTCTCCTTCACCACGGCCAGGACCACGTACTGGGAAGACGTGACACCGAACTCGCGGCATTCGTAGGTGAAGATCGAATCCGCAATGTGCCGCGCGCGCCACAGCAGGTAACCGGGTCGTTCATTCAGTGGGCTGTTGAGCCTGACGTTCTTTCCGGCCGTTTCCGCTCCAGCGGAACGCTTCCTCGCATTCCACGTGTACGTGTTCAGTCCTGGTCTCGCATTCGTCCCAAGCCCCGGGTTTCGCGCAATCGTCATTTCTTTGCTCTCCTTGCAGTTCGTCGGCCCTGCCCATGGCCGGATGTGTGCTTACTAGAATGAATGCGGCGCGGCGATTCATCCCCGAAGCGAACGGTCTTTACCTGCTTGGGTCACGGGAAACCAGCGAACCACATCCGACAGCCGGGCACGGGGGCCCGCGATCTGCGCGCAGGGTACACCGAAAACGCGGCACAAAAAACTTTTGATGTTGATGAAAATGTCACGTAAATCGAATTCCCAATTGAGGGGACATATGTCTATATAAAGAGATGCTGTATGCCCTTTTCTCTTGACAAGGCGAAAAGTGAATAGTACAAGCAGGCGGGTGGTGCTTGCGTATTTTGAGTTCCTTGCGAACCGTTTTGCGGCATGTGCTCGTTCTGGGCGGGTCCGAGCAGGCCTCGAAACAATCCCTCGCGCGGCATCCCCTTTCGTAAATCGTTTGTCAGTCTTCAAGTGCGGGGCGCGGCTTTTCGCGCAGGGGTGGGAAGTGAAATTGACTCGGGGGAAACAAAAAATGAACTCACGATTTTCAGCAACGAGATTTGCGTCTGCGCTGTTCCTTTGCTTGATGGTCTTGCTTGCAGGCACCTCGGCGGTTTGGGCCCAGACGGGCTCGACCGGAGCGCTGACCGGGACCGTCATCGATCAGTCCGGCGGAGTCGTCGGCGGCGCCACCGTCACGATTACCAACATTGGTACCAGCCAATCGCGCGACACAACGACCGATAGCAACGGTTCGTATAAGTTCTCTCTGCTGAATCCCGGCAACTATTCCGTAAAATTCTCTGCGAGCGGCTTCAAGACCGCTACAGTCCCGTCCGTAGCCGTCAACGTTACGGAAACCCCGGTGCTTAATCAGAAGCTCGAGGTCGGGGGACAGGCCACCGAGGTAACCGTCGAATCCACAGCCGAGACGATTCAGACCCAGAACGCCACGAATGGCGGCCTTGTCACCTCACAAGAGGTAACCAGCCTTCCGCTAGTCTCCCGCAACTACACGCAGATCATTAATCTTTCCCCGGGCGTCGTGGCGAATGCGACTAGCGCCTCCTCCGTAGGAAACGGGACGGAGGATGTGAGCGCCAATGGTTCGCGCGGTGACCAGAACAACTACTTGATGGATGGCTCGTCGGTTGTCAACTACGTGAGCGGCACGGGCTCTCAAAGCGGCAGCTTCCCCGGCATTGCGATTCCGAATCCAGATACGATTCAGGAGTTCAAGGTTCAGACTTCGCAGTACGATGCGAGCTCGGGAAGAAACCCGGGCGCCAACGTCGAGGTCATTACCAAGAGCGGGACGAATAGCTTCCACGGCGACGTCTGGGAGTTTAACCGCAATAACTTTTTCAACGCGAACGACTTCTTTTACAAGCGCTTCCAAGAGAGCCAGGCTACGCCGACGAACCATCCGCAGACGCTGAAGCAAAATACTTTCGGTGGCACGTTTGGCGGTCCCATCAAGAAGGACAAGTTGTTCTTCTTTGGTTCCTACCAGGGCATCCGCCAAATCAACGGAATCGGAACCAGCGGCTTTGCGTTCGGCTATACGCCCAATACGTTTCTGATGCCTTGGAATGACTACGGTGACAAGGCAAGCGGTGCTTGCAGCGACCCCCGCTGCACGAACAACCCCGCGGCATACCGCGCCTACTTGGGAAGCGTTTTTAACGGTTTTCCGGCCCTTGACGGGCAGGCAGTCGCGGCCAATGGCTCGAACATCAGCAATACGGCCATTGCCTACTTGCAGGCGAAGGGGCTCGACAAGGGACCCTACAACCAGGGCTTCTACTTCCCGAGTATGACGCAAAACCAGTTTCAATCTCCTACTTCTTCTTGCCTCAACGCGCCTTCAGCGGCGGCAATTGGCTTATTGGGTTGCGAGACGCCCATTTCCGAGCCGATTCATGCGACTGAGAATCAGTACCTGATCAACGCTGACTACGTCCTCTCGAGCAAGCATACGCTGTCGGAAAAGTACATGTATTCGACGGACCCTCAAAGCCAGACCTTCAACTGCTTCATCAACGGGACGATGTGCAACCCGGGAGCACCCATAAACGGGCTTTACATCAATCACGTCGGCCAACTAAAACTAACCTCAGTACTGACGAGCAACTTCGTCAACGAAGCGCGGTTCTCGTTCCACCGGGACATCGAAAACAACACCGATCCGACTCCCGTGCTGTCCTGCGATCTTTCGAGCACGGCGAATGTGATTCCGTTGGTAAACAACGGAGCGCCTTGCCCGCTCGCTTCGAGCGGCGCGAACGGGGCGCTGGCCAAGAAGTTCCCGGAAATGAACGTGATCCCGATTTTGGACAATGTCGCGATTTTTGGCGGTGCTGCATGGAGCCAGGGCGGCAACTTCGCCATGATCTCCACCAACTACATCAACACCTTCCAGTGGGCCGATCAGATTTCCTGGACGCACGGCAAACAGACGATTCGCGGCGGGTTTGAAGCGGAACGCGTTCAGTATAACAACACGATTCCGGCCTCCGGACGAGGCGAACTCCTTCTCCCGAGCACGGCTGACTTCCTGACGAGCAGCGCCGGAACTACGGCCTCTCCGTCGAATCCTGGTGGCTACAACGACGGGACGCCGGCCACGAGCTTTTCGATCCTCGCCGGATTCGGATTGAAGGGGCCACTCATCCACTACAACCGCATCAATGCGTTCAACTCGTACGTGCAGGACGATATCAAGGTCAATCGGAAGCTCACTGTCAACTTGGGAGTTCGCTGGGAGTATGACGGGTTCCCGGACGACGTCAGCGGCCAGTTCGCAAATATCTGGCTTCCGCTGTTGCAGAAGTTCAACACCGGGTCGGCGTTCTTGGCGAGCGGTTCGACGGGTACGCTAGACGGCTTCGTTGTGCCCTCCAATTTCGACAAGGCCGCCGGCTTGACGGCACCCAATGGCGCAAGCGGAGTCTTCGTGAACAGCAATAAGACCCTGCTTCCCGGATCGCCGTGGCATAACTTTGCGCCGCGCATCGGCGTGGCCTGGCAGCCGCTTGGTAGCAAGTTCGTCGTCCGTGCGGGTTACGGCATGTTCTACGACCGCGTTTACGGCAACCTGCTCATCGACAACCAACTCAACCTGCCCCCGTACGCTGGCACGGCGGGCGGTGTGGCTCCGTTCACACTGGGCGACACGTTGCACAACCCATGGTATGCCGCCGCACAGACGCCTCTCGCGTGGGTGCCGCGAACGGTTTCGGGACCGGCGGCCCTCTGCCCGGGTGGGTTGGTCTGCGGCTTCGCGAACTCCGACCTGACGTACACGTCGGATTCGCCGGTCATGGGCCACCGGCTTCCCTTGGTCCAGCAGTACAGCTTGGATCTCCAGTATGAGCTTGTACACGGCTGGGTCTTTGACATCGGTTACGTCGGCACCCACAGCATCCACCTTTACAACTACGGCCAGAACAGCAACTTCGGTTTGCTGGTGCCCGGCGCTCCGAACAATCCGACCGCCGCCGCCGGACCACAGAACACGGCGATGGTCCAACAAGTGCCGTTTAACGACTCTGGAAACGCCACGCCCGTCGCCGCGAACGTGCTGCAGTGCTACCCCTGCGGCATCTTCCTGCCGAATTCTACGAGCAACGCGGACGTTCGCTCTCAGTTTCTCGGCTTCAACGGAGGTCTCGCCACTACAACCACGAATGGCGATGCGCTCTACAACAGCTTGCAGGCGCAAATCCGGCATCAGTTCTCCCAAGGTTTCCTCTTTCAGTTGGCGTACACCTGGAGCAAGGAGTTTACGAACATCGATTCTGCACAATCCGGAGGGTTCCTCCAGCCCAACGGAGGCGTGCTCAATGGCTCTTCAAATACCAACAATCCTCTCGATCTGAGGCAGTCTTACGGACTTGCCGCATTCGAACGGCCTCAGCGCGTCGTGATCACCGGGGTGTACGACTTGCCCTGGAAACACACCGAAGGGGTCACGGGCAAGCTGCTATCGGGTTGGAGCCTCTCAGGCGTGGGCACCATCCAGGACGGCCAGCCCTTTACAATCACCGACAGCGCTGGCGGATCGATTTATGGTCTCACGGACTCCAGGGCCCTGCTAAATCCAGCTACCACCGGCAAGTGCGACTCGCTGGGCAATTGCCAGTCGGACGTGCCCATTGCCACCAGCGGCAGCACCACCCAGCGTGTGCTCACGGGTTGGTTGAACACAAACGCTTTCGAGCAGATGTGCACGGTTGGCTCGTTCGGCACGCTGTCGGCAAGTTGCGGGAATGCGCTTCCGGCCTCATCGCCCTACTGCATCGGCGGCTTGTCGAATCCCGGAGGCAACGGCGCTTTGCCATGTGGCGCAGCCGGTTCAACAAAGCCTGGTGCTGGCACCGGTTTCGGAAACTCTCCAGTAGGCAGTGTCTTCGGCCCCGGCCAGGTTAACTTCGACATGGCTCTCGCCAAGGACACGAAGATTTGGGAGGGCAAGACGCTGGAATTCCGAGCGGAAGGGTTCAACATCTTCAACCACCCCCAGTTCAATCCGCCTGGAAACAATGTCAACTCTCCTGCAACGTTCGGTCTGATCCAATCCACGGCGAACACGGCACGCGTATTCCAGTTCGCTTTGAAGTTACTCTTCTAGGCGCAACGCAGCCGGGAGAGACAGCCAGGCCCCGTTCTCCCGAAAGGGAGGACGGGGCTTTTTCTTTTCCGGCGTGTGCCGCATGCGCGACCAGGTGAGCGAAGTTCCGCCTTTGCGGCACCGCATCGCGCATTGCGTCAAGCCCGAGATGGCGGGATGGCGGCTTGGGCCCGCGCATGCTAAAATGAACGTGCGTTTGTTGCTCCCGCAAGTTCTTCTTTGGAGTTCACTGGGGCCGCAAGACCGCGCTTGCCGCCCATTCCGTTTGGCCGCAGGGACGCCGGAAAAACTCATGACGACGCCGATTCGCAATATCGCCATCATCGCCCATGTGGACCATGGGAAGACGACGCTCGTGGACGCGATGCTGCGCCAGAGCGGAATTTTTCGCGCGAACGAGGAACTCGTCACGCGCGTGATGGACTCGAACGATCTCGAACGCGAGCGCGGCATCACCATTCTCGCGAAAAATACCGCGATCACCTACCACGACACCAAGATCAATATCGTGGACACGCCCGGTCACAGCGATTTCGGCGGTGAAGTCGAGCGCGCGCTGCGCATGGTGGATGGCGTGCTCGTCCTGGTGGACGCAAGCGAAGGCCCGCTGCCGCAGACGCGCTACGTCCTGCAGAAAGCGCTGGCCGCGAAGCTGCAGCCGATCATGGTGTTGAATAAAATCGACCGGCCCGACGCCCGCCCCGCCGCGGTGCTCGATGAAATCTACGACCTCTTTATCGATCTCGATGCCACCGAAGATCAGCTCGATTTTCCGGTCATTTACACGAATGCAAAAACCGGAGTCGCGCACCTGAAGATCGGCGACGACTCGACCAACCTCCAGCCGCTCTTCGAACAAATAGTCGCTTCGATTCCGCCCCCGGCGGGCGATCCCGAGGGCGTCCTGCAAATTCAGGTCACCAACCTCGACTACAGCGATTTCCTGGGGCGTCTGGCGATTGCGCGCGTGTTTAACGGAACCCTGAAGCGCGGGACGGAAGTGGCCATCTCGAAGCTCGACAAAACGATTCAGCCCACCAAGATTACGAAGCTTTTCACGTTTCGCGGCCTGGACCGCGACGAAGCGGAACAAGTTGGCGCCGGAGACATCGTAGCCATCGCCGGCGTGGAGGGAATTCAGATCGGCGAGAGCATCACCGACCTCGCGAATCCCGCGCCGCTCGAACCCCTGACGATCGATGAGCCAACGCTCACGATGGTATTCACGATCAATACCTCTCCGTTCGCCGGCCGCGAAGGACAGTACGTGACCTCGAGGGATCTGCGCGCGCGGCTGGAAAAAGAGCTGCTGACCAACGTGTCCCTGCGCGTGGAGGACTTCGGAGCCACGGACGCGTTTCGCGTTCTCGGCCGCGGCGAACTTCAACTCGCGATTCTGATCGAGACGATGCGGCGCGAAGGTTACGAGCTAATGGTGGGCAAGCCGGAGATCGTGGTGCGCACGGAAAACGGCCGCCGGATCGAGCCTCTCGAATTGCTGATCGTGGACTGCCCTGAAAATTTCATCGGCATCGTGATGGAATTGCTTGGCAGCCGCCGCGGCGAAATGAAGAAAATGGTGAACCACCATTCGGGCCGCGTGCGCATGGAGTTCAGCATTCCCTCGCGCGGATTGATCGGCCTGCGCAGCCAGTTGCTCACGGACACGCGCGGCACCGCGCTGATCCATTCCCTGCTGGAGGGCTGGACCGATTACGCCGGCGACATGGCCATGCGTCCCACCGGCGCGCTGGTGTGCGACCGGGCGGGAGTATCGGTCGCCTACGCGATCTGGGGAATCCAGGAGCGCGGCGAAATGTTCGTCGGGCCGGGCATCGAAGTGTACGAAGGAATGGTCGTCGGCGAAAACGCGCGCGAAGACGACATGAACGTCAACATCACCAAGGAAAAGAAACAGACGAACATGCGCTCGTCTTCCGCCGACGAAGCCATCCGCCTGATCCCGCCGCGCGATATGACGCTGGAAAAAGCCATCGAGTTCATCGCCGACGACGAGTACGTCGAGGTCACGCCCAAATCGATCCGCCTGCGCAAGAAAGTCCTCGACGCCAAGAAGCGCCCCAAGCGCTGGCAGGAAATCCGCGCCAGCGTAGACGCGTCTTCATGACGTTGCACTTGTAGCGGCCGCCTTTCAGGCGGGCGTTTTGGCTTCTCCGATTTCGGTTTTTCCATTTTTGAATATCCCGTAGCGCCGGGGTCTTCAGACCGGCAGCCGTTGCCTTCGTATCGGTGTCCACCGCCTCGGACCACGCGCGCCCCGGCTCGAAAAAGTGTTTCGCTTTGTTAGGGTTCCCATCGTTTGTTTTCTGCGAGTTACGCCGAAAATTAAGTGTGACGGTGTCGCACTTAATTCTCAGTTTCTCCGACGCGAATTGGGCTGGGTTCCTCGTTTTGTAGGTCGCGGCTGAAGCCGCGACATCAGAGGGATCGCGCCAAGGCGCGTACCGATTGGCAGAGTCTTCTTTCTCGGCGCGTGTAGCGCCTGCCGCGCCGGTTCCTGGCGGGCCGCCCGCCAAATCCCACTGCACGGATCCGGATTCGCTGCGGCGTTCGGCCTTCCCGAAGCTGCGGCCGGGACGCAGACGGCGCGCCGCGAAGGCCTGCGGCAGCAAAGTAATGTTTTGACTACTCCGCTTACGGCGGGATTGAAATCCCGCCCTACAAGGCAAGAGAGCCGGCCCGAAAAAGTGTGACACTTCGTTGGGGTGCCGATCGTTTTTTTTCAATGAGATAGGTCGAAAATGACTCGGCATGGTGTGACGGTTAAAGTGCGGTGATTCGTGTCCCGGCAACGCACTCACACCGTGCGCCGGGATCCCGGTTCGTGAACCGAACCGGGGACTTGTAACTCGTGATTGGTGTGAGGGGCCCGCACAGACAATCCTGCCTGTGCGCATTCCTCGAACTCATGTTCCCATTGTCGACTCATGAGGGGTGGGCGTGCGAGACCCGTGCGTGTATTAGGGGGTGGTCGGGTCTCGCACGTATCGAGGAATTAAGTCACGCTTTCATTAAGGCAAGGTGGATTCCAAACTCGGCGGCTGTAACGGACTGAATGTGAAAGCTTTATGCCAGGAGCCCGCCGGTAGGCGGGTAATTTTTGCACGGTCGCGCGGAGAAGCTACGATGCGGCGACTGTTGCGTGTCGGATTGAAGAGAGACCCTTCGGACGGCAAGAATTCAGGGCGCCGTCCTCTGGGTGACAATCTTGGTCAGATTGAAGAGACACGCTTCGGACCGCAAGGATTCAGGGCGCCGCCCTCTGGGTGACAATCTTGATCAGATTGTCACAATCGCGTCGGCTTCGATTTCGACGAGCATGTTCGGGGCGATCAAGCGGCTCACCTCAACCATCGCCGTCGCCGGGCGAATCGTGCCGAAGACCTCGCCGTGGGCGCGGCCGATGTTTTCCCAGTCGGCAATGTGCGTGACGAACAGGCGCGTGCGCACGACATCCGACAGCTTCGCGCCGGCTTTGTCCAGCGCCGATTCGATGTTCCGCAAGGCTTGGATCGTCTGCGCGTAGGGATCGCCCACGCCGACGATCTGACCTTCGTCGCCGGTAGCCGTCGTGCCCGAAACGAAAATATGCGGACCGACGCGCACCGCGCGCGAGTAACCGATGATCGGCTCCCACGGCGCACCGGATGAAATGTTCTTCCGTTCCATGTTTCCTCCTATTGCAATTTATGGATCAAAGCGAGCGCGCCAATCGGGCGGCACGATCGGGCAGACGTCCTCGCGCGTGCCGAACACGCGGTAGCGGACCCGCGCGACGAAATCGTAAACCACATCGCGGAGCGGCCGGGGAATTACATTAAGGACGCTCCCGAATGCTTTCCAGCCGCCGCCCAGCCGCCGCAGAATGTGAAGGAATGCGTCCGAGCGCAACAGCAGCGTCCCGTCCTCGGTGAGCACGATCACGCTATCGGGCAAGCTCGCGCGCCGGCCGGGAGGCACCCGCGACTGAAATGTGGCGCCCTGCAGCGGAGCAAATCGAAACGCGTTGCCCGAGCGGTCGTGCTTCAGAACAAACTTTACCGCGCCGTGGCAAAGGGCGCAGTGCCCATCGTAGAAAATAATCTCGGTTTGGGAGGCGGCCGGCGACACGCTTGCAAAAGCATAGCACGGCGGCGCGATGCGGCCCCCGCAGGCGTTCGCGTAGCGCAAACTGCTGCTGGACAGAGTTTCGGGAAGCCTCTAAGCTACTTCGAGTCGTAACCGTTCCAGGAGAAATGCTCCTCCGTGAAGTGCAATAACGTCCTCGAGGCCATCGGCCATACGCCCCTCATCCGGCTGAACCGCGTGACCAAGGATCTCGCCGCCGAGGTCTACGTGAAGACGGATTATCTGAATCCCGGCGGCTCGATGAAGGACCGCATCGCCGTCTGGATGATTGACGAAGCCGAGCGCAAGGGCCTGTTGAGGCCTGGCGGGACGATTGTCGAGGGAACCTCCGGCAACACGGGAATGGGGCTCGCGCTGGTCGCGGCGGTGCGCGGATACAAGGTTGTCTTCACGATCACGGACAAACAGTCGCGCGAAAAAATCGACCAATTGAAGGCTTTCGGCGCCGAGGTGATCGTCTGCCCGACCGCCGTCGAGCCGGAAGATCCGCGCAGCTACTATTCCGTGGCAAAAAAACTGGCGCGCGAAATTCCCAACGCGTATTACCCGAATCAGTACGAGAATCCGGCGAATCCGGAGGCACACTACCGCACCAGCGGCCCCGAAATCTGGAAGGACACCGAAGGCAAAATCACGCACTTTGTGTGCGGCCTCGGAACGGGCGGCACGGCCACCGGCGCGGGACGCTTCCTGAAGGAACAAAATCCGAAAGTGAAAGTCATCGGCGTGGATCCGCACGGGTCGCTCTATTACGAGTACTGGAAGACCGGCAACATCGGAAAGGCACGGACCTACGTGGTGGAAGGAATCGGCGAAGACATTTTGCCGGGGACCATGGATTTTTCGGTGCTGGACGACGTGATACAGGTCAACGACGAGGAATGCTTCCTCTGGGCGCGGCGGCTCACGAAACGCGAAGGAATTTTCACGGGCGGCTCCGGCGGGGGCTGCGTTTCCGCGGCGCTGCGCGTCGCGAAGGATTGCCGCAGAGGCGATCTCGTGGTCGCGTTTCTGCCGGACTCCGGAGCGCGCTACCTGAGCAAGATATATAACGATGGCTGGATGCGCGAGCTGGGATATGCGGACACGGAGGTAACGCTCACGGCCGCCGATGTGATCCGGGTGAAACGGCAAAACGGCAAGACCCGCGATCTGATGTTCGTCGGACCAAACCGCACGGTTTATCAGGCGCTGCAAACGATGCAGCAGCAGGACATTTCGCAGATTCCCGTCTTCGAGGACGAGCGATCCATCGGCACCATGTTCGAGGACAAGATTCTGAACCTCGCGTTGCAGGGAAAAGATCTCCGCAAGCTGATCGTCCGCGAAGTGATGGGTCCGCCGCTGCCGCAGGTGCCGTCGAACGCGCCGGTCGAGCGAGTCACGCACCTGCTGAGCCACGAGAGCCCGGCCGTATTCGTCGAAATGGAGACGGGCAACCTGGAAGTCCTCACGAAGTTCGACTTGATGGACACGATCGCGGGTTTGGTCGGACAGAAGCGCTAAGACCAGGTACGCACTCCCGCCTGCCCAAAGTACTGGAACTCCTTCTTTTCAAAGCAAAGCCAATTCTTTCTTGACAGCTATTTGAGGATGTGATATTCGGCGACTACCTAATCCGATTCACGTTCTGAACTTTGGCCTACATGGGGGCTTAGTTTTGCGTGATTCGGGGTCTCGTGCTTGATCGTACTGGCTGGTTTTGGCACTGAATTTGGGTGGAAGTTGAAACAAATTTATGGGGGTGGGTTATGAATCGAATTTCTGTGCGTACGTTTGTCTTCTCTCTGTTCGTTTGTCTCGCGGTGTTGTTCCTCTGCGGCTCTCCAATCTGGGCACAATCCGGCACGACAGGAGGACTGACGGGAACCGTCACGGACCCGTCCGGAGGCGTTATCGTCGGCGCGACCGTGACCGCGACCAACGTTGGCACGGGCCAGGAGCGATCGGTCACCACGGACTCAAGCGGCGTGTACAAGTTCTCGCTGCTACAGCCGGGCAATTACTCAGTGAAGATTGCTGCCGCCGGCTTTAAGACTGCCCAAATCCAGTCTGTCACCGTGAACGTCACGGAGACGCCGGTGCTGAATCAGAAGCTCGAGGTCGGCGCGCAAACCGAGCAAGTAACCGTCGAGTCCACGGTCGAAACCGTCCAGACGCAGAACGCCACGGTGGGAACTCTGGTGGGATCGCAGACGGTAACTACCCTGCCCCTGAGCTCGCGCAATTATACGAACATCATCGATCTTTCGCCGGGCGTTGTTGCGAACGTCGCCAGCGCCGCTGCGGTTGGCAATGGCACGCAGGATATCAACGTCAACGGAAATGGCTCCGATCAGAACAACTACATGATGGACGGCGCGACGCTCACCAACTACGGCAGCGGCGGCGCGGCGCAGTCGGGAAACTTCCCCGGCATTGCCATCCCGAACCCGGACGCCATTCAGGAGTTCAAGATTCAGACTTCGCAGTACGACGCCGAATACGGCCGGAACCCTGGGGCCAGCGTCAACGTCACCACCAAGGACGGCAGCAACTCTCTTCATGGCGCTGCTTGGGAGTTCTTCAGGAATACCGCCTTGGATGCAAACGATATCTTTAACAGGCTCAGCCAAGTGTCACTCAACCAGCCAAACAAGCCACAAACCTTGACTGAGAACATGTTCGGTGGAACGCTGGGCGGCCCCATCAAGAAAGATAAGTTGTTCTTCTTCGGCTCGTACCAGGGCTTCCGCCAGAAAAATGCTGTCGGTACCAATGGATTCGCCACAGGCCTGAGCACCGGCATTACTTTGTACCCATTCACCGCTCCCGGCGCGAATGGAGGCCGCGGGAATAGTGTTAGCGGCACCATTCCGCTGGACTACAATCCGACCGCCGGGGCACCAACTTGCAACTACGCGACGTATCGGCAGTATCTGGGCTGCGCTTTTGGCGGAACCTCCAGTCTTCTTTCATTCATTGGCCTTGGCGCTGGTGTTCCGGTAGCGAACAACGGGTCGAATATCAACCAAGTCGCAATAAACCTTCTCCAGATGCCCGGTCCCAAGGGCACAGTGAGCCAGGGCTTTTATTTCCCCGGCGCCCCCTTTAACGGTTTGGTGCCCATCGTCACTAGCAGCGCGGTCGCCGCTGTGCCGACAACTGCAAACGAGGACCAATACTTGGGGAACATCCAATACGTGATGTCCTCCAAGAACACTCTGTATCAGAAGTTTTTCTATTCCAAGGATCCACAGCTCCAATCGTTTACTTGTCTTGACGGCAACGGAAATTTGGTGAATAGCTGCGCCCCGGGCGCGCCTGAAAACGTTAAATACACGTCTCTAAATGAAACTCTGAAACTGACGACCGTAGTGACTAACAACCTCGTCAACGAAGCCCTGTTTTCGTTTATTCGCACGACTACGGTCGCGGTGGCGGGCAACTATTTCACGGCGTGCAGTGTTGGGATCATTCCTCCGCTTGCCAATGGGGCTTGCGACAACATCCCGAGCCCAAACAACATAAATCCGGTCCAATTGCAGGTCCCCACGATTACAATCTCCGGCCTCCCGCTTTTAGCGCCAGGCCCTGTTGGTTACGGGACCGGCACTCTGAACACAGGCGGGAACTTTTTCTCGTCGGCGACGAATTACTTCAACACCTTCGAAGGGAAAGACAATATTTCTTGGAACCACGGCAAACACACGATTCGCGCCGGCGTGGAGGTGGATCGCCTGCAGTACAATTGGACGCTGCCGGGAAGAGGCGGAATGTTTTTCCCGACCGTTGCGGACTTCCTCACCAGTTCGAGCGGGTCGGCTGCCACGCAGACGCCAACTGCGGTACCGAACGGCATTTTCGTCAACTTCTATGGGATCACCACAACAAATGGCAACAAGCACGACCAGCGAACAAACGAGTTCGCCTCCTACTTGGAAGACGATATCAAGGTGACAAGCAAGCTCACGGTGAACCTCGGTGTTCGCTGGGAGTACGACGGGTACCCCTCCGACACAACGGGTCTGTTCACTAACGGCTGGGCCAGCCAGGCCGCCCTTGTGAACACGGGTTCCTTCTTCCTGGGCAACCAAACCGGCCCAGGGGGTAATATCGCAAACCCAAGCAATCAGATCGGGACTCTCGCGGGCTTGGTCGTCCAATCGAACTACAATCCGAACATCGCCCAGTGCGGCCTGCCGCTGGCACCCAGCGCGTGCGGCTTAACGGCGCCGGCTGGCATCTACCCCGGCTACCCCGGCGGAGCTACTGGTGTTTACTTCAACACGAACAAAACTCTCGTCCACGGAGCACCCATCAGTAACTTTGGACCGCGTGTTGGTGTGGCGTGGCAGCCGTTTGGCGAGAAATTCGTGGTCCGCGCCGGCTACGGTATCTACTATGATGCGGTGTACGCGAATCTTCTGGCCAACAACAACGGAGGCAATCCTCCCTACAACGCTTTCGTGAACGGAAGCTTTCCGGCTAACGCCTTGGATCTTCCCATAGCTGCTGGTGCGACTGGCGGAATCCTGGGGTGGACGCCACGCACGCTTCATGTGCTCACCGGGACCGCCGGAACCGGGGCGACCCTCATTATGGACAATAGCGGCGGCCTTGGCATCGGCCCGACGTCGATCAATGAGGGCATCAGCACCCCCCTCATCCAACAGTACAACCTAGACCTTCAATACGAGGTCGCGCATAGCTGGGTCGTGGACATAGGTTACGTGGGTTCACACGGCACGAAGCTCTACGACTGGGCGCACACCGTAAATTACGCCTTCCTTGCGCCGAACGCTCCCAATGGGCCAGCAGCCGGCGATCTGCAAGACGCCAGGATGATTCTCGGCTCCGGCGCGCAGGGCACTCCCAATTCCTTCGTGTTTAACGATGTGGCCAACACGAACCCTGCCACTCAGGTTAAGTACAACACTGGAAACTCTGCTGCTTACCCAGGGAATCAACTCGGTCGCAACTCCTATCTCGGCTTTTCCACAACGGGCCTATCGAACACGACCACGCAGGGCGATTCGCTGTATAACAGCCTGCAGGTTCAACTTCGACACCAGTTCTCCCACGGCTTTTTGCTCCAGGCCTCGTACACCTGGAGCAAGCTGATGACGAACATCAATTCCCCCGAAGCTGGCGGCGGCATCTCGGCTCCGGGCAACGTTCTCTCGGGCGGCGCTTCCAGCAACGACCCGCTCGACTTCGCCCAGCAATACGGGCTTGCGGCATTCAACCGCCCGCAGCGCCTCGTTATCGCATATAGCTATGACCTGCCCTATCACCACACGGAAGGTATTAGCGGGAAGATTCTGGGTGGATGGACCGTTTCCGGCGTAACCACCATTCAGGACGGCGAACCGTTTACCGTGATTGATAGCAATGCAGGCACGATTTTCGGGGCTGGTGGATTCGGAGGAGGTGGCGTACGTGCGGAGCTAGCTCCAGGTAATACCGGGAAGTGCAACAAATACGGCGTCTGCCAGGGAATTGGACTCGCCAATCCCGGCAGCAACCATCAGCGCGTGATCAGTGGACTTACTGATCCGTGCAGCGCTAATCCCGGCTGGATCAATCTCAATGCCTTCGGCAGTCCCGCGGGTACCTGCTCTGGACTCGGCGGCACCTTTAGTGACGTCCGCAGGGCGCCATGCATTGGGGGCATTCCGAATCCCGGAGGCACGGACGCTCCAACGGAAGGCTGCGGTGCTTTCCCGAACCCGTTTGCTTTCCCGTTCCCCGATCCCGGTTACACGTTTGTCGGAGCCGGCACGGGCTTCGGGAATTCCGCTATCGGCTCGATCACCGGTCCCGGGCAGCATAACTGGGATATCTCGATCATCAAGCACACGAAGATCACGGAACGGTTGAACACGGAATTCCGGACCGAATTCTACAACGTCTGGAATCATGCGCAGTTCAATCCGCCGGTCAACAACGCGGCCGATTCGACGTTCGGTCAGATTCAAAATAGCTCGGTACCTCCGCGCATCATGCAATTCGCCTTGAAGTTCCTCTTCTAGGCGCTGAAGCGATTCACCGCCCCATCCTTGCCAGAAACGGCAAGGATGGGGCTTTTTTTTGCCTCTCGATCCCGTTTGAGGGGGATTAGGGAGGCTAATTTAGTTCGAGTTCCAAGGATTCTCTGATAACATGGGGTTTCGCGTTTTCGGTAATCCTCCCAGTCTGGAGCAACTGAAACATGGCACTCGCTTGTGAAATTTGCGGCAAGAAGCCGCTGTTCGGCAATACGATCAGCCACGCGCACAACGTCACCCGGCGCCGCTGGAATCCGAATCTGCGCCGCGTGCGTGCGGTGATCAAGGGCGTGCGCAAGCAGGTGCGCGTGTGTACCGCGTGCATCCGCGCCGGACGCATCAAGAAGGCAGCCTGAAGCAGCGCCCCATGCGGAACAAAGTCCAGATGAAGTGGACGATGCTGGTTTTCGCGGCGCTCGTCGCGTGCGCGTTCGGCGCGGGGTGCCGGAGGGAAATCGCGCCGGGACCGGATGTTTGGGCCGTAGTCAACGGCAAGGAAATCCTCCGCGAGGACGTCGAGAAGATCTTCCGCTCGCGGGTGACCGCCGACGCGCCTACGCCATCGCAAGAAGAAGCGCTCTCCCTGCAGCTCAGCATCCTCGACGAATTGGTCAACAGCGAAATCCTGCTTCAACGCGCCAACAAGATGAACCTGGTGGCGAGCGACGCCGAAGTGGAAGACAAATTCACCGAATCGAAGAGCCCCTACACCGAAGAGGAGTTCCAAAAGAAGCTGAAGGATACCGGGCTCTCGGTGGACGACCTGCGAAGCGACATTCGCCGGCAGCTCTCGATTCAGAAACTGCTGAACCGCGAGGTCGTCGCGAAAATTTCCATCACCGACCAGGACATTTCCGATTTCTACAACAAGAACCGCGCGCAATTTAACGTGACCGAACCGCAATACCACGTCGCGCAAATCGTGATCACGCCGCGCGCCGATCCCACCGTTCACAATCGCAAGAACGACAAGGCCGCCAACGAAGCCGAAGCGGGACGCAAAGCGGCGATGCTGATTCAGAAGCTCAATGCAGGCGCAGACTTTGCGGAGCTGGCCGCGGATTATTCCGAGGACGCCAGCGCGTCCACGGGCGGGGATCTCGGATTTCAGCCGCAATCATCGTTCAACAAGTCCGATCCGGTTCTCAAGAACGCCGTGCTTTCGCTGAAGCCAGGCGGCGTGACCCAGCCCATCCATGTCAAGGATGGCGGGTATATCATCCTGAAGCTCGTCGCAAAAGAGGCCTCCGGCCAGCGCGAGTTGTCCGACGTGCAGGTGCAGCAAGCCATCCGTGACGCCCTGCGCACGCGGAAGGAGCAGCTTCTCCGCTCTGCATATCTGGTGGAGGCGCGCGACGAAGCGCATGTCACGAATTATCTGGCGCGGCAGATCCTCGAGTTCGCCGGAAAACTCCCCAGCGCCAAATAACGACCTTAAGGGCGCAAGAAATGGCCCCAAATTGCCACCACATCGAACGAATTGATCGTTCAAACTTGAACGAATTCGCGGGCTCCGCGCGCTTGGCAAGCCTCCGTCAGGTGGATATCATGACCGCGCCCCAATCGGCAAAATGACATCACAGAAAGCGAGCGGTCGAATGGATCCCTCGGAGCAGCAGCAGTGGAAAAAGGCCGCGGCGGAAGCGGCCGCCAAACTCGTCGAAGGCGGCATGGTGATCGGGCTTGGCACCGGCTCGACGGCGGCGCTGTTCGTCAGCGCGCTCGGCCGGCGCGTGACGGACGAGCATTTGCGGATCAGCGGGATCCCCACTTCGGAACGAACGGCGGAGCAAGCGCGCGGCTTGAAGATTCCCCTGACCAGTTTCGCGGAGCACCTGCAAATCGATCTGACCGTGGACGGCGCGGATGAAATCGAAACCGGATCGCTCTATCTGATCAAAGGCCTCGGCGGCGCGCTGCTGCGCGAGAAAATAGTGGCGGCGGCGAGCAAGCGCATGGTCGTGATCGCGGACGAGACGAAGTTGAGCGCGCGGCTCGGCACGCTGTCGCCTGTGCCCGTGGAGGTATCGCAATTCGGATGGCAGGCCACGCAGAAACGCCTGAGCGAGCTCGGCGGAAATCCCACGCTGCGTCCTGGCAAGGACGGCAAGCCCTGCGTCACCGACGGCGGGAACTACATCATCGACTGCGCGTTTGGACCGATGGAGAATCCGAAAGAGATTGCGCACCACCTGGACCACGTCGTGGGATCGGTCGAACACGGAATGTTTCTAAAATTCGCCAGCGAGGTAATCGTCGGAGGGCGCGACGGGGTGACGGTCCTGCGGAAAACCAACGGCTGAAAACCCAGACCCAAAAAGAAAAGAGCGGAGCTTCAGCGGCTAAAGCCGTCCTGATTTTGCAGAGCTAACGTCGTGGCTGAAGCCACGACCCACAAGGATTCTCGAATTCCCACAAAGATTCTAGCGGTCCCTTCCCCGCCCCTAATTCCTGGTAGCTTTCGCCTGCGGATACACGGCATCAAGCGCGCCCCACAGCGCCTTCAGGCTGCGTTCGGCGGCGCAGAGCACGCCAAACGTGTCCACGTCCTTCTGGCTCGCGAGCCATTCGCGCCAGGCAGCGCGGTGGCGCACGTCGGCTTCCTCGTGTACGCCGAAATAGGCCAGCGCTTGGGGCTCCGTGATGTTGTAGAAACGGCGGAGCCCGGAAATCTTCTGCGTCGAGATCTCCGGCACCTGAGATTCGTAGGCATAGAAGGAAGCAATCGCCTGCGTCATCGTTCCTTGCGATGCCACTTCGTCATACGCATCGAGCAGAGCCGCGATTCCCGGCAGCGGGCGGGCATCGTCGAGCGCCTCGCCGCTCACGCCGAGTGATTGGGCAAACTGCCGCCAAAGCACCGGGTGCGGGCCGGCGGGGTCCAGTTCCTCGGCGAGATTTTCCTCCACGAGCCCGGCCAGCGGGCCGTTCGCGCGGCCAGCGAGCAGCTTGAGATTTTCGGGAAATGCGCGGACGTGTTGATAATACTGCTCCGCGTAGAGCTGGAGAGATTCGCGGGAAAGCTTGCCTTCGGTCCAAGCCTGGTAGAAGGGGTGTTTCAAAAGGTGGCGCTCTGCGATGAGAGCATCCAGCGATTCAAGCATCGTTCTTGCCGGTGCACGGTTCTTTGCCATTTCTATTTTCAGCCTTTTGTTGATCGGATGAAATCGAATCGGCGGAATGTTACTCGAACCATTCTTCAAAAACCAGGGTGACGTGGGTCCCCACTTTACTTTCTGGACAAGCCCGCCGGCCGCCCGGGCGCGACTCCGTGCAAACAGTTCACCGACATCGTTCAGTGCAAGCCCGACCAATCGTCGGCGAGCAGAATGGAGTTGCTGGGATTCGACGGGTCGTACTTCACGCTGGCAGTCTGGCCGGCCGCAACACGCGTCAGATGCAGCCGTTCCTCGAGGCCGGTGATGTCCTGCGCGGTTTCGTACGTCACTCCGGAAATCGCGTAGGTGTAGTAAAGAAGTCTCTGCAAAGCCTGCGTGTCCGCGCCGGCGCCGCTCTTGATCACCGGGGTCGCGCGCCTGGCACTCCCGTCGCCCGAAGGAGCGGTGAGGCCGTGCTCCACGACTTCCAGCACCTGCCCCTCCACGATGCGGCCGACGCGATTCAGATAAGCCCGGCGCTCGCGCTCGAACTGGTTCGGGTCCACCGGTTTGCGGCGCAGCCAGAAAAATACACCCACGGCAGCGAGCACCACCAGCCCCGCCACCGGAAGCAGATTTTGCCAATCGGAGAGAAAGTTTTTCAACGCAGGTATCTTAACGCAGCCCGGCGTTTCTACAAGTTATCTCGCAGGCCCTGACGTAAGCGAGTAAACGGGGTGCCGAAGCGACTGTAGGACGGAAGGACGCGTACCGGACGACATGCGAACTTCAGTCTTTCTGGGCTACGCAAGTGTTGCGAAGAGTTCCGATTCCGCCGACGCGTACTTCGACGACGTCACCGGCTACCAGCGGCCCAACCCCCGCAGGTGTGCCGGTGGTGATCAAATCACCCGGTTCAAGCGTCATCGCCTCCGCAATCCACCGGAACACTACTTCAATGGAAAAGACCATGTCGGAGACGCGGGCGGACTGCTTCCTCGCACCGTTGACGAAGGTCTCGATGGTCGTGTCCGGAGATGGGTGAGCGGTGTCAACCACGGGGCCGAACGGACAGAACGTGTCGAAGCCCTTGCCGCTAGTATATTGTCCATCGAACCTTTGAATATCGCGCGCGGTGACGTCGTTCAGGCAGGTGTACCCGGCGATAAAAGGCCGAATGTCGTCCGCAGGGCGCGGGCGGTAGCAGCGGCGGCCGATGATAAAAGCCAGCTCACCTTCAAAATCAATGCGCTTGGAAATGCGCGGAAGCACGATGTTGTCCTCGGGCGAAATAATCGAAGAGGGAGGCTTCGAGAAGATGATCGGAGATTTCGGCGTCTCGGCGTTCATCTCCGCGGCGTGGTCCATGTAATTCTTGGCCATGCAGATGATCTTGCTGGGCCACGAAGGCGGAACGAATCGCACGGCGGTGATGGGCCATTCGCGTCCCGTGGTTTGGCGATCGCCCCAAATTTCTCCGGAAATTTCGCGAACGACAGCGCCCTCAATGATTCCGGCGTAGGAACTGGCGTAGGCCTCGGCAGGGGTCTGGCCCGGATGCCTGGCCGCGACGTCGAGTGGCTGGATTCGGCAGAGTTTCATCGGCTTTGACGAGCTGCCTCGCTCGCAGCTTTGCGGCCTGGCAACATCGGATGGTGCCGCGCGTGTAGGAGCATTCCGCATACCCACGATCCCACGGCGAAGATCCCATACACCACTGCTCCCTCGACCAGAACCTGGAAGGGCGTGCGCAGAACTTGGAACAGATCCCGGAAAAATAGCCCCGTCAGGTCGTACGCAGCAACAAACATCACCCAACCGATCATCGCCGCCCAAAACATTTGCATCGGACGAGTCAAGAATCGGACGACGGGAACCAGCATGAGCAGCACGAACAGCGTGTAGCAGCCCGCGTTCCGCTCAAACGCATATCGCTCGAGCGCCGGCATCCGGTTCGCGGCTACGAGCGCGCCCAGCATGGCGACGATCAGCAGGGCGCCGCCATAAAGCCCGGTCCGGAGCGCCGAGCCGGATGGCGGGGCTTGGTTCGGCTGCTGCGTCTCGATGGGCGGTATGTCGATCATGGCGTCGCCTGGCTTTCGGCCGGCACTCCGCCAGAAACGACCGCGCCCAAGGGACTTTCGTTCCCCGTGCGGTCTACGGCAGTGACACTGTAGAAATAGCGGTGGCCGGGCTGGATATTCATATCGCGAAACGCCGGCGTAAGCAACAATTCCGTGTTCAATCGAGTCCCCGGCGTGCTTTCCTGGTCACCTCTATAGACGTTGTAACCGGCGATATCGGTTTCAGGACTGATCGCCCACGACAGCTCGAGATGAGCGGCCGCTCCCCCCTGCGCCGGAACCAGAACGACCAGCAGGCCCTGGGGTGCGGCGGGAGGAAACGTGTCGCGCGGCGTGACTACGGCGAGATTCGAGTCGCCGGACTCGAGCGCTTCGCCGGGATACTGCGCCACGCTGCGGACGGAGTACACGTACGACGCGCCAAGCTCGAATTGCGCATCTTGATAGGACGTGGACTGAGCTTCGCCGATTTTCACGAGAGGCGATTTCAGTTTCATTCCTTCCGCGGCGGCCGCGGCCGGCTCAGGCTCTCCGCGATAGATGCGGTAGCCGGCGATCGCCGGAGCGGGACCGGCGGGCGTCTTTTCAGGCGCGGTCCACGTGAGCGCCACGCCCGAACGCGTGTTCTCTGCTTTCAAGTCGCCAATCGCATCGAGCGCGGGATAGAGGCGCACCGAGGCGACATTCGAATTCGCGGAAGGTTTCTTCTCGGAAATTCGCGTTCGAACCGTGTAGATCGCGACACTGTCAGGATGCTGCGCGAAATCTTCGGCTCGAAGCGTATCGGAGAAGTGGATGCGGCCCTGCTCGAGGTAGCGGTCCTCGATCGCAGCCGGGATGGTGACGAGAAGCGTGGCGTTTTCAGGAGCGGCAACGTGCGCTTGACCCTCCGCGGGTGGCTTTCCAAAATCGCGATAGATTTCGATTGCGGGCAATTGTTGCAGCGGCCGGCGGTCCACTGTTTGCTGCGGCAGCGTAAACGTGAGGATCACGTCGTTTCCCGCTTGCGCGGCGGTCAGGTCCGCCACGGCCGCCGGAGTCGGCGGCTTGCGCTCGTAAGGCTCGCCCGGCGCAGCGCATCCCGTGAAAATAAGAGAAACAAGGAAAATGGAAAAGAGAAAAAGGAAATTAGCGGGCCGAACATGCTCGTTCGGCGTGAGCTCCGGCGATGGCGCCCCGTTTCCCTTTTCCATTTTCAATTTTCTACAGAATGTAGCGGCTCAGGTCTTGATCCTTCACGATGTCGGCAAGCTGCTTCTGGACGTACGCCGCGTCCAATTTGACGGTCTTTTTCTTCATTTCGGGCGCCTCGAAAGAAATTTCCTCGAGGACTTTCTCCAGAATCGTATGCAGACGGCGCGCGCCGATGTTCTCGGTATGTTCGTTCACGCGAGCGGCATAGTGGGCGATAGATGCGATGGCGTCTTCGCTGAACGAAAGCTTGAGCCCTTCGGTATCAAGCAGCGCGATGTACTGCTTGATGAGCGCGTTCTTCGGCTCGGTGAGGATGCGGATGAAATCAGCTTCGGAAAGCGAGCTGAGCTCGACGCGGATGGGAAAGCGCCCCTGCAGCTCCGGAATCAGGTCCGAGGGTTTCGCGGTATGAAATGCGCCCGCGGCAATGAACAGGATGTGGTCCGTGCGGACCATGCCGTAGCGAGTGTTGACGGTGGTGCCCTCTACGATCGGCAGAATATCGCGTTGCACGCCCTCGCGGGAAACATCCGGCCCGTGCCCGCTCTCGCGCCCGGCGATCTTGTCGATTTCGTCGATGAATAGAATTCCCATCTGCTCGACGCGATCCACGGCGACCCGCGTCACCTGGTCCATGTCAATCAGCCGGTTCTCTTCCTCTTGAATGAGGTAGTCGAAGGCCTCGGACACGGTCATCTTGCGCTTCTTTTTTTGCTGGCCGAACATGCCGGAAAGCATGTCCTTTACGTTGATGTCCATTTCCTCGACGCCCTGATTGGTGATGATTTCAAACGAGGGCATCGAGCGCTCGCGGACCTCGACCTCCACCAGGCGCTGGTCGAGTTTTCCTTCGCGGAGTTGGACGCGCAACTTGTCGCGGGTACGCTGCACCGTTTCGCGGCGTTGCGCTTCGGTAGTGGGGCCGGCGTCGGCGGGCAGGGGCGATGCGGGCAGCAGTAGGTCGAGCAGCCGCTCCTCGGCGGATTGCTCCGCGCGCTCGGCCACTTCGTCGAGCTTTTCCTCGCGCACCATGTCAATGGCGGTTTCGACCAGGTCGCGCACCATGGATTCGACGTCGCGGCCCACGTAACCCACTTCCGTGTATTTGGAGGCTTCGACCTTCACGAACGGGCAGCCCGCCAGGCGCGCCAGGCGGCGTGCGATTTCCGTCTTGCCAACGCCCGTCGGCCCGATCATCAGGATATTTTTCGGCAGGATTTCTTCGGCCAGCTCGGGCTGCAGTTTCTGCCGGCGGACGCGGTTGCGCAGGGCGATGGCCACGGCCTTCTTCGCCGCATTCTGCCCCACGATGTACTTGTCGAGCTCGACGACGATCTCCCGCGGGGTCAGCTCGTCGAACGACGGAAGAGGCTCGGGCTCCGCGGCCTGCTGGTCTCCGGCCAAATAGATCACCATGTCTTTCTCCGGCTTGCCCGTCATAGTTCTTCGATGCTGAAATTCGCGTTGGTGAAGATGCAAATTTCGCTGGCGATGCGCATGGCTTCCTGCGCGATGTCCTTGGCTCTCATTTTCGTGTGCTTGGCGAGCGCACGCGCGGACGCAAGAGCATACGGCCCGCCTGAGCCGATCGCGCAAATGCCGTCGTCCGGCTCGATCACGTCGCCATTGCCGGAAAGCAGAAACGTGCCCTTGGCGTCGGCGACGATCAAGAGCGCGTCGAGGTGGCGCAGAGAGCGGTCCGTGCGCCACTCCTTGGCCAATTCCACGGCGCTCCGCGCCAGGTTGCCGTGATACTCCTGCAGTTTATTCTCAAAGCGGCCGAAGAGCGAGAGCGCGTCCGCGGTGCTGCCCGCAAATCCGGCGATGATCTTGTCGTTGTAAAGACGGCGCGTCTTTTTCGCGCTGTGCTTGATCACGCTTTCGCCGAGGGTGACCTGTCCGTCGGCGGCGAGCACGACTTTGTTGTCCTTGCGGACGCACAAGACCGTCGTGCCATGCATCTGTTGGCTTTTCTGCTGCGTTCGCATCCAGTGATTATACCCCGCTCGGAGCATGACGAGCTACTGAGACACGGTGCCGGGCAGAAATGCGTAGCGGTCGAACGGAAGTCTGCGAAGAAGGGAGCGCTTTAGTTACCGAAAGACTGTAATGGGATTCCGAAGCTAATTCTTACTGTCCTTATCGGAGTCCTTGTCGTCTTTTTCCTTTTCCTTCTGCCGGTCTAGATCCTTCTTGTCTCTGACCTTGTCCCTGTTGGGAATCTGGGCCCAGCGCTGGTCGAGGGATTCCTTGGTGAAAAGGGCGTCGGAGACGCTGGTGTTGAAGTCGCACTTGTCGAAGAAAACCTGGAGTGTTTTGATGCCATTTCGCTCGCGCGTAATTTGAAACGGTGTTTGGACGCCGCCAATCGGATGGTAGTTCGAGTAGTATTCGATTTCCGCGCTCTTTCTTTGCGTCCTCGGATCGCGGGTCTCGACCGTCTTGCGAATGGGCAGGTGCGTGTTCTCGGCGAAGGCGATGCGGATGGTGCGGTTGTCGCTATCAACCAACTCGACCCAATCCGCCTGTTTCAGGTCCACAACGTCCGGCCCACCGTACCGCAAAATCATTCCCGGCTCGTGACTTCGGTGGCGCAGAACATTGTCGATGTCCTTCAAAACCTCTTCCTTGAATTGCATCAGGTCGGCCTGGGGCGCTTCGGTGACGCCGCCGCGATCGAGATCCCATCCTTTATCGCCGTTGAAGACCTGGATGATATTGCGCTTGGGAAGATTTTCTTGGCGCTCCTTGAACGGAGGCTGCGTGTAATCAATGAACTTCTCAAATCCGGTCATTTCGCCGGCATGATCGAAGCTGCCGAGGCGTCCCGTGCAGGTCACATCGTGTACGCTCAAGTAGGCGTTCCCGCCAAGCGCCTCGACGGCCTGATTGAGTATTTCCCTGGCTTTTGCCGCGCTCTGCTCGGGCATGAGAAATTGATCGTCCTGAGCCGCCACGCTCTTCGCTCCGGCGAGCGAAACGCCCGCCAGCACCATCACCGCCAAAATTCCGCGCCAGGTCACCCGCACAGGACAGCACCTCCATTTACATTGATCACTTCACCAGTCACGAAGGTTGCCAGGTCCGACGCGGCAAAGAGGATCGGCCCGGCGATTTCATCGGGTTTAGCCACGCGCGCCAGCGGTATCGCCGCCAGTACGGACTTTCGCCCGGCCTTGGTCTCCAGCGTCGGTTTCGACATATCGGTATCCACCCAGCCCGGCGCCACGCAATTCACCAGAATGTTGTGACGGGCGAGTTCGGAGGAAAGTCCCTTCGTAAGGCTGATGACGGCGCCTTTCGACGCGCTGTAATGCGTATGAAAAGCCTCGCCGCGCTGGCCGGATGTCGAGCTTACGGCAATAATGCGCCCGCTGCGCTGCGCGATCATGCGCGGCGCGGCATAGTGGATCACGGCATAGACGCTCTTCAGGTTGACGCGCAGCATGTCGTCCCACTCGCGTTCGGTCAGCTGCTCGATGGGCGCGTCCTTCTCGTTCCAGATGCCCGCGTTGGCAACCAGGATGTCCAGCCGCCCGAGGCGCTCGTGTGTGAATTCGACGAGTTTCTTCGCCTCCTTCATCTTACCAAGATCGGCCTTGCACGATTCGATGCGAGTCCCGTGTTTGCGCGATTCCTGTTCGACCTGGGCGGCCGCTTCGCGATTGCGGTGGTAGCTGAACACAACGTCCGCGCCCGCCTGCGCGAAGAGTTTTACGGTCGCGGCGCCGATGCCCCGCGATCCGCCCGTCACCAGTGCCGCCTTGCCCGCCAGCGAGATCATGTATCCCCCAAGAAGCAACACGAAGAGAGTTGCGAGTTCAGCGTCGAGACCCAAGAAATTTTCCGCTGGCCGATCGAATGCGCAGGGCTCCAATTAAATTCGCGCGAGCGTCTTTCGAGCCGATGCCGCACCGACGAGACCGCGGAATAGCGATTGCGCCAGGGCATCCGTGCCCGCCATGCGCTCGGGATGCCATTGCACGCCCATCACCCAGTTGGCATCGCCGGTCCATTCAACGGCCTCAATCACACCATCGGGCGCGCAAGCGGCGATGCGCAGGCCGCGTCCCAATTCCTTGACCGACTGGTGGTGCGAACTATTCACGACAACTTCATTCGCATCCGCCCATTGCGCGAGCTGCGAGGCCGGCTCAAGGCGCGCGGCGTGAAACGGCTCCGGCGCACCCTGCTCGCGGTGCCATTCGTGCTCGATCGTCGTGTGAAGTTGGCTGGGAATATCCTGGACGAGCGTGCCGCCCAGAAACACATTGAGGCTCTGAATGCCGAAGCAGATCGCCAGAACGGGCTTGTGCTCTGCGAAGGAGTGCTCCAGGAGGGCGAAATCGATCCGCTCCCGGTCTGGGTCAGGATCGGCGCACTCAGGCTGTCTGGTAGCGCCAAAACGCGCAGGATCCACATCTGCGGGGCTTCCGCTCAGCACCACGCCATCGAGGGTTCGCGCGAGCAGCAGGAGTTCGCCCGTCGATAGCAGGAGCGATACCGGCACGGGCTCCGCGCCGGCCTGGCGAACTGCTTCCGTATACCGGTCGAGCTTGGCGCTCCGGCCCATAACTTCTTCATTTCGTGTTCGATACGGGATGCCTACCCGCGGCTTGGGGCTGCTTTCGCGACTCATGAAGGGCCCATCCTACCATTGCTGGACGACCCCGGCAACCGGCGACGCTGTCCGCTCGGCGCGGCACGCACGATTTAGCGCCTTTGAGTAGGCGCGCACGAAGAATGAAGCTAGCAGTATTCAGCTGACAGCGAAATCGTGCGCGGAGGGGTGCCCGAACCGCTCGAACGGGTGGCGGGCTTTCTGGGCGGGTGGGTGCCAATCCAAGCGACGTAGTTCTGCCTCATCTGCTTCATGTGGTGAGGAATATGGCGCTCCTGGCGCTCGATCCAGGATTCGAGGCTGATCTTAGCGTCTCCCGGATACTCCATGGTGTGGGTCCACACCGGTTCGGGAAGGGCCACGAGAAGCTGATAGGTCATCTTGCGCAGTCGGCGAATAATTTCGAGCGCCTCACGCGTGCTCTGATGAAAGTACCCCAAATTGCCAGCCCATCGCGCGGGATCGAATTCCGCGACCGCCACGCCCGGCTCGGCAATCAAGTGGCGACAGCGCACGTAGGAACTGGCTTCGCTGTCCGCAAGGTGAAGGATGATCTCGTGAATGCTCCAGCGTTCCGGTGAAGGCTTATACAACCACATCTTCTTGGGAAGCTGTCGCAGAATGGCAGAAAGCAGCGCGGGGGCGCGCCCGAATGACTCCAGCATTTTCCGGCGTTCGTCGCGCGTCATGCGATCTAACACCCCAATGTCTACCTTAGACGTGAGCGCCGTGATTTCGCTGCTTGGCATACTCAAATAAACACGGGAATTCGTGCGAATGTTCCCTGGCAGAATCACAACTATCCGAATTTTCGGAGAAATGCGATCCGATTTGCAGAAGCACTTTAAGACTGTTGGACCGAACGGTCTGCAGCACGCTAGGCGCGCGAGGGAGACGGCGACGCAATACGCCTATGCCAATAACCCAGCAGATCGCCGACGAGATAGAGCGAACCTGTCGCGAACACTGCGTCTTCCGGCGACGCCATTTGGATGGCGCGTTCGAAGGCCTCGGCGGGATCGCGAACGACGATCGAGCCTTTGGCCAGATGAGCCGTCATTTCCGCGAGCAGAGGTGCGGAAATCGCCCGGGGCTGCAGCGGCTCGGTGAGAATCACGAAATGGGCGGAGGGGAAAAGGAGTCCTGCTATTTCGTCCACGGACTTGTCGCGCATCGCGCCATACACGAGAAAAATGCGGCGGCCCGCGAAATTTTCCTTCCAGAATTTGAGCAGCTCTTTCGCGCCCGCGGGATTGTGCGTGCCGTCAAGATACACGGCCGGGCGCCGGCCGAGCCGTTCGAGCCGCCCGGGCCAGCGAACGGCGCGAATACCGCGTTCGATGGCGTCGTCCGTGATGGAAAACCCGCGTTCGGCCAGAAGCCGTGCAGCGGTGGCGGCGGTGAGCGCATTGCGGATGTGAAAGCGGCCGGGAAGCGGAGGATCGAGCGCGATCTTCGTCCGCGTATCCGGGTCGGTCGCAACGGCCCGGTAGCAGCCGTCCGATTCTCCCGTCTCTTCGACTTTCCACGCCGCGTCCACTTCCACAAGCCGGGCACCGAGTTCGCTGCATCGTTGCGCGATCACCTCCCGCGCTTCCGGCCGCTCCGCGGAACTTACGACCGGTACGCCCGGCTTGATGATTCCAGCCTTTTCTCCCGCGATTTCCGCAATGGAGTGGCCGAGAAAACTCTCGTGATCGAAATCAATGGACGTGATGACCGCGACTTCCGGCACGACGATGTTGGTCGAATCGAGCCGGCCGCCCAGGCCCACTTCGTACACCGCGAAGGCCACGCCGCTTTCGGCGAAGGCAGCGAACGCCAGCGCCGTGATGCATTCGAAGTACGTCGGATGCGCGGCGAGCTTGCCGCTCGCAAGGAGCGATTCGATCGACGCATGCACGCGCGTCCAGGCCGCGGCGAAATCTTCGTCCGAGATGTCTGCCCCATTGATGCGGATGCGCTCGTTGATTCGCTCGAGATGCGGCGAAGTATAGAGTCCGGTGCGGAGACCGGCGGCGCGAAGGATGGATTCCAGTATCGCCGCCGTCGAGCCCTTGCCGTTGGTTCCGGCAATGTGCACGCACGGCGTTTTCCGTTGGGGGTTGTCGAGGGCTTCGGCGAGCAGGGTGATGTTGGTGAGGCCGAACTTCTGAACGCGGGCTTGCTGGGGCGAGGCCAGCTCGCGCCCCAGCGCCATCAGCGCCCGGACGGATTCAGCGTAGTTCATGAATCGAGAAAGAAACCGAGCGCCTGCGCGATGTAGGGCTTCAATTCCTTGCGGGGGACAATCGCGTCGAGGAAGCCGTGCTCGAGCAGGAATTCCGCGCGCTGAAAACCCTCGGGCAGCTTCTGGCGAATGGTCTGCTCGATCACGCGGGGCCCGGCAAAGCCGATCATGGCGCCCGGCTCGGCGATATTCAGATCGCCCAGCATCGCGTAGCTCGCGGTGACGCCGCCGGTAGTCGGGTCGGTAAGGACGGAAATGAACGGCACGCGCGCTTCATCCAACCGCGCCAGCGCCGATGAAACCTTCGCGAGCTGCATCAGGCTGACCGCGCCTTCCATCATGCGCGCCCCGGCGGAACACGAAATGATAATCAACGGCTGCCGCCGTGCAAGCGACCGTTCAATTGCACGCGCCACCTTTTCACCCACGACCGCGCCCATCGAGCCGCCGATGAAGCCGAACTCCATCGAGCAGCAGTTCACCTGCCGGCCTCCGAGCTTTCCTTCTGCTGTAATTATGGCGTCCTTCATGCCGAGCTTTTGCTCCGCTTCCTGGAGGCGCTGCGCGTAGGGCCTCGTATCGGTGAAATGGAGCGGATCGGTCGAGAGGAGATCGGCGTCGTGCTCGATCCACGGCTCCTCGTCGAGCAGCAGATCGAGCCGGCGGCGCGCGCCCAGGCGAAAGTGGTGCTCGCATTTGGGGCAAACCTCCCAATTCGTTTCGAGGTCTTTCTTCCAGATGATCGCGCGGCAGGAGTTGCACTTCGTCCACAGGCCTTCGGTGCGGACTCGGCGCTCGTCCACCGGCGTCGGATTCTCAATCGCGCTTTTTTCTCGTTTGAACCAGGTCATGGAAAACCACGTTTAGAGTCTAGACTTCAGAGCGAAACCAACCACCGCTAATAATCGATCCCGCGCTGCGCGAGAATGCCCTTCACGTACGGATGCTTCACTTCTTTCATCTCAGTGACCAGATCGGCGGCCTCGACGAGCCGGGGATGCGCGTTCCGCCCGGTGCAGATCACGTGCACGCGCTCCGGACGCTTGACGAGGGCGTCAACCACGCGGTCCGGGTCGAGCATCTTGTAGCTGATCACGTAATTGATCTCGTCGAGGACCACGAGATCGTATTTCTCGCTGTAAATCTGCTCGCGGCCATACTCCCAGGCCTGTTCGCACAGGCGGATGTCCTCGGGGTCGGTTTCCGCGCCGCCGACTTTGACGAACCCGCGGCCCATGGGGCGGATTTCGAACTTGTCATCACCGAGCATTTTGGCCGCATCGAGTTCGCCATAGTGCCATGAACCCTTGATGAACTGCACCATTAGCACCCGCAGCCCCTGCCCCACGGCGCGAAAAGCGGTGCCGAGCGCGCAGGTGGTCTTGCCCTTGCCGGGCCCGGTGTAAACAATCAGAAGTCCCTTGCCTTCCGGCATTGAATCGCGCCCCGCCGCGACAGTTTTCAATAGTGGCCGCACGCCGTAGAAACGTCAAGTGAGTGTCGTTCATCGGCAGTAAGCCAGTTTCCGAAGACGCCGGCGACCCGGAAGACGATCCGCGGCCCGTTTTTGCCCGTGCCCTGACGCGGAATCGGGGCGTAACATAAAAGGTAGAGTGAGGTTTGCATGTTTGTCGCGTGGGCTGCGATCGGGATCGCCGTGACACTGACGGCCGCGGTGTGTTACGCCTTGAACCACCGCAGGGCCGCCCGCCTCAAAGCAGAGATCGCCCACCTAAGAGCGCAGCTGGAACGCGAACAGGAATTCAGCAACCAGCTGATTTCCCTTATGCCCCAGGACGAGGAAGAACCGAAATGAAACGGTCCCTGCGATTCGGCGAGGGTCGTCTATTTCGGATAAGGATGGCCCGCGAGGATTGCGAAAGCGCGATAGATTTGCTCCGCCAGGACGACGCGCGCAAATTCGTGCGGCATCGTAAGAGTCGAGAGCGAAATGCGCTGCGTCGCGCGGGAGCGGAGTTCAGCGGGAAAGCCTTCGGCATCGCCGCAGAGGAAAACCACCTCGCGCGCGGCGCGATCGCGCAGATCACCGAGCCAGCGAGCGAGTTGCTGCGACGTAAACTGATTGCCGGCCGCGTCGAGCAGGACCAGAGTTGCGCCGGGCTCCATCTTCAGTTTGCGAAGCGCAGCGGGCGTGGCCTCACGAAGCTCCATGACTTCGATTTCGGCGTAGTGGCGGATGCGGGCGATGTAATCGTCGAGGAGCGCGCGGATTTCCGGACGGCGCGTTTTCCCGAGCATGACGAGGCGGATTTTCATCGCGGGATGGCGGCGGACGCCATCAAATTAAGCCGTACTTCTTGCGTTTCTCGAGCAGCGTCTTGCGGCTGATTCCCAGGATTTCGGCCGCGCGGCCGATCTTATAATGAGTCGCTTCCAGCGTGGCTCGAATCGCTTCGCGCTCGAGGTCCTCGAGAGACTTGAGCGTACTAGCCGAGCTATGCGCCTCGCCCGTCGCGCGCACAACCTCCGGAAAATCAGCGGGGGTCAGCAGGAGTTCCTTCCCGAAAACCAGCGCGTGCTCGATCGCGTTTTTCAGCTCGCGCACGTTTCCCGGCCACACATAGGATTCGAGCAGCCGCAGCGCCGCGGGGTCGAGAGCCGCGCCGGATTTGCCGTGGATCGGCCCGAGACGCTCGAGGAAAAGAGCGGCGAGCGGAGCGATATCCGCCGGGCGCTCGCGCAGAGGCGGCACGGGAATCGCGAGCACATTGAGGCGGAAGAAAAGGTCCTCGCGGAATCGGCCAGAGGCGACGGCCCGCGTGAGATCGGTGTTCGTGAGCGCCATCAGGCGCGCTTCCATGCGCAGAGTTTCGGTGCCGCCCAGGCGTTCGAAGGTGCGCTCTTCGAGCACGCGCAATAGCTTCGCCTGCATTCCGGGCGCAAGCGCCGCGACTTCGTCGAGGACGATCGTTCCGCCCTGCGCCATCTCGAGCCGGCCCGGCTTGCGCGCCACCGCGCCGGTAAACGCCCCGCGCTCGTGGCCGAAAAGCTCGGATTCGACAAGCTCCGAGGGGAGGCTGGCACAGTCAATTTTCAAGAAAGGCGCATCGTGGCGCGGTCCGCGCTGGTGAATCCAGCGCGCGAGCTGATCCTTGCCGGTGCCGCTCTCGCCGGTGATCAGAAGCGTGGTCGTAGTCTCAGAGAGTTTTTCGGCGAGTTCGAGAACGCGCAACGAAGCCGCGTCGGCCGCCACCCACACGATGTCCGGCGCGCTCATGCCTCGGTCGTGCCGCCGTCGGATTCGCCTTGCGGTTTCGCGGGCCACTCGGACGCGGGGAAATCCACGCGCTCGGCGGTGCGCCAGAGCCGTTCCAGATCGTAGTATTGCCGTGCCCGGTCGCTGAAAATGTGCACCACAAAGCCGCCGTAATCGAGCAGCACCCATTCCGCGCCGATCTTCCCTTCGCGATGCGCCAGACGAACGCGCTGGCGGCCCAGCCGCTCTTCGACCGCGTCGCTGATGGCCTGCAACTGCGGCGTGCTCTGTCCGGAGCACAGCAGAAAATATTCGGCGAACGCGCCGGAAAGTTTCAGCACGGTGATATCCACGGCCTGCTTTTCCTGAGCCGCCTCGACGGCCCAGCGGATTTCGGGGCGAAGGGTTTCCAGTGTCACCGGTACAGGGCCTGCCCGAGAATGTATTCCTCCACGCGCGCGGGCACAAGCCCGTGGATGCTTTGCTTCCGCTCGAGCCGCTCGCGAACCTCGGTGGAAGACACATGGCTCGCGACCGTCGTCAACAAATGGATCTCGGACTTGCGCAGCACAATCTTGTGCGGGTCCGGCGCCAACGAGCGGCCGAACTTTTCCGGCGGGATCACCAGCCGCAATGCGTCCAGGCGGAACCCCGGCCGGCTCGCGATGATGAAGTCGCAGGCGTCGAGCAGCGACTCGTAATTCTTCCACGTGGGGATTTCGAGAAACTGGTCCGCGCCCAAAATGAAGAACAGATGATCGTCGGGATGCTCGCGGTGGAATCGCCGGACGGTGTCGATGGTATAAAACACGTGCGACGCATAGCCCGGCGTGGGCGCTTCCGCGAGCGACGGCACAAATCCGGGATGATCCGCGCAGGCCAGCGCCACCATGGTATAGCGATGGACGAACGGGATCAGCTCGCGCTGGGATTTGTGCGGAGGGCGCGCCGACGGAATGAAATAGATCGCGTCGAGATGGAATCGCCGCTGCGCGGCCTGCGCCACGGTGATGTGGCCGGCGTGGACGGGATCGAACGTGCCTCCAAAGAGCGCGACCGAACGGCGATGTGCCCCGCCGGACGGCTTATGCGCGGCGTGCGATGTCAACGCTCCTCCCGATGGGGCGCGGCTTCGTGATCTTCAACGGCGCGACCTTCGGTGGAAAACGGTGCGCGCGATTCGTCCGTGGCATGCATGCCCGCATACGGCACTTCGGAGACTTCCGATACGGGCGCCGGTTTCGGGATGCGGTCGAGCGCATTCGCGATGGCGCGCACGAGCTCGACCACGCCCTCGCCCGTGGCGGACGAGATGGCGTGAAATTCAAGGCCGCGTTTTTCGGAGAACGCGCGCAGCTGCTCGAGGCGGCTTCGATCGGTCGTCGCGTCGAGTTTTGTCGCGACGACAATCATCGGTTCCTCGGCAAGCGCCGGGTTAAACGCGGCGAGCTCGCGCTCGATGATTTCGAAGTCGTTCACCGGGTCGCGGTTGCTCGCATCGCTGGTATCCACTAGATGCGCGATCAGACGCGTCCGTTCCACATGCTTCAGGAAACGAATCCCCAGGCCGACACCCTCATGCGCCCCTTCGATCAGCCCCGGCAAATCGGCGACGACGAACGTCCGGCCCTGGCCCGGAGCGGCATCGGGATCGGCGGAAACAACGCCCAGGTGCGGCTCAAGCGTGGTGAAGGGATATGCGGCAATCTTCGGGCGCGCGGCGGAGATCCGCGAAATGAGCGTGGATTTTCCGGCGTTGGGGAAACCGACGAGGCCGACGTCCGCCAACAATTTGAGTTCGAGCCGCAGATGGCGCTCCTGGCCAGGGCGCCCGTCTTCGTGCTCTCGAGGCGCCTGGTGCCAGGGGCGTACAAACGCCGGATGGCCGTTACCGCGTCCGCCATGCCCCCCGCGTGCGGCGAGGACTCGTTGTCCCGGCACGGCAAGATCGAAGATCTGCGCGCCGGAGTCGGCATCAAAAACCACCGTTCCCACGGGAACTTTCAAAATGGTGTCCACGCCCGAGCGGCCGTGGCAATCGGAGCCTTCGCCGTGGCCTCCGCGCTGGGCACGGAATTCGCGATTGTAACGGTAACGCAGCAGCGTGTTGTCGTTCGGATTCGCTTCGATGTAGATGTCGCCGCCATTGCCGCCGTCGCCGCCCGACGGGCCGCCGCGCGGGACATACTTCTCCCTGCGGAACGCCATACAGCCGTTTCCGCCGTCGCCGGCCTTCACCAGGATTTTGGCTTCGTCAACAAACATGGGACACCCATTCCAGGACGTTATACCAACAGAGCATACGCCACGACGGAGGAGAAAAACAAAAGTGGGTGACGCGTCCGAAGTGCGTCACGCAGATGAATGTGTCAGTTAGCGGCCGGCGCAGCAGACTTTGTCTCGTAGCGCGAGGCGTGATCCTCGGGCAGCAGGACGCTGATGAAGCGGCCCTTGCCACCCTTGTCCTCGAAAAGCACCACGCCGTCGATGCGCGCGAACAGAGAATCGTCCTTGGCACGCAGGACATTCTTCCCCGCCTTGTAGTGAGTGCCGCGCTGGCGCACCAGAATGCTGCCGCTGGTGACAACCTGCCCGCCGAACCGTTTGACTCCGAGCCGCTGGCCCTGCGAGTCGCGTCCGTTTGTAGATGACCCGCCGCCCTTTTTGTGTGCCATGAGATCCTCGAGGAAGCTAGCCCGCTGCGGGCCGCCCCATCAAAATTTGCGCTGCGCCAAATACCTTACGAAAGTTGAATGTCCACTTCGACGGACGTCAAACCCTGCCGGTGGCCGGTCTGAATCTTGTACTGCCCGCCGGTCTTGTACTTGAGCACTTTGAGCTTGGGGCCGCGCAGGTGCCTCACGATCTTTCCGGTGACCTTGGCTTTCGCGGCTGCGGCGCCCAGAATCTTCTTGTCGTCCGTGCGGACGGCGACGACGTCGTCAAACGTCACCTTGCCGCCGACCTTACCCTCGAGCTTCTCGACCTGGATCGTCTCGCCCGGCGCGACGCGGTACTGCTTTCCCCCACTGCGGATTACGGCGTACATGCTGCCTCCCAGACCTATCGGCAAACCCCTATTATATCGGTGGATCGTCGATTTCGTCAACGAAGTGTGTAAAGGCTTAGCAGCAGCGCGAAACGGTCGAATAGCGGCGGCGAAGAGAGTCGAGGTAGAACTCAGCTCGCGAGAGCGGCGCGGAGCCTGCGACCTCAGCCGAAAATGGCCCATTCTGCGCGCCCTGGCCGGCGTGGCGCAGATAATTTTCGTAGGCCGCGTCGCCGGTCACTTGACGCAGCCAGGACCACGCGGCGCGAAGCGTCCTCATCGGAATTGGGTGCGTCCTCATTGTTGCGTCGTGGACTGCTGGGTCATGGGCGGCGCGCTGCCGGCCGGCCTGCTCGCGATGCCGATTTCCATCGTCGTGTTCTTCGGGAAAACGACGTCGTGCCCTCGTGCCACGAAATTTGCATAAATGGACCGGCTCGCGCCGAAAGCTCCCATCGCCATCCCGAACGGCTGCGAGCGAATGGCCAGGCCCATCGCCAGCCCAATCAGTTTATAGCCTCCCGCGCCGCCGGCCGAAGTATGGCCGATATCCCCGCCGCCGCTATCTCCGATCATGGAAAAGGCGCCGAGTCCAACCGCAACCGTCGTGGTCAAAAATCTCGCGTTGGAGGCAGCGGCGTGTGCGCCGCCTTCGGAATCGAGCTTCACATGGTCCACCTTGGCCGCCTCGACACCCGCGAGACTTGCTTCCACCTTTTGTTGGACGCCATCCGCGAGCCTCAGCTGATGAAACACCAGCCGGAGTTCCCCATTGCGGCCGGGGTGGCGCGCCGGATGCACCTGAATCACGGATCCCTGCAGCACGCTTCCCTGTGGAATGATCAGTCGGTTCCCGTCAAAGAGCGGCCGCGAAATCACCGCCTCGACCGCGTCCCCCTGATGCGCGGTCGCGGAACTAAGAGGCGTCACCAGGCGCGCCTCCACCATGGCGCCATCGGCCGGCGTCGCGCCGATCGAACCTGCAAGCTCCGGAGTCAGCGGCTCGGTTCCGAAATCGAGCGGATCCTGAATTTCGGCGAAATACACGGAGCCGGCGTCGATGTATTGCGGATGCACGGGGAGTTCCGCCACCGCGTACCGCTCGATGCGATGCATCTTGCCGGGTTCCTTCACCTGCTTCATCGCGTTGTCCCACTCCTGCTTGGCCGCTTGCTTGGCTTCCGCCGCTTTTTCAGATGCGACGTCCTTGACGCCGTTCTTTTCGCTCGCATCACCGGCGGCGGAAACGAATTGAATCGGCTGCCCCGATCCAGGAGTCACGATCGTGTGCACGGGAATGTGCTTCCCATCGGGCAAAACGAACTCATTGAACTCGACCTGAATGGCGTGAGCCGGAGTCAGATCCGCGTCCAGAGCCGCCACCGTGCGCTTTCCGCCCGAAATGCGTTCGATCTTCGTGATCTGGCCCGTGGCCGCAGTTCCGGCCGGAATCACGAGCTTGTCAAACGCGTACACCGGTTCGACGACTCGCCCGTGGATCGGTTGGCCCACCTTTGCGATCCGCACTTCTTTATCGAGCGCCACCTGTACGGGCGTGCCCTTCGGCACCGTCAGCGGTAGTGTTTCGCTCACCGCCGGCTTATCAGCCGGTCTTCGCGCCAGTTCCGGCGATGGATTCGACGCGACATCCTGAGCCTGCGTCCAACCCGCGCACGTACAAGCTAAGAAAAAAATGCCGATCGCGCGTCTTATTGCCATGTCACTTCTCCCTGCCGATACACCTGAACGCCGAATGCGTGGTGCTTGGCCATACCTAGTGCGGATGCGACGTCGCGGGCAGCAGTTGCACGGTCTCCGCTCAATCGATGCCGCGCCTCCATCCTAGTCCCCTTCGGCCCAGCGCGTCCCAACGTAGGGTGCCTCATGCAGCACAGCCGGCCTGCTGCCGCGCAGCAGGCCGATCCACTCCGCGATCGCTTCCATAACGAGCACCAGAACCATCGCGGCGAGCACGGCCGTGACGGCGGCGTCCAGGCGATTATTGAAAATCAGCCGTTGCGTCTCCGCGATTTGCGCGGCGGGAATGGCGCCCGAGGAAATCTGCGAGGCAAGCACGCGCGCCTGGGCGAGAAAGCCGATGCGCGGATTCGCGTCGAAGATTTTCTCGTAGCTCGCCGTCATCGTGACCGTCACAAGCCACGCCATCGGGACGAGCGTCACCCAGACCAGCCGCGCGCGGCCCATTTTCAGCAGGATCGTCGTCGCCACGACCAGCGCGACCGCCGCGAGCAATTGGTTCGCGATGCCGAAGAGCGGCCAGAGCGAGTTAATCCCGCCGAGCGGGTCCTGGACTCCCTGCCACAGAAAATATCCCCACGCGGCGACCATCGCCGCGCTCGCCACGACGGTTCCGGAAAGCGAGCCCGATCGCCCGAGCGGCTTCCAGACGTGCCCGGCGAGGTCCTGTACCATGAAGCGGCCGACGCGCGTGCCCGCATCGAGAGTGGTGAGAATGAAAAGCGCCTCGAACATGATGGCAAAGTGGTACCAGATGCTGAGCAGGCGCTCGCCGCCGATCGTCCCGCTGAAAATCTGCGCCATGCCGACGGCAAGCGAAGGCGCGCCGCCCGTGCGGTCCAGGAGCGTGCGCTCGCCCACGCGCTGCGCGAGCGACGTGATGGTCTGCGGATCGAGCGCGAAGCCCCACGAGCTGATGGTCTTCGCCGCGGCGTCAGCGGTTTTGCCGACGATTCCAGCGGGGCTATTGATCGCAAAATAGACTCCGGGCTTCAGCGCGCAGGCGGCGATCATGGCCATCACGCCGACGAACGAATCCATCAGCATGGAGCCGTAACCCACGATGCGCGCGTGCCCCTCGCGCAGAATCATTTTCGGCGTGGTGCCGGAGGCGATCAGCGCGTGAAAGCCGCTCACCGCGCCGCATGCGATGGTGATGAAGCAGAACGGGAAGATTTTCCCCGCGAACACCGGACCGTTGCCGTCGGTGAAGCGCGTGAGCGCGGGCATCGCGAGAGTGGGCCGCACGATCAGGACGCCCGCCGCGAGCGCGAAGATCGCCGCCACCTTGATGAACGCGCTCAGGTAGTCGCGCGGCGCGAGCAGCAGCCACACAGGCAGCGTGGAGGCTGCAAATCCATAGACGATGATGGCGGCGGCCAGCGCCGGAGCCGAAAGCGTGAAGACCTGCGACCACGCCGGCGACGCGTTCACCCACTGGCCTGCGACCACGGCTAGCGCGACGAGCGCGACGCCGCCGAACGTGGCTTCGAGCACGCGCCCCGGACGCAGGTAGCGCAGATAAATTCCCATGAGCAGCGCTATTGGAATCGTCATCGCCAGCGTGAACGTACCCCACGGCGATTCCTTCAGCGCTTTCACCACCACCAGCGCGATCACCGCCAGCAGGATCACCATGATCGCGAGCACCGCCAGAGTCGCGATCATCCCGCCGCGCTTGGACACTTCTTCGCGCGCGATTTGGCCCAGCGACTTTCCGTCGCGGCGAATCGAGCAGAAGAGAATCGTGAAGTCCTGCACGCATCCGCCCAGCGCCGCGCCCACGATCAGCCACAGCGTGCCCGGCAGATAGCCGAATTGCGCGGCGAGCGTGGGCCCGACCAGCGGTCCCGGCCCTGCGATGGCCGCGAAATGATGACCGAGCAGCACCCATTTGTTCGTGGGCACGAAATCGCGGCCATCCTCCAGGCGCTCGGCGGGAGTTGCGCGCGTGTCATCGAGCGCGAAAACCTTCGCGGCCAGGAACGCGGAATAGAAGCGATAGGCGACCAGGAACGTGCACAGCGCGGCGACGACGAACCACACGGCATTGAGAGGCTCGCGCCGCTCGAATGCAATCGCCGCGAGCGCGCCGGCGCCAGCCAGTGCAACCGCGGTCCACGCCAGAGTTTTCAGCAATCGCTTCACGGTGGGTTACAAATATACGAAACGGCGGCGAAATTCGGTTTCGCTCAGATGCGCCACAGGCGCTCCCGCGCACAAGCCATCTGGCGGCAGATACGGCAGCGCTCTCCCTGTCGCATCGATATACGGCTGCTCCATGTGAATGGACACGACGGCTGCCCGTGCGCCCATCTGCCCTGGCGCTAAAATTCCCTCCGGAAGCATGGCTATAGGGGCCATGGCCGCGCCGGCGAACGCTAATTCCGCGATGAAGTCGCGCCGCGTCAGCATTTTCCGCCTCTCACGCGAACCGCAGCTCGTTCTCGTCCACCCATCGCCCATGCACCTGCGCGGTCGCGCGAAACGGCAGAATCACGCGCGCCACGTCGCCTTCCTCCAGCCGCTGCGCATCGGCAATGATCAGCTCCGAGCGCATCTCGGCGTAATTGTTGGCGACACCCATGATGTAGCCTTCCCCTTCGCCGCCGTTCTTGCGCGGGATGAAGCAGACCTCCGCCACACTGTGCGTCGAACCGGCGAAGTAGGAATTCATTTTGCCGGTCGCGAGATCGAAGCGCCCATAGCAGTTGTTCACGCGTCCGCCGAGATTGCCCGCCTTCCATTCCTCGAACGGCCGCTGTTTATCGGCATACGCCGTGAACGCGTAGCGGTAAGGCTGCGTCATGTAGCGATCGTCCACGCGGCCCAGATCGCTGACGTTCATCTCGAAGAGTTTTTCCTCGGTGAATCCGTCGTCTTTCGAGTTCATGTTAAAAGTCTGGCGGCGAATGTAGGCGCGCGCTTTGGTGGAATCCCACGCCGAACCATCGATCGGCGGAAAAAACGGAAACGGGTTCGAATCGTAGATCGGCGCTTCGAAAATCACTTTGTTGCCTTCGTCGCGCGCGTTGAGCGTGTGGACCGTCGCTCGCGAAGGACCCTTGAACCAGCGGATGTCCTTCGCCTCGCCGTCGCGCGGGACGATTGCGACCATAGCGGGTTTCGTATCGTCCCAGCCCCAGTGAACTTTTCCCTCCTTCAATCGCTCCATGCTCGAGACGAAGCCAAAGATCGGAATGATCACGTGTTTCTGCGTGATCGCGATATCGTGCACCATCGCGACGTAGGGCACTTTGAAACGCAGCTCCCGCGTGACCTCGCCCTTCTTGTTGATCGTGTACAGAAACACGTCATTCGTCTCCAGCCCCTCGGCTTCGTAGCCGTAGCAAATCATCTCGCCGGTCACCGGATCGACCTTCGGATGCGCGGTGAACGTGAGGCTCTTGTATTTGCCGTGAAAATTGTACGGGCCGATGGTTTCGAGCGTGTTGCAGTCGATTTCGTAGGGCAGGCTGTCTTCTTTCAGGGTAAACAGTTTGCCGGCGAACGCCAGCGGCGTGGTGTTTTGCACGCTGCGATCGAGGCCCGCGACGCTGGGATCGTCGGTGAACGGATTGCGGTACTTGCCGAAGAGCTGTTTCTTCGCGGCGCGATCGGCCTTGAATCGCGGCGTCTTCACCCAGCGGCCTTTGTAATCCACGACGCCGTTCTTGAAGCGGAACATGTTGATGTAGCCGTCCATGCTGAACGGCGAATCGTCTTCGAATTTCGGCGGATAGAGCCAATCGCCGCCCAGGCGCACGAACACGCCGTTCAGGTCCGCGGGGATTTTGCCGACGACCTCGCAATCGTACACATCCGCCTCGAAGCGTGTGGGCGCGAAGAATCCCTTCATCGTGGGCTGATTCGAAAAATCGACCATGGCTTGTCTCCCTTACGTTTGCTAATAGCCGCGCTGATACCACGGGGACGGCATGCGGTACGGCACGGTGATAAACAAAGACTCGGCGTGCCGGATCCTGCCATCCTGAATCTTGAACATCTCGAGATAGCAAAACGAATGCGGCGACTTCAGCGGCGGATCGTGCACCACGCCGTCGGTCGTGGTGAATTTGTCGAGCCGCCCGGAATGATCGATGAACCCGCCCGCGAGCACCAGGCCCTTTTCTTCGTCGACCAGTGGAAAACGTCGCGCGCGCAGCTCGTCGTCCCAGCGGTAGTTGCCAAGCTTGAAACCCGCCTCGCAGGAAATCTTTCCGTACGCCGAAAGATTCAGATTCGGATCAGCGTTCGAGCCAGGATGCGGATCGTTCGCCGTCCACACGCCGTTTTCCCGGCGACTGCAATCGGGCGCGAACTGCGTGAAGATTTGGCCGTCGTTGAGCTCCAGCGTGTTGAAGTAGCCGTCGGCGAGCGAGATCAAGCGTTCGCGCGGGCGGCGGCGATCCGCGGGCACGTCTTCGGACATCACCGGAACCGGCTGCAGCGCTTCGGGATTGCCGAACGGACCGGGGCCGTAGCCTTTGCGATCGATAATCGTTTCGGCTTCGGAAATCTTGCCGTCGTCGATTTTCAGCCGCAGCGCGAAAAATGATTTCGTACCGCGCTCGTCGATGACGCCGAAGTACGCCACCTGGCCTGTTTGCGGATCGGCCGCGCGCAGATTTTCGGCGCCGCGCCCGCTGATGGTGCGCCAGAGCCCCCAGCCGACTGGCAGCTCCACATTATTTTCGGTGAATTTCACGTGCGCGGCCCACGGCAGCCGTGCCGCGTCCTTGGCGAGCAGCGCCGCGATGTACTGATCGACGAAACTGTAGAGGCAGGCGCGGTCGCAGGCAACGGGCATCGCGCCCATTTGCGCAGAATTTGCGGCGTGTGCTTTGCCCTGCGGCGCAAATGAAACAGCCAGCAGGACGGCGGCAGCGGAAATGGTCCAAAGGGCGACTCGTCCGAGGGGGTCGAAAAAGTGTGACACTTTGCAGGGTGCCCCTTCCTTTTTTTTCAGAGAGTTAGGCGGAACATTACTTTGCATGGTGTGACACTTAATTTGGCGCAGACCGATGCCGTCCGGGAGACGGAGTGGATCCGCCCCGTGCGGCTTGCCGTTCATTCCGAACTCGAGTCTCTTGCTCACTGCGTGTATGTTACTTAGCCTCGTCAAGGGAAAAAAGGATGTGCGCCTGTGGACTTTTTCTCCGCGCACTTGTTCGCCGCGTCACGGGGAATTTCAGGGGCTGAAACCCCTCAACCGTCCCTCCGGAACTGCCGGCTCTTCTTCTTCTCTTCCCGGCACTGCGCTGCGCTTTGTGCCGGGCTAATTACGGCCGCCGCTCCGGGGCTGAACAACGCAGCCCGAACTCGTGCGCGCTTCGGCCAACTAACGGGCAAATCCTAGCAGAGGTAGGAGAGCAGGGATAGGGATTCGTTACTACAAGCCCGCTTGACAGGGAAGAAATCGAGAGATTCGTCCGCGCGGAGTTGCCATGAGTTGAGGCGAAGGTCGTAAGAGCACAGACACATTCGGCCCGCTGCTGGCGGGCCTCAGTGCAGGCAAGAGTGTCTGTGCCACCAGCGGCTTAGTGGCAGCCGCAGGCGCCGCCGCAACATCCACCGCCTGACGACGAACCAGAAGACGATCCTGAGGGACCGTTGGAGGACTTCGTGCCGTTCCCGTGCGCGGCAAAAACCGAGAGCTGAATCGTGTGCTTCGCGCTCGCGCACTTCGGGCATTCGATCGCCGTGCTCTTGCTCAGGACGATGCGCTCGTAGCGCTCGCCACAATCGTCGCGAAGGTATTCGTAGATTGGCATTAGAGTTCTGATTTTACCAGAATTGCCGGTGCGCAGGCGAATTGGCAAGCTGTGTCAGGACCGGCGATACAGCGCGCGAAATCGCCGCACCCACGGCGGTTCGGGCTCCGCATAGTCCTCGAACGATTCTTCTTCGAGCCCCGCGCGCCGGAACCCGTCGAGTTCTTCGCGCGTCACCGGCCACGGCGGGCCTTGGCCCTCGGGCTCATCTTCCGCGCGGCCCCGCGCGATCACCAGGAGCAGCCCGCCCGGCGCGACGAATTGCGCAATCTTCTCGATGGCGCCCGGGCGCAGATTCGCGGGAAGCGCCTGTATGGTGTAAATCTCAAGCACGAAATCGAACGCGCGCAGCCAGCCGGCGGGCGGCTGGAACAGATCGGCCACAACGTACTCGACCCGCGTCTCGGGATAGCGCTCCCTGGTCGCCTCGATGGCCGTCTTCGAGATGTCGAAGCCGGTTGTCTTGAATCCCCAGGCGGCGAGCTGCTCGGCGTCGTCGCCGAAGCCGCTGCCGATCACCAGCGCGCGCTTGCCCGACGTCTCAAGCGGATGGGCTTTCCAGAATTCGATCAGCCGCGGATTGGGCTCTTGATCGGCCCAGGGAACGGCGCCGTCGCCGCGTTCCGCTTCCTGATAGAGCGCTTCGAACCATCCCAGCGGATCGCCCCTGCGGATGAATTCAGCTGCAAGCTCGCGCGTTCGTATTCGATCTGGCATAGCCCGATTCTACATCGCTGAGCGCGGCGCGATGCTTAGAGAAGCGCGATGAACTCGTCGACAGCCAATTCAGCTTGCTTGAGGATGCTTCTCAAGACCGGGCTGGGCAGATCAAACCGATCGTGACGCGGCACGGTCACCCGCAGATGAAGCTTGGTGACATGCCGAAGTTGAGCGTGACTTCCTGATTGGTGATAGATGTAAAAGCCGGCCCGCAGAAGCGCTCAAAGCACAGCTCGCGGCTTGAGAAGCGGAAGCTTCGCGCCCATCTAGGCGCTCAGCGCGACGCGTAACTTCGCGGTATGGGCCCTTTTCTCGTCGGGAATCTCTTCGCCGGACTTGCGAAGGCCATCGAGATGGCAGCGGATCGCGTCGCTCGCCATTTCGAGCGCCTCTTCTTCGCTGCGCCCGCAGGTAATCACTCCGGGCAAAAGCGGAACGGTTACCTGGTATCCCGTCTTCATCGGGTTTCTTGCGCGCACGGTCCGCGCCTTCGAGCCACCCTCAACCGACGCGTTTTCCGTTACCGGCATCAGAATCACGGTGAAATCAAACACACGTCTCCGCCGCTTGTGCCCGTTTCCGCCTATCACTCGAATGCGCGCCATAGAACTTTGACTCTAGTCCAAAGGAGTCGCGGAATCAAAAAAACAGCCCCGGCCGAAGCCGGGGCTGTTGGTGAAATCCGCCAGGTTTGAGTTTGTAGGGGCGCTGCTTGCTGCGCCCGGTTCTTAGTCGCCGGCGACGGTAGCAGCTTCCGACTGCGTAGCCGCGCTCTTGCCGTTGCCGTTCGCGGGCTCAATCCGCTTCACGGTCGTGCCGGGAACAGCCGACAGAATCTCATCCATAGAGCCGATCTGCATGAGAGGCTCCGACTTCTTCTTCAGCACGAGTTCTTCGTAGATCTTCCTCACCTTGGCCGCCTCTTCGTAGGCCTGCTTGCGGCGGATGCGGTCCTCTTCGGCCGCGGTCTGGGGAATGTCGTGCTCCAGATGACGCACGCGCGCCGCATCGTCCTCGTTGATCTTCAGCGAGTGCTCGTAATCGGTGAGTGCGACGCTCTTGTTCTTCGCGTAGATCTCATGCTTGCCATTCTTCTTGTACCATTCCGCGACGGTCGCATTCTTGTGCATGTTCTCGATGATCTGCCGCCAGCCCACGCCCGTGTTGTACGCGCAAAATGAAATTTCGCCCTTCTGCGTGGCGTACGGGATGATGCACATTTCGGTGCGGCGGAAATCGTAGTTGAAGAGATCCTGGAACCACATTCCCGCGATGAACAGGAAGTTCCATGGGTCCTCCTTGCGGCGCTTCATGGCGTCTTCGTAGGTGCGGCCCGTGCTGATCTTCCCGTACTTCTTATCCGCATCCTTTGTAAGCGCCCAGGTCTTGTCGAACTTCATCCACAAGTCCTTGAGCTTCAAGCTGGGCGGCGCCTGGAACGGACTGTAATTTTTCAGCAGCGCGAGCGCCATCATGAAGTTGGAGAAGCCCTTGCCGCGGGCGGCGTCCGTGATTGCGGTCACGTCCTTGGTAAGCGAAGGCGCGTTGAGGAATCGAGGCACCGGCGCCCACTCCTTCGTTTCCTTGTTGATCATCAGCGCGGTGCCTACTCCGCAGTTCGGGTGGCATCCGCAGGAA
>JARLGK010000076.1 GCA_031296075.1 Candidatus Acidiferrales bacterium
CCTCCAACTCTGCTTGCTTCCTCCCTCCCGTCATCCTGGACTACCACCTCAACCCACAGCGGGGATACGATGTGCCCAGGCTTCCCTACAGCGCTGCAACCTTCACGGAAACCAGCAGTCCCTCGCCTCGTCCGTCACGGCCGGACTCGCTCGGGACAATATTTCCTAGCCGGAAATGTTGGTGCGGAAGAAGGGACTCGAACCCCTACGGCCTTTCGGCCACCAGCTCCTAAGGCTGGCGCGTCTGCCGATTCCGCCACTTCCGCTTCGGACGATTATAGCACCGCCTCCGCGCCGGATTGAGCTTGCCCACACCGCGGGGTTTTGCTAGTCTCCGCGCGAAGTCGATATCACAAGGGGGGCGACATGGCATTTTGCGCGAAGTGCGGGGCAGCGGTTGCGGACGGCGCGGGCTTTTGCCCGGCTTGCGGCGCGGCGCAGGCGGCGCCCGGCGCAGTTCATAACTCCCCGCCCGCCAGCGTGCCAGCCGCATCGCAAATGGATGAAAAAGTTGCGGGACTACTCTGCTACGTTCTTGGCTGGGTTACCGGCCTTATCTTCTACTTCATCGACAAACGCCCCTTCGTGCGCTTCCACGCGGCGCAGTCCATCGTCGTGTTCGTCGGGATACATATCATCTATTTTGTTATAGGCGCGATTTTCGGCTTCACGCTTTTCGCCGGGGGGGTGGGCGGATTTTCGATGGCCTTTGTGCTCTATCCGCTCGTGGGCCTGCTCAGCTTCGGTCTGTGGCTGCTGCTGATGATTAAGGCCTATCAGGGCGAGCGATTTCGGATCCCGATCGCGGCCGACATCGCCGAGAAAATTTTCGGAGTGGCCTAAGCCTCGCGGAAGGTTTGCGGCGCGGGGCGCAGGTCACGCTGTGTTCCGCGCCATCCTTGTCCGACTCACAACTGTCTCGACTGATTCGCATTCCTCCGTTCGTCCCCGTTTCGGCCACCGCTCTTGCCTTCGGCTAATGCGCAGCGTAGGATTGGATTTTGGTTTTGCCGCATCAGCCCTCCTGTAAGGTTTCATGTGTGTGCCGGAGCGGAAAAGGTGCGACTCGTGTGGTCGTGGAGCGGCGGCGTTGGCGGACAAAGCGCGAACTAAGGCGATTGCGGTCGTCGGAGCCCAATGGGGCGACGAAGGGAAGGGCAAGGTCGTTGATTGCCTGGCTCTATCGTTCGACTACACTGCGCGCTATGCCGGCGGCCACAACGCGGGCCACACGGTCATCTTCAACGGCCACCGCTTTGTGTTGCAACTCGTTCCCAGCGGAATCCTGCGCCCGGAAAAGAAAGCCGTGATCGGCCCCGGCGCCGTGGTTGATCCGGCCGCGCTCGTAGCCGAGATCGAAAATCTCCGCAAGTCCGGCGTCGAAGTCCGCGGTCGCCTGTTTCTGAGCAACCGAGCGCATCTGATTTTTCCCTACCATCGCGAAATGGACAAGGCCGCGGAATCCGCGCGCGGCGAAGCGAAGATCGGGACCACTTCGCGCGGCATCGGCCCGGCCTACGAGGACAAAATGGCCCGCCGCGGAATCCGCGTCTGCGATTTGCTCGAGCCGGAAACTTTTCGCGTCAAACTCGAGCGCGTGATCGCGGAAAAAGACCTGATCAGCAAGGCGTCCTACGGCCACGCGCTGGAAACCGCGGGGCTGCTCGAACAGAGTCTCGAGATCGCGGCGCACATTCGCGGACTCGTGGCCGATACGGTCGTGCTGCTCAATGACGCTATGGATCGCGGCGAATCCGTGCTGTTCGAGGGCGCGCAAGGCACGATGCTGGATATTGACCACGGAACGTATCCGTTCGTAACCTCGTCGAACGCCATTTCTGGCGGCGCCGCGACGGGGCTCGGCGTGAGCCCCACGCGCGTCACGGGAGTCGTTGGCGTGACGAAGGCGTATACGACGCGCGTCGGCAGCGGGCCGTTCCCCACGGAGATGTCCGACCTCGACGCCGGGGCGATTCGGGCCCGCGGAAATGAATTCGGCGCGGTGACTGGGCGTCCGCGGCGCTGCGGCTGGCTCGACCTTGTGGTTCTGCGCTACGCTAAGATGCTCAATGGAATTGACTCGCTGGTCGTGACCAAGCTCGACGTCTTCGACGAGCAGCCCGAGATAAAAGTTTGCACCGGCTACCGCTACAAGGGTCAAGCTCTCACGGAAATGCCGCCCGACGTCGAAACGTTGTTGCAAATCGAGCCCGTATACCGCGCGCTGCCGGGCTGGAGGAAATCCACGCCGGGCATTCGCGATGCCCGCGATCTGCCCATGGCGGCGCGCGACTATCTGAACTTCATCTCCGACGAGCTCCAGGTTGAAATCGGAATGATCTCAACCGGCCCGGAGCGCGACGCCACCATCGTTCCCCGCGGGACGAAACTCGCCGCGTGGCTGTAGCCTGCGATGATTTCCTTCGAAGCTGCGCGCGCCAAAGTGATCGAGACACTCTCCGCGTGTGTCTGCGCTCCTGAACGGGAGATTCTCGATCTCAGCGCCGCGCCTGCCGCTCCGCTCGGCCGCATTCTCGCCGAAAACATCGTCGCCGACCGCAACTATCCGCCATTCAATCGTTCGATTCGCGATGGTTTTGCAGTGCGCTCCACCGACGCAGCCGAGCCGGGCGCGAAGTTGCGCCTCATCGCCGAAAGCCGCGCCGGAGTGGCCTTTAATGGCACCGTGGGCGCCGGCGAATGCGTGCGGATACTTACTGGAGCGCCCGTGCCGCGTGGCGCGAACGCCATCGTGATGCACGAATTCACTCGCGAAGAAGATGATTTCGTCGTGTTCGAGCAAGCCGCGCGCGCCGGGCAGTATTACGTTCTCGCGGGCGCCGAAGCGCGCGTGGGGGAAGTTGTGGTTCCCCGTGGCACGCGGCTCGGTTACGCCGAGCTTGCCATGGCTGCGGAAGTGGGCCGCGCCCGCATCGAAGTCAGCCGCCGCCCGCGCGTGACGGTTCTTTCCACCGGCGACGAGCTTGTCCCCCTGGATCGCGCACCCGGTCCCTTTCAGATTCGCAACAGCAACAATATTTCGCTGGCCGCCCAGGTCAGCCTCGCGGGCGGCGAGCCCTTGCCCGCAGGCTCCGCAAAGGACGAAGTCGCCGAGCTTCGCGCGCGAATCGAGCAGGGCCTGGAGGCCGATCTTCTCCTGCTAAGCGGTGGAGTGTCCGCCGGGAAGTACGATCTCGTCGAACAGGTGTTGAAGGAACTTGGCGCCGAAATCCTTTTCGAAGCGGTCGCGATCCGCCCGGGCAAGCCGGTGGTATTCGCATGGTGCCGGGGGAAGCCGGTCTTCGGTCTGCCGGGAAATCCCGTTTCCACGATGGTGACGTTCGAGCTGTTCGTCGTGCCCGCGATCGAAGCGCTCAGCGGCTGCCTTCCGCAGCCCCTGCCGATTTTCAAAGCCAAGCTGGCGCACCCCGTGGATGAAAAGGGAACGGTCGCGCATTTTCTTCCCGCGCGCGTGAGCTGGCCCGCGAGTGAGTCGGGCACCGAGCCCAACGTGGAAGTGCTTCTCTGGGAAGGCTCGGGCGATATCGGCGCGGTGGTGCGCGGGAATTGCTTCCTCCTCGTGCACGCATCGAAGCTCCACTTGCAAGCCGGCGAATGGGTGGACGTTTTGCCGCGCCGTGGGACGTTTTGACCGCCGCGCATAGCGCCCGGCCTGTTCCTTGCGCCGAGAAACCTTGTCGCTACTCGTGGCGTCCTAACCTTAGAGCGGCGTAGTTCCCCAGCCTCGACGCTACCGCACCGGAGAACGGCGCGGTAATCTAGTCATCGGAGGATTACATGAGAAAACTCATCGGCCTATTCACGATATGTTTCCTGTTTTCTGCTCCCGTTTTTGCACAGCATAAATCCAAAGCCCAGGTTGGCGGCGGGCATGTTCCGTCTCACGGCCCGTCCACTTATAAGGGGCAACCACATCCGGCTACGCCGGACCGCCGCTATGACCAGAAGCCGGGGCATCCGAACGCGCCTCACGTAGAGGTCAAGGGCGATCACTGGGTGGGCCATGACACTGGCCGGGATGACGCGCACTACCATCTCGATCATCCTTGGGAACACGGACGGTTTACGGGAAGCTTCGGCCGCGGCCATGTGTGGCGGATTGGCGGCGGAGGCCCGAGTCGTTTCTGGTTCGGCGGATTCTTTTTTAGCGTCGCCCCATACGACTTCGGCTTCTGTAACGACTGGCTCTGGGACTCCGATCAGATTGTGATCTACGATGATCCGGACCACGTCGGTTGGTATCTGGCGTATAACGTAAGGCTCGGCACGTACGTCCACGTCGAGTATCTCGGGAACAGTTAGACGCAGCTGCGGGTAGCGCGGCGAAACGAATCGATCCTGGCCGGCAGCGCTGCGGCCAGGATCGTTTCATTGCCGTCATCGAAAATCTAAAGGAGGGAAGCTCATGCTCACTTCTTCGATCTCTCGCCGCTACTGGCCCGTTGCCGCCGCGATGGGAATGATAGTGTTGCTCGGCGCAGCAAGCTCGCTCGGCTCGGCCGAACCCCGAAGTCCTGCTCGGGCCGCTGAAATCGATCCGACCGCCGTCACCTACAAATTGCCGAATCAGATTGCGTGGACCGGGCGCCCCGGAGCCGCGGAAATGGCCGTCGTGCTGGGTGATCCCTCCAAACCCGGCCTCTATATCGAGCTCGTAAAATGGTACCCGCACAATATGAGCCATCCACACTTTCATCCGAATGACCGCTACATTACAGTGCTGTCAGGAACCTGGTGGGTCGGCACGGGCACAAAATACGATCCCGATTCGACCGTCGCCATGCCGCCGGGCAGCTACGTTGTGGATCTTGCCAAGCAGGTGCACTACGACGGCGCGAAGGACGAAATGGCCGTGCTGGAGATTGTCGGCGAAGGCCCCGCAACCATCACGTCCGCCGAAATGAAGTGATTTTCGGAGTATCGCTCTTCGTTCGCGCAAGCCTACACATTGCGGCCAACCGCCCTCCGGAGCGGCACGCTGAGCGCGAGAATCGCGGCGCCGGACGCGAGGCCCAGGGCCATCAACACGGAAAAGAACGCTTCACGGGACATCTTCTCGTAGAAAGTTCCGAGATAGCCCGCTAGATAATTTCCCGCAAAGTTTGCCAGAAACCACATTCCCATCAGCATGCCGACCAGGCGTACGGGCGCGACTTTCGACACGAGCGAATAGCCAACGGGTGAAAGATACAATTCGCCCACCGTAAAGACGAACGCGCAGCTCACCAGCCAAAGCAGATTAACTCTCTGGTCATCGCCCAGGCCGCGCGCCACGTAGATCAGCGGAAGGAACGAGATGCCCAGCAGCGCGCAGCCCATGGTCATCTTGATCACGCTTCCCGGTTCCTTGCCGCGCTTCGATTGCCAGCTCCAGAAAATGTTCAAGAACGGGGTCAGGAGAAAGATGAACATCGGATCCACGGATTGAAACCACGTGGAGGGCAACTGCCTCCCGAAGACGTGCCAGTTGACGTTTCGATCCGCGAATAGTTGCAGCGTGTTTCCTTCCTGTTCGAACACTCCCCAGAAAACGACGTTCAGCGCGCACAGCGCGACCAGGCCCAGGATTGCTTTCCATTCCGCGGCCGTGAGCGGAGTTCGGATTGTTTCTGTGTGCGCGGCCTTGGCACGCGTCAGCTGATCCACTGGCAGATACGGCTGGCCCAGGAGATAGATCGTCAGGCCGATCACCATGCCCACCCCGGCTGCGCCAAATCCATAGTGCCAGCCGTACACCTGTCCCAGAGTTCCACAAACCAGCGGCGCCAGAAACGCACCCAGATTCACGCCGGCATAATAGACTGTGTACGCGCGGTCGCGCCTCGGGTCGCCAACGGGATAGAGACTGCCGATCTGCGTCGCGAGATTTGGCTTGAAGCAGCCGTTGCCCAGGATCAGGACGAACAGCGCCAACAGAAACATGGACTCGGCCGCCATCAGGAAATGCCCGATGGCCATCAGTATCGCGCCCACGATCACGGTCTTGCGCTGCCCCAGCACGCGGTCCGCGAGCATTCCCCCGAATATCGGCGTGAAGTAGACGAATGCGGTATAGAGCCCGTAAATTTGCGAGGCCAGTGGCTGAGTCGCGAGAGCGCCGAACACGGACTCCAGCGCATGCTGGAGCGCCGCGAATCCGAAAACGTGCGACGTCCCGGACTGCGCGCCCCGGATCAAATGGTTGACCATATAGAGGACGAGCAGCGCGCGCATCCCGTAGTAGGAAAATCGCTCCCACATCTCGGTGAAGAACAGGAAATGCAGACCTACGGGGTGGCCGAGGAAAGTTCTTTGCTTGCGGACCGTATCGAATGCGGAAGGTGGCACTCCGGGTTTCACTTCGGGGGCGCGCGCACATGTATCGCTCACGCGCGTCTCCTCGGCTCGCGGGCCCGGTCAGCAATTGCCACTGATGTCAGGCGGCCGCTTTCTTACGGTTTGCGATAAAGAACACCACGATGCCCGCGACAAACGCTATCCCGCCGTAGATCGACCACTGGGTCTGGCCGTTCATGAAGCTATTGCCCGGGAACTTGTTTATCCCCTGTAGAAACCAGACGCCGCCGAAAAACACCAAAATCAATCCCACGATGTTCAATACGATTCTCATATTCCCCCTTCGATCGAATTGCCGCTATGAATCTTTCCCCGGTCGCCGCGGCGAATCGCGCCTTCTTCGTTGGCGCGGAGCGTACTTCGCCGCCCCCATGGAAGTCAATCGAAGCGCGATTCATCCGCCGGTTGCCTCATTGTTAGTCGAACCGGGCGACGAATTTCGGCGGACACTTGACACCGCCTCCAAAACGGATGTATCTAGCACCCATGAAAACACGTCTGAGTTTGCTCGCTGCACTCGCGATACTGTTTGCCTGCGTCCCTGTGGTGGCCCAAGAACCGGTCGTCGGCGTCACTGGCGCGGAAGCTGACGCTCTTTTCACCAGCAAGAACCCGACGCTGAACACCAACAAGCAGGCCGCCTATCACATCATGAAGGACCTGTTGGAGGCCAATCACTGGGATCTGGCCGACAAGTGGCTGACGCCGGCCTACCACCAGCACAACCCGAACGTGGCCTCCGGCCGCGATCTGGTCGTGAAGTTCTTTTCGTCGTTCCGCAAGCCGAGCGATATTCCGGAGCATCTTACGAAGACCAAGATCACGGCGGTAGTAGCCGAAGGTGACCTCGTGATCGTCGTAACGCCGCGAGAATATCCGGACCCGCGCGATCCGTCGAAGAAATACACGACCGCATGGTTCGATATGTGGCGCTTCGTTGACGGCAAGGCCGACGAACACTGGGACGGTGCGACGATAAGCGCGCCTGCTCCTCCCGCAAATATGAAGGTAAATTAACGTCCGCTGGGCTGGCGTCGCGCGAACGGCGGGATGTCCATCAGAAGAAAAGTTCTGGCGACACGTGGAAACGTTCGCTCAGGCGCCTGATGTGGTCTTTGCTCAGGTCGCGCTTCCCACTCAGGACTTCCGACACGATGCTCGGCGTCCCGAATGCTTCGGCGAGGTCCTTTTGTCGAAGGCCGTGCTGCTCCATCAAAAATCGGATGACGTTGAGCGGCGTTGACCGGGGCAGGCGATACCGCTTTTCCTCGAAGTCTTCGATCAAGAGCGTCAGAAGTTCCGCGAGTTCCTTTTCAGCCGACGTCAGCGTCTTGCTGCGCCGGTCGAGATCGTGAACGATCTCTGTGTAGGCCTCGTTTTCCTTCTCGGTGCGAATCACCTTGGGAGGCACTTTCGTCAGGAGCACGCTGTACTCCCGGCTGACTGTCACTGAGCTCATCTCTGCCGTTCTCCTTTGGTGTATTCGGCGTGGGTCAACACGTATCGCAGGAAGACCCTCCCCGTCCGATAGTTGATTTCCGTGATCAGCCGGTACGCGTTTCCCTTGATGTTGAACACCGTGTAGACTCCGGCTGCGTCCGCGGTTGGAAACACGCGCTTCACGTCGATCAAGTTCGCCCACTCAGATCTCTTCGCGATTCGATACCAGACATCCAGGGGGCCGCCGAGGGCGGCATGCCTCTCGGCCGCTTCGAGCAGCTTCTTGCGGCTGATGATATGCACTCAATCCATTAGATTCGCAAAATGCGAAGTCGTCAAGAAGAAAGTTCGCACATTGCGAATTGTCGAATGCCGGGGTCTTCTTCCGCGCGGGGGATTCCCTTGTTTAGGTAATCCACAGGGACTGCTACTTGCGCACGAAGTTCCGATGTGCCACCTTGGGCATTGTAGGCCGCGCCGTGTACATTTTCCAGCCGGGAGACGCTCCAATCGCCAAGTTCAGCCGGGCTCGATGAAAAAGCTCTCCCACTACGACAAATCGGGCCGCGTGCGCATGGTGGACGTCACGGCGAAGCCGGCGACCTCCCGCACCGCCGTCGCGCACGCCTTTGTCCGCATGCAGCGGGCAACTGTCGCAAGCCTCAAGCGCCTGAAATCGCCGAAAGGGAACCCGCTCGAAATCGCCCGGATCGCAGGAATCACGGCGGCCAAGCGCACATCGGAGCTGATTCCGCTTTGTCACCCCCTGGCGTTGACGCACGTGGATGTGCGCGCGAACCTATGCCAGAATGGAATTGAGATCACCTCGGAAGCGACGGTCACCGGACCCACCGGGGTGGAGATGGAAGCGCTTGTGGGTGCGGCGGTTGCGGCGTTGACGATCTACGATATGTGCAAGGCCCTGGAACGCGGCATGGAGATCACCGAGTTGCATCTCGTGAAGAAATCGGGAGGGCGCAGCGGTACCTACATGCGCTCGGGCGGGGGTTCCCGAAAGAGCAGAAAACGATGACGCCGATGAAGGACGTTAAAGTCCTGGTTGTGGACGATAACGCCCTGATCCTCGACTTGCTGATGAAAGGACTCGCGCCCCATTGCGAGGCCATCGCCGCGGCGGATGGCGCGGACGCCCTGCTGAAAATCGTGGACGATCCGCCGGACCTGATCCTTTGCGACTATCGCATGTCGGGCCTCGATGGGCGCCAGCTCTACGAAAAACTTCGCGCGCGCAAACAGACCAGGCTGATTCCCTTCATTTTTCTTGCCAGCCGAAGCGACATGGAGGAAAAGCTCCGTCCGATGGTCGAAGGCGTTGAGGAATTCATCGTCAAACCGTTTTTCCTGAAGGATCTCGTCCGCCGGACCAAGAAGGTCATCGATCGTCTTGCGCTCGAAAAACTTCAGAGCCGCGCGGTGCGGCCGGGCGTGATTCAAGGGCGCCTCGAGGAGATGAGCATTCTCGATCTCATGCAATCGCTCGAAATGGGGCAAAAATCCTGTCGGCTCACGATTCGCCACGAGGGCGAGATGTGCCAGCTCTTCTTTTCCGCCGGCCAATGCGCCGATGCCAGGCTCGGTTCCGTGGAAGGCGAAGCAGCCGTCTTTCAGGTGGTGCGCTGGCCGGCCGGCGAATTCGAAATTGATTTCAATTCCGCTCCGGAGCGCACGACCATTTCCCGCACCACGACGGGCCTCCTGATGGAAGCCTTGCGCTTGATGGATGAAGGGCAGCGCGACGGCGACACGGAAAATGTCGAGGCCGCCGAGGGCTAGCCGGTCCCGACGATTCCATGCGCGTCTCCGTTCTCACAATCAGCGATTCGGTGGCCGCCGGCAAGGCGGAAGATCGTTCGGGGCCGTCGGTGATCGCGCGCTGCCGCGAACTCGGCTGGCAAATCGCTTCGTCGGCCGTTCGCGCCGACGATCGCGCCGCTATCGAGATTTTCCTCAAAGAAGCCGCCGACTCAAACGACGCGGATGTGATTTTCACGACCGGCGGGACGGGTCTCGGCCCGCGGGACGTGACTCCGGAAGCGACCGCCGCGGTCGTGGAGCGCATGATCCCCGGATTCCCCGAGCAGATGCGCGCGGCCGGCGCGCAGAAAACGCCGCGCGCGGTGCTCTCTCGCGCCGTCGCGGGAATCCGCGGAAAAGCCATCATCATCAACCTGCCCGGCAGCCCGAAGGGCGCCGTGGAATCCCTCGACGTCATCGCCGATCTGCTTCCTCACGCCGTCTCCATACTTCACGGCGCGCGTCACGAGCCCTAGTTCCGGGTTTCGCGCCGCGCGTGCAAACGCGGCTCGTTCTGGGCTAAACTCCCCTCTGGTTTGGGGCATTCATTGCCGCGATTAACAATCATTAATCTTTCCAGAGCGAGGAGAAATCCCAATGAGTCCGAAGCATAAGACGCGCCCGAGCAAATCGAAATCGAAGCGGAAGCACTATCGGCGAGTCGCGACCGAAGAGGCATTCTCGATACCGGAGCAAATGGATGCGCAGCGCGAGCTGGTGGCGACTACTCAAGAATACGATCCCGACCTCTTTCTTTGGAAAATCCAGACCGATCCTTCCGGCCCCGTTTACCACAACCTTCTGGATCTGTTCGAGCAACGCCTTCGGACCATGGATGAGTACGACGTGGACATGCACCTGCTCGCCTTGACGTCCACGGGCGTGCAAATGATGAGCCCCGAGAAGGGAACGGCGGTCGCCGCCATCGGAAACGACCGCCTGCACGATGCGATCCAGCGATACCCGGACCGCTTCGCGGGGCTTGCAACCATCGCCCCGCAGGATCCGGCTGGCGCCGTGAAGGAAATTGAGCGCGCCATCACCAAACTCAAGCTGAACGGCGTGATGATCAATTCCCACACGAACGGCGAATATTTGAGCGAGCGGAAATACTGGCCGATTCTCGAGGCTATCGCCGCTCACAAAGTCCCGCTCTACATTCACCCGCGCGCTCCGATTCCGTTGATGGCCAAGGCGTTTCGGACCGATCATCTCGAGCACGCCATATGGGGCTACCAGGCGGAAACGGGTCTGCATGGACTGCGCATCATCACCAGCGGCGTCCTCGACCATTTTCCAGGCCTGCAGATTGTCCTCGGGCACATGGGGGAAGGCATTCCGTACTGGCTCTATCGCCTCGACTTCATGCACGGACGCGTCCGGATTCCCTTTGACCGGCCAAAGCTCAAGCTGACGCCGAGCGAGTACTTCAAGCGGAATTTCTACATCACCACCAGCGGAATGAACTGGGAACCGACGCTGAAATTCTGCATCGAAGCCATTGGCGCGGACCGGATTATGTGGGCCGTTGACTATCCTTATCAGGACCACCCGGACGCGGTGGATTTTCTGGACGCCGCGCGCATTTCCGAGAAGGACAAACAGAAGATTTACCACGAGAACGCGGAGCGCGTCTTCAAGCTCAAGAAGAAGTAGGGCAAAATGCCATCGCAGGATCCCGGTTCGAGCAAGACTCCCGGAGCATATGCGCGACAGTTTGCTCTCGCGATGGAGCTTCCCTTTCTCCTCGTGGGCGGAGTGGTCGTCGGCGGATTTGTCGGACACCTTCTGGATCACTGGTGGCACACGCAGCCTTACCTCATGATCGTTCTCGGAGCGCTCGGATTCGGCGTCGGCGTCAAGGACATGCTCAGGAGGTTGGCGAAGGATGACGCAAGCTCCACCCCCAACCACCGATGACAAACAGCACGCGCGTTTTTCGAGGCGACTTCAGGGGTTGACACTCGGGCTCGGTTTCGCGGCGGCCATTGCCGTTCTGATTGCGAAATCGCCACGGGCAGGATGCGGGATAGCTATCGGGACCCTGCTGGCCTGGTTGAATTACCGCTGGCTCGACCGGGGATTGGACGCGCTTGTTGCGGCAAGCAAGGCGCAGGCAGGCAGCCCGCAGCCACACGTGCCTAGCAGCGCCTACTGGAAGTTTGGCGGCCGGTACGTATTGATCGCTCTGTTGGTCTATGCTAGTGTTTCTTTCTTGCATGTGCCGCTTCTGGCCGTTGTGATCGGCTTGCTCTCCCTGGGAGCCGGCGCCTTGGCGGAAGGTCTGTACGAAATCATTTCAGGATCTTCATAGGAAATGAACGAAAGCCTCAACTGGTTCACCATTCTGCTCAATAAGTGGCTTGGGGGCGCAACCCTCAAATTGTTGTATGCGTTGCATGTCGCACCGGACGACCCCGTCCATCCTATTCCAGACCACGTGGCGATGGGGATCGTCGTACTGTTGATAGCTGTTTTGTTCTTTTTGTGGCTGCGTCCGCGGATTTCGGCGGACAAGCCCGGCGCGACGCAGCAAGTGATGGAGATGTTGATCACGAATCCGATGCGCGTCGGAATCCGCGACATATTGGAAGACAGCGTAGAACACGAGCCCCTTCGTTACATGAATATGGTGGGTTCAATTGCGATTTTTGTGCTGATGTCGAACCTTATCAGCATTTCGCCGGCTTTCGCCTCGCCGACGGGCCACCCCACCGTCCCGTTGGCATGTGCGATCCTCACGTTCCTTTCTTACAATTGGTGGGGGTTGCGGCATCATGGTCCGATCGGGTATGCGAAGACATTTGCCGGACCGGTTTGGTGGCTTTCGTGGCTGCTTTTCCCCGTGGAGATTATCAGCAGCTTCGCGCGCCTGCTTTCGCTCACGGTCCGGTTGTGGGCCAATATCTTCGCGAGCGAACTGATCTACGTCGTTTTTTTAGGACTGCTGATGGCGCCCAGCGCTCATTTTTCGGTTACGCACCCGGTCCTCTCGTGGGTACTGGCGGTCTTCCCGGCGATTTTTCCGGTGGTCTTTATTCTTCTGCATGCGTTCGTTGCTGTCGTGCAGGCGTTTGTTTTTACGATTTTGCCCGCCGTGTACATTGGGCTGGCAACATCGCACGATCACTAAATTCATAGCGTTGGCATGATTGCCGACCAGTGTGAGACCGGCAGCCTCCCAAGGCGGCCGGGAACCACCTCCTGGCGGTGCTAATACGGAGGAGAGAAACATGAAGAAGTTTGTAGCGGTGTTGGGAATGCTTCCCGTAATCGGGATGATGGCTGTTCCGGTATTTGCAGAAGAAGTTGGCGGCAAACCCCCCGCAGCCGTAAGCGCGGCGATGATGATTGCCGCCGGCCTTGCGATGGGAATTGCGGCGGGACTCTGCGGTCTCGGGCAGGGAAAAGTAGGGGGAGCGGCCTGCGAAGCAATTGCGCGCAATCCGGGAGCAGCTGGCCCGATTCGTTTGGCCATGATTCTCGGATTGGTGTTTATCGAGACGCTCGTGCTGTTTACGCTGGCCGTGGTGTTCGCGAAGATGACGTACTAAGTTTCGTTTCGCCGATTCGTGAGGCCCGGGGCTCGGATGAGCCTCGGGCCTCTTTGTTTTTTTGGCTGAATCGAGGCCGGCTAGCGCAGGGAGAGGGAGCCGGCTGCAGCTTTGGCGAGGGGGCAACGTCAACAGCGCTGTTAACGCCGCAGGGCAGCGATCGGTCAGTGCGAGAACAGGGAATCGGCCGCGGCCTGAGCGAGGTCGAGGACGCGAGAGGGAAGGATGCCCAGGTAGAGCGTGCCCGCAGCGGCAATGGCCAGGGCGATGGCGACCGCGGGCGCGACGCGCGACGGCGTATAGTCCCTGGACGGCGCCTGGAAATACATGGTGATGATCACGCGCAAGTAATAGTAAGCGCCGATGACGCTGTTGATGGCGGCGATGACGACGAGCAGGGTGAGCGATCGCCGCTGAACGATCAGCGCGGACTGGAACGCGAAGAATTTCCCGAGGAATCCGCCGGTGGCCGGCAGGCCCAGCAGGGAGAGCAAGAACAGCGAGAAGCAAGCCGCCACCACGGGCTGCTTCGAGGCCAGGCCGGAATAGTCCTGAATGGACACCCGCTTTTCATCCTGCTGGCCGAGGTGCGTGACGATGAGGAACGCGCCGACCTTCATGAATATGTACGCCGCGAGATAAAACAAAACGGCGGCGACGCCCAGCGAGGTCGATGCCGCAAACGCTACGAGAATATATCCCGCGTGCGCGATCGAGGAGTACGCGAGCATGCGCTTCACGTTGGTTTGCACGAGCGCCGCAAGATTGCCGACGAGCATCGTCAGCACGGCGACCACGCAAATCAACCAAAACCAAAGGCCCGTAAGCGGGCTGAAAGCGACGTAGAAAATCCGGATCATCAAGGCGAACGTGGCAGCCTTGGGCGCTGATGCCAGCAGCGCCGTGACCGGAGTGGGGGCGCCTTCGTAGACGTCAGGCGCGTACACCTGGAACGGCGCGACGACGACCTTGAACCCGAGGCCGACGAAAATCAATGCGAGGCTGAGGACCGCGAGCGCGGGCTCGTGTTGGTCGGCGGTGATGATCTTTTCGAGCGCTGCTTGAACCGCGTCGATACGCGTGGTGCCGGTGGCGCCGTAGATCATGGCGACGCCGTAAAGGAAAAACGCCGTGGCGAACGAGCCGAGCAGGAAGTACTTGAGCGATGCCTCATTCGAGGCGGGCGAGCGGCGGCGGAACCCGACGAGAACGTAGCTCGCGATGGAGCTCATTTCCAGGCCGACGAAAGCGGTGACGAGCTCGTTTGCGCCGGCGAGAATGCCCATGCCGGCCGCCGCGAACAGAACGAGCGCGTAATATTCGCCGCGCTGGATGTGCTGCTGGTCGAGATAGTCGAGCGAGCCCAGGATCGCGAGCGCCACGGCCACAAGGATGATCACGTGCGCGAACATGCTGAAGGAATCCACGCGGATCAGATCGCTATAGGCCGGGCCGGGAAAATGGTTCGCGATGTGGACCGAGGCGAGCGCGAGGACCGCTCCGGCGAACGCGACCCAGCCCAGCACGCGCTTGCGGGCGGCGCCAACGAACGGGTCCGCGATCATGACGAGGATGCCGAAGACGGACAGCACCACTTCCGGTGCAAGCCGGTGAAGATTTGCGAGTTGGTCGCCGACAAACGGATTCACGGCCGCACCTGCTTTTCGGCGAGTGTCGCGAGAACCGGATGCGCCGGCAATGTCACAACATGCCCCGCGATGGGGCGCGCGAGCGGAACGGCCGCAGGACGCGAAGCGTTGCGAGGCGCCGAGGTCTGCTCGATGATGTTGTTTACGGAAGCTTCCATGCGGCGCGTGAAGAGCGGGGAAGCGATTCCCATAAAGATGATCGCGACGGCCATGGTCACCAGAATCACGCGTTCTCGAATGGAAGCGTCCGGCAAAGTCTTATTCTTTTCGACGGTCACTTCGCCCAGCGCCACGCGCTGATAGGCCCACAGAAGATAGATCGCGGAGAGCACGGCTCCGCTGGCGGCCCAGGAGGCCCACGCGTGATGGCTCTGGAACGTGCCGATAAGGATGAGGAACTCGCCGATGAAGCCATTGAGCGGCGGCAGCGCGAGCGACGACAGCGCAATAAACAAAAAGAACGACATCAAGATGGGCATGGGCGTCGCGAGGCCGCCGTACTCCTTGATTTCGTGGGTGTGGCGGCGGTCGTAGAGCATGCCCACGCCAAGGAAGAGCGCGCCGGTGGAGACGCCGTGATTCAGCATCTGGTAGATGGCGCCCTGGATGGCGGTAGTATTGAACGCGAAGATGCCCAGCACGACAAAGCCGAGGTGGCTGACGGACGTGTAAGCTACGAGACGCTTCAAATCAGTCTGCACCGTGGCGACGAGCGCGCCGTACACGATGCCGATGATGGCGAGAACGGCAATCGGCTGAGCCATGCGGTGCGCCGCCTCGGGGAAGAGCGGCAGGCAGAAACGCAGGATGCCGTATGTGCCGAGCTTCAGCATGACGCCCGCGAGAATCACGGAGCCGGCCGTGGGCGCTTCGGTATGCGCGTCGGGCAGCCAGGTGTGCAGCGGGAAGAGCGGAACCTTGATCGCGAACGCCAGGAAGAAGGCGCCGAACATCAGCAGTTCGGTGCGCGGCGGGAAGGAAAGCTGCCCGGACTGCATCAGGCTCAGGATGTCCGGCAGGTCGAACGTGCCGGCCTTGCCATAGAGCCACAGGATGGCGACCAGCATCAGGATCGAGCCGAACATCGTGTACAAAATGAATTTCACGGCCGCGTAGATGCGGCGCTCGTGGCCCCACATGCCGATCATGAAGTACATGGGGATCAGCGTCAGTTCCCAGAAGACGAAAAACAGGAAGAGATCGAGCGAAACGAAAACGCCGATCATGGCGGTCTCGATCACCAGCAACGAGACGAAGAAGCCTTTCACGTTTTCGCGGATGGACTCCCAGGAGCAGAGAATGGCGATGGGCGTGAGGAACGTGGTCAGCAGGACGAGAAAGAGGCTGATGCCGTCCACTCCCAGGTGGTAATGAATCGCGTCGCCGATCCAAGCGCGATATTCGGTGAACTGATATTCGGGGTTCGTTGAGCTGAAGCCCCGCAGCAGGAGCAGCGAAACCGCGAATTCGGCAAGCGAAGCCGCGAGCGCGATCCGGCGGATCCAGACGTGATCGTCCGAGCGCAGCATGAGTAGCGCCGCCACGCTGAGGAGCGGCAAAAATGTGATGACGGTGAGCAGATAGGGATTTGTTCCCATACTAGTGCACCACGTCCAGAATCACGAACAGGATCACCGTGAAACCCACGGCTCCCAGGATCACCCACGCGGCGTAGCTGCGCGTGTTGCCCGACTGCAGCTTGCGGGCCTGGCTGCCGGATTCGCGCGCGAAGGTGGCCGTGCCGTTGACGACGCCATCGATCGCGCCTTCGTCGACGACGTGCCAGAGGACGTTCGTCGAAATCCAGAGCAGCGGGCGCACGATCAGCGCGGCGTAGATTTCGTCCACGTAGTATTTGTTCAGCAGAAGCAAATAGAGTGCGTGCGCGCTCTGCGCCATTTTCATCGGGATGTCCGGCCGCTTGATGTAGAAATACCAGGCAACGAGCAAGCCGAGAACGCCAACGAAGACCGGCCAACTGATGAGTGAGCGTACCAATTCCATCGCAGGGCTTGGCTCTGGATAGGGACGCAATGATGGGTCGACCACCCTCACCTCTACCTCGGCGACGTGTGTTGGTGCATACGCCGAGAAAACCGGAGCGAGGAATTTGTCGAAGTAGTCGATTCCGCCGACAAGCTTGGGAGCGGCGAACCAGCCGCCGAAGATCGAGAGAAACGCCAGAACCATCAGTGGCACAGTCATGTTTTTCGGCGATTCGTGAACGTGGACTTTGTGCTCGTCGTAGCGCGGCTTGCCGAAAAACGTGAGGAACACGAGGCGGAACATGTAGAACGATGTGAGGCCCGCGCCTGCTACGCCGAGTAGCCAGAGAATCAGGTTGGCGTGCGGCCCGTCTTTCGCGGCTTCGAGGATCGCGTCCTTGCTGAAGTATCCGGCGAAGCCCGGCATACCGGCGATCGCGAGCGTGCCGATGAACATTGTCCAGTACGTGGCCGGAATCTTCTTGCGCAGGCCGCCCATCTTCATCATGTCCTGCTCGCCGCCCATGGCATGGATCACGCTGCCGGCGGCGAGGAAGAGCAGTCCCTTGAAGAAGGCATGCGTCATCAGATGGAAGATGCCCGCGGTATAGGCGCCCACGCCGCAGGCCAGGAACATGTAGCCGAGCTGGGACACAGTCGAGTACGCGAGAACTTTCTTGATGTCGGTCTGCACCAGGCCGATGGTTGCTGAATAGAACGCGGTGACCGCTCCGACGATGGCGACTACCAGCATAGCGACCGGCGCGCGCGAGAAAAGCGGATTCATGCGCGCGACCATGTACACGCCCGCGGTGACCATCGTCGCGGCGTGAATCAGCGCGCTGACGGGCGTGGGGCCCTCCATTGCGTCGGGGAGCCAGACGTAAAGCGGCAACTGTGCGGATTTTCCGATCGCGCCGGCGAAAAGGAGCAGGCAAATCGTGGTGAGAACGTCCACCGACTTATCGGACACGTTCGCGAAGATTTCGCCGAATGCCACCGAGCCGAAGGTCGCAAACACCAGTAGGATGCCGACGGTGAAGCCGAAGTCGCCGATGCGCGTGACGATGAAGGCCTTTTTCCCCGCGTCAGCCGCGGATTTCTTCAAGAACCAGAAACCGATCAGCAAGTAGCTGCACAGGCCGACGCCCTCCCACCCGACGAACATCACGATGAGATTCGCGGCCATGACCAGCGTCAGCATGAAGAACATGAAGAGATTGAGATAGCAGAAGAAGCGGTAGTAGCCGCCCTCGTGCGCCATGTAGCCAGTCGAATAGATGTGGATAAGCATGCCGACGAAGGTGACCACCATCAGCATGACGACGGTGAGCTGGTCGATCTGTAAGGCGAAATCAACGCGGAAGGCATGCGATGTCGCTTCGCCGCCAACCATCCACGTGAAATAGTTCCCGATGAAAGGAATCTGATCGGCCGCGAGATGGAAGAATTCGCGGACGGTTTCCGCGGCGGCCAAAAACGACAGGACCACGGATCCGACGGCCACCGAATTCACGGCGGACTGCGGCCAGCGCTTGCCGAATAGGCCGTTGATCGCGGCGCCCGCGAGCGGGAGCGCGAGAATGATCCAGAGATGGTTGAGTAGCAGCATTAGAGCTTGAGCAAGTTCACGCGTTCAACGTTGAGCGACTGGCGGTTCTGCGCGAGCATAATGACGATCGCCAGGCCCACCGCCGCTTCCGCCGCCGCGACGACAATCACGAAGAAAACGAAAACGAGCCCGTCGAGTTCGCCGCGCGCGCGGGCAAACGCCACGAATGCGAGATTCACGGCATTGAGCATCAGCTCGATGGACATGAAAATCGTGATGATGTTGCGCTTGAACACAAACGCCACCACGCCCAATCCGAACAGGATGGCGCTCAGCACCAGATAGAACGAAATGGGAACGGCGCTCATTCTTCTTTCCTCGCCAAAACCAGCGCTCCCAGAATCGCGATCAGAATCAGGATCGAGGTTGCTTCGAACGGGAAAAGATACTGCCGGAAAAGCATCTCGGAAAGTTCCGTCGTGGAAGATTCCCCGGCGGAAGAACCGGCGCCGTTGGCAATCGCCGCGCCGATGGGGGAGTGCGCGAGCCAGTGGGCGATTTCCAGCAGCAGGAAGAAACCCAGAGGCACGCCCGCGAATTTCGCGAGCTTGCTGAAATCGGTGCGCTCTTCCACGCCCGCGTTCAGCAACATGATCACGAACACGAACAGCACCATGATGGCGCCGGCGTAAACGATGATCTGCACCGCCGCGATGAACGGCGCGCCCAACAGCAGGTAGAGCACCGCGAGCGCCATCATCACCACGACAAGCGCGAGCGCACTGTGAATCGGCTCGCGGGCCAGAATCAGCACCACCGCCCCGGCGACGGCGACGAGCGCGCACACCAAAAACAAGATGATGGGGATGCTCATCCGCGCCTCATCCCTTCCTCAACAGGGGCCAAATGATCACGAACGCCGTAATCACCAGATTCGCGAGCGAAACCGGTAGAAGCAGCTTCCAGCCGAACGACATCAACTGGTCGTAGCGGAAACGCGGCAGCGTCGCGCGCATCCAGATGTAGAAAAACAGGATCGCCAGGATTTTCGCGGTGAACCAGAACGGCCCCTGTATGCCCGCGGCAATCGGAGGGTAGAGGCAGATCAATCCGCCGCCGCCGGCGAGCAGCGTCACGACGCCGAGCTGGAGCCGCGCGATCCCGCGCATCTCCGAGACGGTGTTCCAGGCGCAGTACGCCGCGAGCATCAGCAGGCCCGCGCCGGGCAGATAGTTCTGCCACGTCCAGGTTTCGGGAAAGGGCGAGAGCCAGCCGCCCAGAAAGAGAATTGTCGCGAGGCAAGATACCGTGATCATGTTTGCGTACTCGGCCATGAAAAACATCGCGAATTTGAAGGCGGAGTATTCGGTGTGGAATCCAGCGACCAGCTCGGTTTCCGCCTCCGGCAGGTCAAACGGGACGCGATTGGTTTCCGCGATCGCAGCAGTGAGATAGCAAAGAAATCCGACGAATTGCGGGAGCAGGTTCCAGCGCGGAATAAAATGCAGCCAGTAGCCCTTTTGCGCCGCGATCAGTTCGTTGAAATTGAGCGTGCCTGCGAGCACGATCACACCGACCACCGAAATCGTGAGCGAGACTTCGTAGCTGATCATCTGCGCAGAGCTGCGCAGTCCGCCCAGCAGCGCGTACTTGCTGTTGGAGGACCATCCGGCAAGCGCGATGCCGTACACGCCCATCGACGTGATCGCAAATAGGAAAAGTAATCCGATGTTGAGGTCAACGACCGAGAAGATCTGTTGTCCATTCGGGAAGAGAGCCGAAGGCGGGCCGAAGGGTATCAGGGCGATTGCCGAAAGGCCCAGCGCCAGCGCCAGGAACGGCGCAAGCGTGTAGATCAGACGGTCCGCCGCCGGGGGAGTGACGTCTTCCTTGAAAAGGAACTTGATTCCGTCAGCCAAAGGTTGCAGCAACCCGTGGGCGCCCACGTTGTATGGGCCCCAACGCGATTGAATATGCGCGATGACCTTGCGTTCGAGCCAGGTGAGGTACGCCAAGGCCGTCATCACAATAAACAACAGGACGGCGATCTTGACTACCGCTGCCACCAGGACTGGGTGCTGGGAGACGAAGTCCACGGAATCTGTTTTGCCTCGTTCGTCGAAGTGAGCCTGGAACAGTAACGGCCCAGGGTGCCGCTCGTAAACAAATAATCCTGTGAAGAGAAAATTGTGCCCACGGGCACATCGTAGGCCGCCTCGGGCGCCTTGCTCGTGGCCCTCGCAAGCTCGGATCCGCCGGCCAGCAGATTCGCGTAGGCGAGATCGTAGCCCGCGACATTCTGCCGGATTTCATCGAACGCCGCTTCGGGCGTGCGCAGCCGGATGGGTGTGCCGAGCCCCAGCATGCTGAGCTGATGCGAAAGGATGCGCAGCAGATCAAAATCGCTGCGCGGGCCCTGCGGATCGATCGAGCGGTGCGTCAATTGCACCTCGCCCGCCGTGTTCGTGAGGCTGCCGTCCTTTTCGTATGTGGATGCGGCGGGCAGGACGACGTCCGCGCGCTGCGCGGTTTCCGTCAGGAACATATCGTGCACGATCAGCAGCTCGAGGCCGGCCAGCCGGTCCGGTTGCGCGACGCCAAACGTCTTCAGCGGATTCGCGCCGACTACGTAGAGCGCGTTGAGCTTTCCGGCGGCGGCCGCTTCCATCATCGCGCGCGCCGTGAGGCCCGGCGTGGCCGAGATTTCGCCGCCCCATAGCTTGCCGAATCGCGCGCGCTCGGCGGAGTCCGATAGATGAGCGTATCCGGGCAGGCGGTCCGGCAGGATTCCCATGTCGGCGGCGCCGCGCGAATTTGCGTAATCGCCGAGCGCCATGAATTTCGTCTTGCCGCCGAATCGCGCGGCCAGCGAAACGAGGTCGCGGATCGCGGCGCCTTGAATATCCGCGCCGAAGAGAACGACGACATCCTTCTCGGCTTCGAGCGCCGCTTTCAGCTGCACGAGCGCTTCGGTGGTTTTCACGTCGAATTGACCGTGTTCGCTGGCCAGCCAGCGCAGCGCCTGGTGCTCGCCGCCCTTGGCGACTTCGACCGCGATCTTCGCCTGGCGATGAATCTTGCTCGGAAGGCTATTGATTGCGTAGAGCTTTAGGCCATGGTGGCGGACGCCGGTGCGAATCTGCCAGGCGACCAGCGGATTCTGTTGCGTGACGTCGTTGCCGATCAGCAGGACGGCCGGCGCGTTGTACACATCCGCCATCGTCGCCAGAGAATCTTTCGCTCTCGACCCGAGCGCGGCTGCGAGCCCGGCGTAGTCCGCGGTGCGGTGATGGTCGAGGTTGTTCGTGCCCAGAGTGACGCGTGCGAAGCGATTCAGCAGGTAGTTCTCTTCGTTCGTCGTATGGTTCGAGCCGATCACGCCGATGGCCGCGGGGCCGCGCCCGACGTGCGCCTGCTTCAGCCTGCGCGCGACTTCCTCGAGCGCGTCTTCCCAGCTCGCGGGCTCGAGTTTGCCGTTGCGGCGCACCAGCGGCTGGCGGATGCGTTCGGCATTCGACGTGAAGTCGTATCCAAAGCGGCCCTTGGCGCAGAGGAACTCGCCGTTGATGCCGGAATGGTCGCGGTTATTGGCGCGCAGGATCTCGTTGTTGCGCACGCTGAGCGTGGTCTTGCAGCCGTTGGAGCAGTGCGCGCAGGGATTTCCGACGTAAGTCATTTCCCACGGGCGCGTCTGGTAGCGATAGGTACCGCTGGTGAGCGCGCCGACGGGACAGATGTCGATGCACATGCCGCACTCTTCGCAGGCCAGCTCGTCCGGTTTGTTGGGCAGGATCACGGACAGCACGCCGCGCGACCCCACGCCGAGCGCTTTCACATCCATGCCCTCGTCGCAGACGCGCACGCACCGGAAGCAGAGAATACAGCGTGGCGCGTCGTAATAGACCAGCGGCGACCATTTTTGCTCGGGCGTGTGGAGCTTTTCCTCGACGAAGCGGGTCTTGTCGAGGCCGTAGCGAAACGTCATGTCCTGCAATTCGCACTCGCCGCCCTTGTCGCAGACGGGGCAATCGAGCGGATGATTCGAGAGCAGAAACTCGATCATGTCCTTGCGCGCTTTGTGGACCTGATCGGTCGAGGTCTTCACGACCATGCCGTCGGTCGCCACCAGCGTGCAGGCCGTCTGCAGCTTCGGCATCTTTTCGACTTCGACCAGGCACATGCGGCAGGCCGCCTGCAGCGAGAGTCCCGGGTAGTAGCAGAAGGACGGAACCTCGATCCCCTGTGTCTTGGCGGCTTCAATCACCAGCGTGCCCGCCGTCGTGGTGACCGGCCGGCCGTCAATTGTGAACGCAATCTGTTTTTGATCCGCCATGGTCGCCCTAATGCACTCCGGCAATCAGCTCTGCGGCGTTATATGCGCACTTGCCGTGGAGATGATCCTCGAATTCGTTCCGCCACTTCTTGACGATGCTGATCGTGGGCAGCGCCGCGGCGTCACCGAGCGGGCAGAATGTGCGCCCGAGCATGTTCTTCGACAGCTCGTCGATCAGCGGGATATCTTCCTCGCGGCCGCCGCCTTCGTGGAAGCGGTCGAGCATCTTTCTCAGCCACGCGGTGCCTTCGCGGCAGGGAATGCACCAGCCGCAGGATTCGTGCGCGTAGAAATGCATGATTCGCCGCGCGACGTCCACCATGCACGTGTCTTCGTCCATCACCACCGTGCCGCCCGAGCCGAGCATCGAACCAGCCTTCGCAACCGAATCGTAATCCATGGCGATATCGATCTCGCCGGCCGAGAGCAGCGGGCACGAACTCCCGCCGGGAATCACGGCTTTCAATTTCTTGCCGCCGCGCACCCCACCGGCGACTTCTTCAATCAAGCGTCGCAAAGGGAAGCCCAGGGGAAGCTCGTAAATACCCGGACGATTCACGTGGCCTGAAATCGAGTAGAGCCGCGTTCCGCCATTTCTGGGTGTACCTAAACTCGAATACCAATCGCCGCCCTTCAGAATGATCGCCGGAATCGTGTTCAGCGTTTCCGCGTTGTTAATCACGGTGGGGCAGCCGTAGAGGCCGACCACGGCGGGGAAGGGCGGCCGAATGCGCGGATAGCCGCGCTTTCCTTCGAGCGATTCCATCAGCGCCGATTCTTCGCCGCATTCGTAGGCGCCCGCGCCCGTGTGCGTGACGAGATCGAAATCGAATCCGCTGCCGAGGATGTTCTTCCCCAGATAGCTCCTGGCGTAGGCTTCGGCGATCGCCGCGTCCATGATGTCGATGATGTAGCGGTATTCGCCGCGTATATAGATGTAACCCTGATGCGAGCCGACCGCGCGGCCGGCGATGACCATGCCCTCGATCAACTGGTGCGGGTCCATCTCCATCAGCGGGCGGTCCTTGCAGGTTCCCGGCTCGCTCTCGTCGGCGTTGGCGTGAATGTTATTTGGTTTGGAAGTGTCCTTGGGGACGAAGCTCCACTTCATTCCGGTGGGAAAGCCCGCGCCGCCGCGCCCGCGCAGATTCGATTTCTTCACTTCATCGATGATCTGATCGGGCGTCATCGTCAGGGCCTTTTCCAGCGCCTGATAGCCCTCGTGTTTGCGGTACACGTCGATCTTGTGCGCGTTCGGAATCCCGAAGCGCTTGCTGATCACGGGCACTTCGGCGGGCAAGCGGTCGTGGAGCGATCCGGCGGTGACGGCGGAAGGCTTCGGTTTCTTGCCCTCCTGAAGCTGCTCGAAGATCGCGTCCACTTTGTCCGGGTCGAGGTCTTCGTAGAAGTCGTAGTTGACTTGCATGGCTGGGGCGCCGGTGCAGGCGCCGATGCATTCGACTTCTTCGAGTGAAAACGTGCCGCTGGCGGAGACTTCCTTGTGGCCGATGCCCAGCCGCTTCTGGACGTGCTTGTAAAGTTCGTTGCCGCCGCGAAGCATGCAGGAAATATTCGTGCAGACCTGAATGTGATTCCGCCCGGCCGGCTTGCGCCGGAGCATGGAGTAATAGGCGAGCGTTTCCTCGACCTCGATAAAGTTCAGGCCCAGCCGCTTCGCGATTTCCTCAAGGATCTCATCGCCCAGCGACCCGAGATGATCCTGGGCGTAGAGCATCATGGGAATCAGCGCCGAGCGCTTGACCGGGTAGCGTCCGGCAAGCTCGTTGAACTTTGTTTCCAGCGGTGGCGGCAGTTGCATGTTCCGGTTTTCGGTCACGAAAGCTAGCGGTCCACTTCTCCAAGAACAATGTCGGTTGTGCCGATGCAAGCGACCACATCGGCGATCAGACGTCCTTCGCAAAGCTTCGGCAACGACTGCAGGTTCACAAACGACGGCGTACGGAACTTCACGCGGTACGGCTTCGCGGAACCGTCGCTCGCCATGAATACGCCCAATTCGCCCCGCGGCGATTCGATGCACTGATAGACCTCGCCCGGCGGCGGAGCGAATCCTTCTGTGAAAATCTTGAAGTGATAGATCAGGCCCTCGATGGAGGTTTTCATTTCCTCGCGCGATGGCGGGATGATCCCCCGTGCTTCGGCGCGGAAAGGCCCTTCGGGCGTAATTTTGTCCATGGCCTGGCGGACGATCTTGATGCTCTCGCGAATCTCGGCCACACGCACCTGGTACCGCGCGTAGCAATCGCCGGCCGTTTGCGTCTGCACGTTGAAATCGAAATCTTCGTAGCTGGAGTAGGGGAAAGCCTTGCGTATATCGTAGGCCACGCCGCTGGCTCGCAGCAGCGGGCCGGACACGCCGAGCGCGATCGCGTCCTCAGCGCTCAAATTGCCCACGCCCTTCGTCCGCGCCATCCAGATGCGGTTTTGCGTGAGCAAAGTTTCGTATTCGTCGATGTGCCCGGGCAAGGCATCGATCACGCGCCGCACGCGTTCCAGCCAGTCCGGCGGCGGTTCGAGCGCGAGCCCGCCGATGCGGAAGTAGCTGGTCATCATCCGCTGGCC
>JARLGK010000077.1 GCA_031296075.1 Candidatus Acidiferrales bacterium
GGAACCTCGCGACAAGATAAAGGCACGTGGCAAGCGTGCTCCTAAGACTCCGATATTTCAGAAGCCGTGAGCGCCTCGTAGGTCAGCTTCTCGCCTCGTAGCAAGCACTTCGTGGTCTGCGCGAACATGCTGTTCTGTTCGGCGCGGAGATTGAACCGATACGAAAACTCATCGCAATACCGCGCGAGATGCTTCTTTGAAACGTGGTGGAATGAACCGTACAGACCCTTTTTGAACAGGCTGAAAGCGTTCTCAATCGTGTTGGTGTGCGTGCTGCCAATCGCGTAGGTTTTATTGTGGTCAATGGTCTTTTGTTTCCCGGCCAGCTTGCCCTTGAGCGCAAAGACGTATATCGGGTGTCCATCCGTGTAGATCGCCGCTACGCTCTTGCTGATGTACTTCTCAAGGGGCGGCTGCAATATCTTGGCCTTGGCATCAGCGACAGGGACCAGCTTGAGGCGTCCACCGTTGCGCTCCACCATGCCGAGCACGACCTGATCGGGCACAGTCTTGGGACGCGCGTGCCGGGGACGCTTGATACGCGAACCAACGTAGGTTTCATCGGCTTCGACTTCGGGCGCATCGAGCACAAAGTCTTGCTTCATGGCCTTGCGAATCCGGTGGCACAGATGCCACGCGGTGCGATAGCTGCCCAATCCTAGGTGGCGCTGCATCTGTAACGCAGACAGGCTCTTTTTGGCTTCGCAAATCAGGGCAATCGCCATAAACCAAGTCTGCAAGGGCAAGTGTGAATCGTGGAATATCGTGCCAGCCGTGGCGCTGAATTGGTGGCCGCACTGCTTCTCTAAGCACTGATAGACGCGCGTGCGGCGATTCTTGCTCTTGGTTTCGCGCGTGATCCGCGAGACTTTCAGCGAGCCGCAGTCAAGGCAGGCGACGCCAGTCGGCCAGCGCATCTTTTCGAGGTAATCGAAACACTTGTCATCGGTGTTAAACTCTTTGTGGATGTCTATGAGTTTCATAATGCGAGAATCTTAGCCTAATCTCGTATCTGTGTCAAGTGCATAATCACCAAGCGACCCTCGGGAGGTGTCACACATTTTCGACGACCCAACCAGGGCCGTCATCCCGCCTGCACTGAACCGCCGCGCCGGAAAAACGAACGAGTCCGCCGTCAGGAACGTGCCGCGGGGACAAGATCAGTTCGACCCGCAGCCGAGGAATGGGCTACGCCGAAGCGGACGCGCCCGAAAAGCTTGGTTTGACGCGCAACGGCACCGGCGGAGCGTCCAGATCGCTTGCCAGCGACGCCAGCTGATCGTCCGGCAGAATGCTCAGGAACGATTTCAGCACCACCTCGGATTCACGCAGGCAGGTATTGAAGTCGTAGTGGATGTTATCGAGCCGTTGCCAGCAATCGCCGGGCTGAACGGACAGGCCCTTCGATATTTCGCTGGCCGCGTCCTCGAACTCGGCCTCGAGCAGCGCGAGCGTATGGGACAAGATGCGGAGCTTGTGGAAGAAACGCGACCGCGCGCTGAAGAGCACGTGGTGCAGAATTCCGTTCCAGGAGGCCGCGCTCTGAGCCGTGTCGCCGCGGAAGAAATCGGCGTTCATCGGCTCGACCGCGGGAAATTTCGAAACGCGCCGGCCGTGCGCCGACAACGTCTCGCACAGGGAAATCAACGACGGACTCAAACGTCCGAGCAGTCCGGACGCGATGGAAACCTGCTGCCGCGCGCAGACCAATTCTCCGGACGCGCGGAGCGAGAGCGCCCCATCCAGCGCCACGCTCATCATGGCGTACGAGCACTCCCAGCGCTGGACAATCACGGAATACAACTGGCTTTTCTCGCGCGGCAGCGCGGCGACCCAGTCATCCAGGACCTTGCGCCGTTGCACGCGACGCGATTCTCGCCTAGGAAACACCCCTGCCCCCAACACGCTCCTAAATTATACCACCGGTTCTCGAGGAAGCGGTTTCTGGGAGGCTCCTGTTATATACTTTCGCCGAATCTGCTGAGGGTCCTCACGTTTGAAAGGATCGTACCGTTGGAATTTGAGCCGCTCGATCAGTTCCTGCAGCGCCGCAAAAAGCTGAGTGAAATTGAGTCCCTGGGCCACGCACGCTACCCGCACAAATTCGATTACACGCATACGCCGAAGCAGATCGCCGAGCAATTCGGAAAGCGGACAGCCGAGGAGTTTGCGGCCGAGCATGTGACCGTGCGCGTGGCGGGTCGGATCGTGGCGTTGCGCCCGCACGGCAAAGCTGCATTTGCGCATCTGGCGGGCGACGGCGGGCGGTTGCAAATTTATGTAAGGCTGGACGTGGTGGGCGAGCAGGCGTTCAAGTTGTTCCAGCTTCTTGATTTGGGCGACATCATCGGCGTTTCGGGCGAGCTATTTCGCACGAAAACCGCCGAGCTGACGGTAAAGGTTGCTCAACTCGAACTGCTGACCAAGGCGCTGCTGCCGCTGCCCGAGAAATGGCACGGGCTGGCGGACGTGGAGATGCGCTATCGTCGGCGATACTTGGATCTGATCGTGAACGAGCGCGCGCGGGAAATTTTTCTGCGGCGCGCGCAGATTGTCCGTGAAATGCGCCGTTTTTTCGACGAGCGCGGCTATGTGGAAGTGGAAACGCCGATGATGCACCCGATTCTGGGAGGCGCCACGGCGCGGCCTTTCGTAACCCATCACAACACGTTCGATATGGACTTGTATCTGCGAATCGCCCCGGAGCTTTATTTGAAGAGGCTGGTGGTCGGCGGGCTCGATCGCGTGTACGAGATCAATCGCAATTTTCGCAACGAGGGCATTGACGCCATCCACCAACCGGAATTCACGATGCTCGAGTTCTACCAGGCGTACAGCAACTCACTCGAGCTCATGGACTTGACCGAGGAACTGTTGCGCGGGCTGGCGGAGAAAGTGTGTGGCAGCACGAAGATCAAGTACGGCGAGGCCGAACTCGATTTTGGGAGTTTTCAGCGCCTTTCGATGCGCGAAGCGATCTGCAAATTCTGGCCTACCTCCGCGGGCGATGCGCCGAATGCGGCTGAAATGGGGAGGAAGGGCGGTCCGCGCGGCGTGGCGGAGCGCTACAACTTGTACGCGCATTCCTGCAGCGCCGAGCCGATTGCCGCCGTTGAAAAACTCTCCGATGGCGAGCTGACCGGGGAACTCTTCGAGGTAATCGCCGAGGGACACTTGGCGCAGCCGACATTTATATATGACTTCCCTACGGAGATTTCGCCGCTCTCGAAGCAGAAACCGGATGATCCGTCGCTGACCGAACGCTTCGAGCTTTTCATCGCGGGCATGGAGATCGCGAACGGTTTTTCTGAGTTGAACGATCCCGACGATCAGGAGCGCAGGTTTCGAGCGCAGGTGGAAAAGGGCGGGCAGGACATGCCCAAAGAAGTGGATATGGACTACATTCGTGCGCTCAGCCACGGCCTACCGCCAACCGCCGGCGAAGGAATCGGAATTGACCGGCTGGTGATGCTTCTGACGGATTCGCACGCGATCCGCGAGGTGATCTTGTTTCCGCTGTTGCGGGGCGAGGGCGCGGATGCGGCCGAAGGACCGAAATGACGTTCGAATGGCTGGTGGCGCTGCGGTATCTGCGCTCGCCGAACCGGCCGGCGGTGTTGCGACTCGTCACGCTGCTGGCGGTGATCGGCGTCGCGGCGGGCGTGACCACGCTGGTGATCGCGCTGTCGATGAACACGGGTTTTCGCCAGGCCATTCGCGACCGGTTGTTGAGCGTAACCGCCCACGTCAATCTGAAGCCGCTCGGCCCCGACGGAATCCACGACTATCGCGAGCGCATGGCGCAGTTGAGCGGCGCTCCCGGCGTTCGCTCGATCGAGCCGGCGATCTATAACACGGTTCTCTTATCCTGTGGCGGCCGCGCACGCGGGGTCGTGCTGAAGGGCGTGGACCCGGATCTGGAGCGAAAGGCCAGCGGGGCGCTGCGGAACATTGTGGCCGGGTCGGACAGTTTTGCCCCGGACGCGGATGGTATTCCGGCGTTGCTAGTGGGCCGCATTCTCGCCGATGAATTGAAGATTTCCGCCGGTGACTACGTTTCGCTGACAAGCCCGCAGGGAAATTTGACGCCATTTGGGATGTTGCCGCGCTCGCGGCGATTTCGCGTGGAGGGAATTTACGATTCGGGCTTTTACGACTACGACGCGAATTGGGCGTTCGTGACGCTGGGTTCCGCGCAGGGGCTGGCGGGAGTCGGGGACGTGGTAAGTCTGCTTGAACTGCGCGTAGCGAAACTGGATGACGCAAGCGCGGTGGCGAGCGATTTGGTGCGGCGCGCCGGCGCCGGGTTCACGGCGACCACGTGGATGGACGAAAACCGCGCGCTGTTTCGCGCGCTGAGCCTGGAAAAACTGGTGACGGCGCTCTTCATCGGGCTGATCACGTTCGTCGCCGGACTGAATATCCTGGTGGTGTTGACGATGACGGTGACCGAGCGGGCGCGGGACATCGCCGTGCTGATGGCGCTGGGAACGCGCCGGCGCCAGATTCGGCGGATATTCGTTCTGCAGGGGCTTGCTGTGAGCATTGCGGGAACTGCGGCGGGTCTGGCGGCGGGCTACGGTTTTGCGTGGGTCGCGGACCGATGGCGACTGATTCCGCTAAATCCCGAGGTGTACGCGATTCCCTACGTGCCGTTTCACGCGAACGGATTGGACGCGATATGGATCGCGGCCGCGGCACTGGCGATCAGCGTCGCCGCAACGATTGTTCCGGCGCGATCTGCGGCGCGGATTCTGCCGGTGGAGATTCTGCGGTTCGAGTAGGCCGACCCCGGCTCCCTTTCTAAAAATCTAAACACCGGACAGCGAATTGGTGGAATCTTCATCGAAAATTCCTTCAAGGGAATTCAGTAATCGATTTCGTCGGACCCGTTCGCGAATGCACAATCATACTTCGTTGCCTTATTCGATTCGAAATGCGACGGAACGCCACGCCGTGGACTCGCCTAACGAATTCGTCGCCTGGAGTTCCAGGCGATACGAACCGCTCGCCAGGCCGCCGATATCGACTCCGCCGCCGACCGGGATTACGGGCTCGCCGGGCTTGCCGTAGGGAGCCGTGTCGAGTGGCCGCAGCTCCTTCACGACTTGTCCCGTTCGCTCATCCGCAATGCGCATGTGCACCTGGACCGTCCGATCTTGTGAGGCCGCCTGGATGGGTGAATACACCTCAGCATAAAAGGTAAAAAACTCGGCCTGTTTGAAAGTCGTGTCCGCAGTCGGGATGATTTCCCAGCCTCTGCTGACCAGAGGTACATAACGCCCCGGGGAAACGGCCAGGTTGTCCCGCGCGCTATCCGGCACCTGGCGGTATTTCCTGCCGAGAACGACACTACTGATCGACAGCTGCGTTCGGTCGAGCTGGCCGATGGTAATCGGTATTTCAGTCTTGCCGACGTGATCTCCATCCCGGATAACAGCTCGCAGTTTGTATTCGCCGGAGGGCAAATCAACTCGCGCGTGAAAGATACGCGCTCCGGCGATTGTGCAGGAGGTCCTGGTCGGAAGCGGTGAGGACCACGATTGGCCGCGCTGGCTTGAATCTCCCAGCGTCAGGCCGCTAAAGCGCGCGGCGACATTTCCGTCGGCCGCGTACACCAACCCCAGGGCGCCGATTTCCGGGAGCTTGTCGCAATCGGCGAGGAGCCGGGGTTTTTCCGGAGCTTCGAGCACGATGTCGGTATAGGTTGCGGCCGCCGCATGGAGCGAAGAAAAGGCCGTAGCCAAGAACGTCAATCGTCCGTCTCCAGCGGAATCAAGATCCTGCCGTAGTTGATTGCCGAGCTTCGTTCCATTGAGCGAATCATTCGGTGCATGCGTAGTGTTGCAATACTCGGGGCGCGCATAGACTACCGAAGCCGGCCGATCGACTGTGATCCTGACCTTGTGACAGCTACCGTCCAGCGACGGCGGTTGGGAATATGCGACAAGGTATGCCGGCCAAACCGGGGCGCGAACGGCGTTTTCAAAAGCAGGAACGTATCCGTGACTCGATTCGTACACGGGGCCAATGCCGGGCGCGGAGTCGTCACCGAACATGGCCACGTCTTTGGGTGTGACGCGCTCGACCTGCTGTTCTTTGCCGTCCTCGAAAACGTGAAAATCGGCTGTGGTGAGGCCCGTAAGGGCGAGATCGACCAGGAAGTGAGAATTCGGGGCGTCCACTGCGCTCGTGTAGGTCTGTACGTCCATCTGATGGACCGCGTGGAGGCGTTTTTTGTCCACTACCAGAGCGGGGACCAACACCTCATGTGATTCAACTCGGATCGGCGGCCCGCTTTCCGTTTGGGCCTGCGCGCCCGGAACCGTGCAGATCGTCGTCATCGCGCGCAGATAGAGCGCGACGAGCAAGATGTGACTCCGCCGACCGGGAAACCGAAACAAATTTGCGCGACTCATGAGCGATTCGCCCTGAGCGTTCCTTGAGGGCAGATTGAATTTATACCATGTCGACCGTTTCTTGCCTCACACGATGCGACTGTCGAGGCGAGTATTGGAACTGTGAAATGGGCTCATGTATTGGTCGGTTTGGACATCGACTCTCGCAAGAGAGGCGACAAGAGGGCATCGTTCTGCGGCGAATCATTTCAATTCAAATTTTGAGAGGTGTTTGTTTTTTTGCCGGAGCGATTCGCGTGTTACTATGGAGGCGAAGAAAAGATGTAGGCATTTTTTGGCATTCGTACCAGACTGGGGAGGGAAGCGTAGGGGATAAGTGTGGAAAGAAGTGGGCCAAAATCCCCCGTTCATAGAACTAGCTCTCTGGAAAATAAGGACATACCGGGAGGGCAGTTCGGCATCTAAAGTGTGATGAGATATAGCAGGCGATGAACACGCAGGCAGCCACGGGTGTTGCCCTGGACGACTCCCCCAACGGAGCCGTCGCAAGCTCGGGCCAGATCCTGCGCACCGAAAACCTTCGCAAGACCTTCCACTCCGGAACCCAGGAAATTGCGCCCCTCGACGGAATCGATTTTTCTATTGAGCGCGGAGAGATGGTCGCGATCGTGGGACCCTCGGGAGCGGGGAAGAGCACCCTGTTACACTTGCTGGCGGCGCTGGACACTCCAACGAGCGGTACAGTATACTTCGGCGCGAAATTGCTTCGTTCGCTTGCAGAGGCGGAACTGGCGGAGTATCGCAATCGAGCCGTGGGTTTTGTCTGGCAGCGGCACCACCTGCTGCCGGATTTCACGGCTGCAGAAAATGTGGCGATGCCGTTGCTGGTTCAAGGCCAGGCGCTGGGTCAGGCGCTCCGTGCAGCAGGGGATTGGCTGGGGGAAGTCGGATTGGCTGATCGCGCGGGGCAGCGTGCGGGAGAGCTTTCAGTGGGCGAACAGCAGCGCGTGGCAATTGCGCGGGCGCTGGTGAATCAACCCGTGTTGCTTCTGGCGGACGAACCGACAGGGGATCTGGACGAGCGGAGTGCGGCGGGAGTTTTCGAGCTGATCGAGCGCCTCCACCGGACCCACCACCTGACGTCGATTCTGGCTACACATAATTTGAGTTTGGCGCAGCGCACGGACCGTGTTCTTGCCCTAGAACACGGGAAGTTGGCTCCGAGCGCGGAAGTGCTTGCAGGTGCCGCGGGTCATGCGGCGCGACCGGCGAGCATTGGGGTGCGGACCCCGGGAGAGCGTGGGTAACCCTTGTTCGAACGCTATACAGAGAAGGCGCGGCGAGTCATTTTTTTCGCGAGATACGAGGCGAGCCAGTACGGAAGCCCGTACATCGAGACGGAGCACCTGTTGCTCGGATTGCTGCGCGAGGACAAGGCGCTGGCAAACCGCTTTCTGCGCACCCACGGCTCGATCGAATCCATCCGCAAAGAGATTGAATCGCGCATCACCGTGCGCGAGCGCATTTCGACTTCGGTGGAAGTTCCCCTCAGCCAGGAATGCAAGCGCATCCTCAACTACGCCGCGGAAGAAGCTGAACGGCTCGGACACAAGCACGTCGGAACGGAACACCTGCTTTTGGGAGTGTTGCGGGAAGAAAAATCCTTTGGCGCCGAAATCCTACTGGAACGGGGATTGCGGCTTTCCACCGTGCGCGAGGAAATGGCGCGCAGCGCGGGAGAGAAGGTGCCTGTGAACCGGCCAAAAGAAGCTTCACTGCTCGCTGAATTCAGCCGCGATCTGACGCAAGCGGCGATGGAAGGACAGCTCGACCCGCTGGTGGGCCGGGATCGCGAGCTGGAGCGTGCGATACAGATCCTGTGCCGCCGGACGAAAAACAATCCCGTGCTAATCGGCGAACCCGGCGTGGGCAAGACGGCGATCGTCGAAGGACTCGCGCAGCGAATTGCGGACGGCGACGTGCCGCCGTTCCTGGCGGACAAGAGAATACTTTCGCTCGATCTTTCGCTGATCGTGGCGGGGACAAAATACCGCGGGCAATTTGAAGAGCGGCTGAAAACCAACAAGAAGGAATTGATGGAGATCCAGAACGCGATCGTCTTCATCGACCAGCTGCACCACGCTGGTGGGTGCGGGATCGGCGGAAGGATCGCTCGACGCAGCCA
>JARLGK010000078.1 GCA_031296075.1 Candidatus Acidiferrales bacterium
AGTCCGCCCGGAACACCGCGCCAGCGCGGCCAATCTGATTCATTACCTGGCGCTTCGCCGCCACGACATCCGCCAGCTGCAATCGCAACTGGCTGCGCTCGGACTTTCCTCGCTCGGCCGCACCGAGCCGCACGTCATCGGCGCGTTGTACGCCGTGACAAACGCGCTTCACCGTCTCGCAGGTTCGGCCGAAGCGTGCCCCGCCATGCCTGACGGCGCTCCCGGAATCGGCCAGGGCGCCGCGCTGCTTGAAAAAAACTCCGAATCCTTGCTCGGTCCGGTTCCCACCGGCCGCAACGTCCGCATCATGGTTACGATGCCGCCCGAAGCATCCACCGACTACGATCTGGTCCGCGATCTCGTCCTTCAGGGCATGGACTGCATGCGCATCAACTGCGCCCACGACGCCCCCGAGGCGTGGTCCGGCATGATCGGAAATTTGCGCCGCGCGGAAAAGGAAACGGGCAAGCCCTGCAAAGTCGCGATGGACCTCGCCGGCCCCAAACTTCGAACCGGACCGGTCGAACCGGGGCCGGCCGTGCTGAAATACCGTCCCAAGCGCGACGATTTTGGGCGCGTCCTCTCGCCCGCCCGCATTTGGCTCACGCCGGCCTCGCAACCCGAGCACGCCCCGGCGAAGGCTGACGCCTGCATTCCGATGCCTGCCGGCTGGCTTGCCCAACGAAAGCTCGGTGATCGCGTTCGCTTCTCCGATGCTCGCGGCGCGTCCCGCACCTTGAAGATTTCGGGGCTCGACGGGAACAGCTGCTGGGCGGAATCGGATCGAACCGCGTACATCGTTCCCGGCATGGTGCTCGAGGCCGCGCCTCGGGCGAGCAACAGAACCGCAGCGTCCGCGCGCCGCGCTCGCGTCGCCAATTTCCCCCCGAAGAACCAAACTCTTCGCCTCAAGGTCGGAGACACTCTCATCCTCACGCGCTCTCTCGAGCCCGGCCGTCCCGCGAAGTACGATAAGAAAAAACAACTGGTCAGCCCCGCGCGCGTCGGCGTCACGCTTCCGGAGTTCTTCGATTGCGTGCGGCCCGGCGAGCCCATCTCGCTCGACGATGGAAAGATCGGCGGCGTCATCCGCGACGTCTCTGCGGAAAAAGTCAGCGTCGAAGTCACGCACGCCCGTCCTACCGGCGAAAAGCTTGGCGCCGAAAAAGGCATCAACGTTCCCGAGAGCGCGCTGTGCCTCTCGTCGCTGACGAAGGACGACCTCAAGGCCTTGAATTTCGTGGTCAAGCATGCGGACATCGTGAGCTACTCGTTTGTCCGCACGGAAGCGGACGTCCGCGAGCTGCAGGCGCGACTGGCCGAGCTGGGCGGAGAAAATCTCGGCATCATTCTGAAGATCGAGACCCGCGAAGGCTTTGAACAATTGCCTCGTTTGCTGCTCACCGCCATGCGCAGCCGCGCGGTCGGCGTGATGATCGCGCGCGGCGACCTGGCTATCGAATGTGGTTACCAGCGCCTCGCCGAGGTGCAGGAAGAAATTCTGTGGATTGCCGAGGCGGCGCACGTGCCGGTCATCTGGGCCACCCAGGTCCTCGAATCGCTCGCGAAAACAGGCGTCCCTTCGCGCGCGGAAATCACCGACGCCGCCATGGGCGAGCGCGCCGAATGCGTAATGCTCAACAAAGGCCCCTACATCGTCGCGGCCGTCCAAATCCTCGACGACATTCTCCGCCGCATGCGCTCCCATCACGAAAAAAAGCGCTCCATGCTGCGCAAGCTCCACGTCGCATCCGCCTTTCACGCTGGCGCCGGGGCATCCGTGTAGCGTACGCGCGAAACGGAAGCGCGGGGATTTATCCCCACCGTAAATGTCTGTGCGCCGCGCCTTCCGATGCGCTGTTCCTCTTGCAGCAAGTTTTCGTTCGTGCATGGTTCCGCTGAGGATTGTGCAACTCGCCGCCTCGCGATATCCTTCCGAGCGCAAATGAATTCCGCGACCAGCAAACTCGCGCTCCCTTTCGACCACGTGGAAGCGCACGCGCACCTTTCGCGCATCGACAAGCGCCTCGCCGGCGTGATCGAGCGCGTCGGCGAATTCCAATTCAAGCTCGATGAATGCGACAGCGTCTACGAATCGCTGCTCGAAACGATCATGCACCAGAGCATCGCCGGCAAGGCCGCGCAGGTAATTTTCGGCCGCATCATGGCGCTCGGCACGGACGGCCGCTGCCCCACTCCGCAGGAGTTGCTGCGCGTGCGCAAGCCGAAGCTGCGCAAAGCGGGCCTTTCCCGCGCGAAGGTTGCCGCCGTTCGCGACCTCGCGCAAAAAACGATCGAAGGCGTCGTGCCCACAATCGAGGCCGCCGAAAAAATGTCCGACCAGGAGCTTGTTGACCGGCTGATTTCCGTGCGCGGTATCGGCCCGTGGACCGTCGAGATGTTTCTGATTTTCCGGCTCGGCCGCCCGGATGTGCTGCCGATCCACGACTACGGCGTGCAGAAGGGTTTCGCGATCACTTACGGCAAGAAGCACATTCCCAAACCGCGCGAGCTCTCCGAATTCGGCGAACGCTGGCGCCCCTACCGCACCGTTGCCAGCTGGTACATGTGGCGCGCCGTCCAGCTCGCCGGCCCCTCCGCCCGCAAGATCAGGAAAGCGCCAGCAAAGAAGCGCCTCGTCCCCAAAAAGCAGGAACGCACCGCCCGATAAGTAGAATAATCCACGACATTTTGGCGCGAGACGGAACTTCTTCTTCTCTGGAATGCGAGAAGTCGAAGGCCCTGATTCGTGTCGATTAGAACGGTAAGTTTCGTTGATGCGACGGGACTTAGGCTCGATTCTAATCGCCACAGTGTCGATTAGAAATCCAGCGGATAGTTCACTGGCGATTCTGGAATTGTGACCCGTGACTTGTGATTCGTAACTCGTGAAAGGTGATTTCCGAGACTCCTGCCTGCGATGCAAAAGGCAGCAGAAACGCCCGACAATTGCGGAACCAACCATGAAAAAGTGTGACACTTTGTGAGTGTACCGATTGTTTTTTTCAGTGAGTTAGGCCGAAAATTACTTTGCACGGTGTGACACTTTGTTCCGCGCAAATGTACACGCGCAGATGGAGAACAGCGGTGAGCCAAGCCAAGGGGCTTTCTGAGGAGACGGACTGTTGGCCCGGTGTTGCTTGGGCCTAACCGTTCGCCGAATCGCACGAAAAACGGTAGCACATTCCTAATCGAGAATTCTATTCGTAGAAATACGGATTTTGCAGCGGGTTGGAGCGAAAGAAGTTGCGCGGCGGCGGACGTTACGTTGAAGAGGGCCGAAAGGCCTCAGGTCCGTAGGACCTGAGCTACATAAAATCGCCAGAATCGGCGAAGGCGGACGGCGCTCCTTCCACTCTAGGATCACGAAAAAATGCGGTCAATCGTCCCTACGGGACTTGGGGCCGCTATCATCACGTTTCCCGGCACTGCGCTTCGCTCCGTGCCGGGCTAATTACGGCCGCCGCTCCGCGGCTTGGTCGCGCCGTCGCGGTGGAGCTCACAAGGATTTCAAGAAGGGCGTTCACGGGTGGTGAGGAACAGCGCGACGAGGCCAATCAGAAGCACGCCGGCTTCCAGGTCAACCGAGACGCCGTGCAGCCGATCGAACTCCGCGCGCCGCGGATCATTCGTCGGCGTCGCGTCCACCGACGCCATCTGCACGCGCAGCACATCCATACGCGGGATCACGATTCGCTGCGACCCGAGCGTCAGCAGCAACATCAGGATCACGCCCAGCGCCGCTGGCCGCACCAGCGCTCGCAATGACCGGCCCAGGAGCAGCGCCGCCAACAGATACACCGCCGCCGCGATCACGCCCAGTTGATGCAGCCCGCCGAGCGTGAATCCAACCAACAACCCAGCCTGGTCGCGCGTGAGGACCGCGAACGCGCCGCGCGTCACCACGGCCACGAAATAGATGATCGACCCGACCCACGTGCCTAATGCGAACACCCGCACAAATCGCAAGATATTTCTCATCGTTTCTGCTGGCCCCCAGCAACACATCAATCCGTCTTGCCGATGATAGAATTTACACGGTGAGAGGCATTCGCCCAATCCAATTGGTGATTGACGGCCTTAAGAATGTGAAGTTTCCGCCACTTGCCAGACCGCGTGTTGGGCCGAGCAATGCTCGAACGGAAGAATTGGTCCAGTGGGGAACGAAGTTATATGCCTATTCCGTCATCGCGCACGTGCGCAGAATCCTCAATGGATTAGCGCTTCTTGCCGACGCCGAGAATGTTCCTGCGGCCAACGTCGTCAGTAGGCACATTTTTGAATGGACTGCCCATGCATGCTATATGAGCAGCAAGCTCAAAGATTGCTATCAACGAAGCGACTGGGAGCAGGCATGGACGATACTTACGGCAGCCGCTATCGGAAATCTCTGGGCGAAAAGGTTCGGCGCGAAGTACGAGCCGCCGTCATCGCAACCAATGCCGACAGCTCCAGACCCGGTCCGAATCAGAATCGCAGTTTCCGAATATGAGGACTATCAGCTACGAATACACGGATCAAGGGAAGCCAAGGACACTTATGGGTTGTTGAGCGAATTGTCCCATCCCAACTCGGCGTGCTTGCAGCAGTACCACGCGTATCGGAATGATGGAAGTATAGCCATCGAATATATTGGGGAGCCTAGCGGCGCAGACTCTCCCCTTCCGTTCGTAAACTCATGCTTGATTGACCTTATGCTATTTCTTGATGCGCTGCTTCAATCGGCCGCAGACACGGCGGTTCGAGCCGATATACAGGCGATTCTAGCTGAATTTAAGAAGATAGCTCCGACACCGCGCCCATAGCTCACACCGAAAATGCTCGAACGAACCAACGAAGCGTATGGTCGTCGGCTTTCGGCCAGAAAAAAATCACTTCTTGAGCACACGAAGGCAAATCACCAGTTCAGGCAGCCAACCACTTAATGGGAGAATCAAAGCGGGGTAATGGTGGGCGACCAAGGACTTGAACCTTGGACCTCTCCCGTGTGAGGGGAGCGCTCTAACCACTGAGCTAGTCGCCCATGTTCCAGGAACTTCAAGGGCTAAAGCCCCTTGAAGCGCGAGCCCGAACGTCGCGGCTGAAGCCGCGACCTACAATGCTCGCCAATGCAGTCACAGCAACTCACTTTTTGTAGCAGAAGGCTCAGCGAATTGCAAACCGCGACGAACACGAAGACCATCGGCGCCGCCAGCGCCCGCCTCGCCGAGCTTCAGCGCTCGATCGCGCACGTCGTGAAGGGCAAGGAAGACGTGATCCAGCTCGCGCTGACCACGCTGCTCGCGCGCGGCCATCTGCTGATCGAAGACGTTCCCGGCGTCGGCAAGACCACTCTGGCGCAGGCGCTCGCGCGATCGTTCAACTGCTCGTTCCAGCGCATTCAATTCACTTCCGACCTGCTGCCGAGCGACGTGATCGGCGTGAGCGTGTACAACCCTGCGGCGCGGGAATTTGAATTCAAGCCCGGCCCGATCTTCGCCAACATCATCGTGGCCGACGAAATCAACCGCACCACACCGAAAACGCAGTCCGCGCTGCTCGAGGCGATGAACGAATCGCAGATCACCGTGGACAACCACACGCATCCGCTGCCGCAGCCGTTCATGGTGCTCGCGACGCAGAACCCGATCGAGCATCACGGCACGTATCCGCTTCCCGAATCGCAGCTCGACCGTTTCCTGATGCGCATCCGCATGGGCTATCCCGCTCGGGAAAGCGAAAAAGAGATCATCCGCAATCATTCCGCCGCCGGACACGCCGAGCAGATTGCGTCCCTGATGGACGCGTCCGACGTGGCCGCGATGCAGAAACTCGTCTCCGAAGTAAAAGTCGAAGAGAGTCTGCTCGATTACGCGCTGGAGATCGTCGAGCGCACGCGCACCACGGAACAGCTGAGCCTGGGCGTCAGCCCGCGCGGCACCGTGATGCTGCATCGCGCGGCACAGGCGCGCGCGTTCCTCGAAGGCCGCGACTATTGCCTGCCGGACGACTTCAAGCGGCTCATCATTCCCGTTTTCGCGCACCGCGTCGTGGTCAGCTCGCGTTACGTCTCCACGCAGAAGAAATCCGAGCAGACCGAAGCGATCCTCCGCGAAATTCTTGATACCACGCGCGTTCCTTTGTGATGCGCGCAGAAGTTATCCCGGGCTTCAGCCCGGAAAAAAAGTGGCCGCTTTTCGTGGGGTTGAAACCCCACGCTTTCACCTCTAAGGCGAATAACTGCGGATGGGGACTTCCTTCATAGCCCGAAGTTGGAATCAGCGCGACCGCGCCGGCTGGCGCAATTTCGGCATCGCGATGCTGGCGCTCGCGGTGGCTTTTTTCGTGGCGCTTTTTTCGGCGGCCACGGCTCAGGAAGGCCGCGTCTGGCTTGCTGCAATCACGACTCTGATTTCGCTCGCAATCGCGGGATGGGTGGCCGTCGCGATCGTTCCGGCCCTGGCGCGGCGCACCAGCCTCCGCTGGATGGCCTATCAAATTGATTACCGTCTCACGCGCGACGGCATGATCTACCTCGCGGCGGTCTTCATCCTGGTTCTCGCCGCGGTCAACACCGGCAACAACCTGCTGTTCCTGATTCTCGCGTGCCTGCTCGCCGGCATTCTGATTTCCGGCGTACTCTCGCGCGTCGTGCTCACCGGCATCGAGCTGAAATTCGATTTGCCCGAGCATATTTTCGCCGAGCAGCCGGTGCTGGCCGAAATCGAGCTGCGCAACGACAAGCAGGCCTGGCCATCCTTCTCGCTGCGCGTCATCGGCGGCGCCAAGAAATCGCCTGCCGAAATTCTCGCGCGCCCCGTCTTCTTCCCGTACATCCCGCGAATGAGCGCGGCGCGGCAGAAAGTCGAGCTGCGCTTTCCGCGGCGCGGCGTCTATCGCCAGGACTCCTTCGGCATTCGCACGCGCTTTCCCTTCGGCTTTTTCGAAAAGACGCGGCAGGTTGATTCCAATCTCGAAATCGTGGTGTACCCGCGCATCGAGCCGACCGATCAGTTCTACGAGGTCCTGCCGCTGCTGACCGGTGAGATGGCCAGCTACTTCCGCGACCGGGGCCACGAGCTGCACTCCCTGCGCGATTATCTTTCGACCGACAGCGCGCGCTTCGTGGACTGGAAAGTGTCCGCGAAGTCCAATCGCCTGATGGTCCGCGAATTCGCGCGCGAGGACGAGCGCCGCGTGATGCTCGTCCTCGATCCGTTTCTCGGACCTCCGCGCGCCGATCTCGGCCAGCTCGCCGCCGCCGAACATGCCGAACGCTTCGAGCGCGCCGTTTCGCTGGCCGCGTGCATCGCCTGGCACTTCCACGAGATTCACTCTGTGATGCAGTTTCGCACCAACCGTTTTTCGACGCCCATGGCTCCGGCGGGCGAGATCAATTACGACACGCTGCGCGAACTTGCCACGATCCAGGCCGACACTTCCGCCACCGGCGGTGCGTTTCTCGACGAACTCGCCAGCGACAACGAAATTTTCAAGATCATCCTCACCGCCCGCCCGCAGCGCACCATCCCGACCGGCCTGTGGTCCTCCTCGTATTTCCTTTTCGTCGATCGGCTGTAGCGGAGAGGCGTTTCCCCGATTCGTGCGACAATACCGCCGCGATGCACGACATCCTCGCTCCCCGCGCGCTGAAAACACTTCAACGCCGCCTGCTCGCGTGGTTCTGCGCGCACAAGCGCGATCTTCCCTGGCGCGCCAGCCGCGATCCGTATCGCATCTGGGTCGCCGAGGTGATGCTGCAGCAGACGCGCATCACCGCGGTGCTTCCCTATTACTATCGCTTCCTGAAACAATTCCCCACGGTCGAATCGCTCGCGCGTGCCCCTCAGGACAAAGTTTTGCAACTATGGTCCGGCCTCGGCTACTACAGCCGCGCGCGCAACCTGCATCGCGCCGCGAAGGAAATAGTCGCGCGCCACAATGGCGAATTCCCTCGGACGATCGAAGCCGCGCGCGCACTTCCCGGCATTGGGCGTTACACGGCCGCGGCCGTCCTCAGCATCGCCTACGATGAACCGCTCGCGGTCCTCGACGGCAACGTCGCGCGCGTCCTCGCGCGTCTCGGCGCCGTTCGCGGCGATCTTCGCGCTCCGGCGCGCTGGCGCCAGCTCGGCGATCTCGCGCAAGATCTACTCGCCGCAAGCGCGCCCGGCGACTGGAACCAGGCGCTCATGGAACTTGGCGAGACGATTTGCACCCCACAGATTCCGCGCTGCGCCGCGTGCCCTGTATCGCGCGCATGCCTCGCCCGCGCGCGCAACCTGACGCGCGAAATTCCCGCGCCACGCCGCAAACGCGCGCCGGTGAAAATGCGCATCGCCGCGGCGATTTTGCGCGATCCGCGCGGGCGCACGATCCTGGTCCGCGATCCCGGCGCGCACGACGACGTGCTGTTCTCGCGCATGTGGCAATTCCCCGCCGTTGAGGTCGCGCGTCACGCCGAAGCGGAACTCGCGGAACATTTGCACGACATCTTGAAGATCGACGCCGCTTCGCTGCGGCTCGAATCGCTGCCCTCCGCGCGCCACGGCGTCACGTTTCGCAATATCACGCTGCTACCGTTTCTTGCGCGCGTTGCGCGCCTGCCAAAGCGTCCCCGCACCCGCGTCCTGCCGCTCAGCAATCTCGACCGCCTTCCGGTATCGAGCGCCACGCGCAAAATCGCCGCCGCGACGAGAATCTGAAGAGACGACATACGCTCAACGAATCCGATTTGCGTTTGGCAGACGCGGCACTATAATTCAGCTATGAAGCACCTTACTTTCCCCATTGTCATTGAGGCGGATGCAGACGGATACTTCGTTTCTTGTCCGGCTCTTCAAGGCTGTTACAGCCAGGGCGATACCTACGAAGAAGCCGTCCAGAACATCAAGGATGCCATTCGGCTGCACGTCGAAGACCGCACTTTTCTGTCCTAATTCAAAGCCAGACGCACTCCAACTTTGTCGCCTTGTTGCCCCATTCGCATCTCGCCCACGCGCCTCGCCACCGCGCCCCCACCGCCCGGTGCTAGCATCATCAAATGGCTTCCGCCGCGCCGACAGCCGGGCCAACGACCGCGCCGCCCCCCTCGGCGGTGCAGCGATATTTCGAGGTATCGCTGTTCCTGCTCGTCGCAACCGGCGTCGTAGCCATCGTTTCGACCGGCAAGCTGGATGCGTTCTCTGTGGCGATTCCCTCGGTCGCGCTGCTGTACAAAGGCATCCGCATGCAGCGCGGACGCGGCCCCGAACTTTCTCCGCGCGTGGCGAACTGGCTCGTTCTCGGCTATTTTCTGTTTTTTCCGCTAGACCTGTGGGTGTTGTCGCGCGGCATGGCCGAAGGCGCGCCGAATCCGCCGCTCTACGCCGCGTTGCTTTCCGCGATTCACTTGGTTCTCTTCGCGACGCTCGTCCGCCTGTACTCCGCGCGCTCGAATCGCGACTACGGGTTTCTCGCGATCCTCGCGGTCCTCTCGATGCTGGTTTCCGCGATTCTCACAGTCGAGACCGGCTTTCTGATTGCGCTCGCCGTCTTCCTGGTCCTGTCGGTCTCGACGTTCGTCGCCCTTGAAATCCGCCGCAGCTCCGCGGGCGCTGTTTCGCCGCCGTTCGAGCCGGGCTCGCCGACGGCCCGCCGGCTGAATCGCGCGCTCGGACTCACCTCCGTTCTGGTCGCCGCCGGAGTGCTGGCCACCGGTCTCGTCCTCTTCTTCCTGATTCCGCGCTTCACCACCGGCTATCTGAGCGCTCTCAATCTTCAGCCTGGTCTCCTGACCGGCTTCAGCGAGAACGTGGCGCTCGGCCAGATCGGCGAGATCAAGAAGAACCCCGCGGTGGTCATGCGCATTCGCATTGACGGCGATCCCGCCCGCGCCGCGGACATGCACTGGCGCGGCATCGTGCTCACCAATTTCGACGGGCGCAATTGGACTACCCCTGTGGAAGAACGAGTCGTGCTCGAGCCGGATCCCACCGGCGAATATTTCCTGGACGATCCCTCGCGTTCGCGGGACGGATTTTCCGTGCTTCACTACACCGTGCTCATGGAACCGATCGCGACGGACGCGATTTTCGTCGCTCCCCATCCAGCAACACTCCGCGGACATTTCGGCGCCGACGTCTCCCGCCCCAACGGATCGCCCAGTCGCGGCTATCTGCTTCTGGACCAGACCGGCTCGATCTTCAATCCGTCACGCAACAATTCAAAGGTCCGCTACGAGGGCAGTTCGCGTCTGTCGCTCATTCCGCTTTCGGACTTGCGCCACGCCTCGGCAGACTATCCCGAAGCGATTCGCGGCGCCTACCTTCAATTGCCGCGCCTCGATCCGCGCATCACGCAACTCGCCAAGAACATCACCGCGCGCTCGACCAACGACTACGACAGAGTTGCAAGTATCCGGACCTATCTGATCGCGCACTACGCCTACACGCTCGATCTCACCGGCCCGCGCGCCGACGATCCGCTCGCCAATTTCCTTTTCGTCCGCCGCGCCGGGCACTGCGAATATTTCGCTTCGGCGATGACCATCATGCTCCGCTCCATCGGCGTTCCAGCGCGCTACGTCACCGGTTTTCTGCCCGGGGAATACAACGACGTTGGCGGCGACTACATCATCCGCGGCAGCGACGCGCACTCCTGGGTCGAGGTTTATTTCCCCGGTTACGGCTGGATTACCTTCGATCCCACCCCACCTGGAGACGGAGAGCGCGGCGGCATATTCGCGCGCTTCGGTCTCTATTGGGATTGGTTTCAACTCACGTGGGACGAGTGGGTGATCAACTACGACTTCGCCCATCAGTTGACTCTCGGGCGCAACGCGCGCGATTCCAGCCGCAACTGGGGCGACCGCGCTCGCAGTTTCTACCGCCGCGAACAAGCGGTAATCATGCGGCGCATTATGGCGCTGGACCGCAGGACGGAAGCCTCCCCGTATTTTCTGCCGGGCATTCTGGTCTGCCTCGTTGCGCTGCTCTTCGCCCTGCGTGGCCGCTCGATGATTCGCTACGCCGTCGCGCGCTGGAGCCTGCGCGCACGCCGTGGCGGCAACCTGACCGCCTCGCTCGCCTCGCTCGAATACACGGAAATGCTGCGCCTGCTCGAAAAACGCGGCTGGAAAAAATCGCCCTCGCAAACGCCGCTCGAATTCGCGTCGGTGATTCCCGCAGCCGAACTGTCCGCGCCCGTCGCCCAGTTGACCGACCTGTATCAGTCCGCCCGCTTCGGCAACCACCCCGCCCCCATCCAGCAAATGTCGTCCCTGCTGCGCTCGATCCGAGACTCGCTCCGCTCGCGCAAGCTTTCGCGATCATGACTTGGCGTTCGTGGGTCTTGGTCGGCGCGATCCTCGCCGCCGTCTTTATCGTGTTTCTCTTCCCCGCAATCCCGCAGAGCGAGAGCTATCACCGTTTCGCGGACACACGCGCGCTACTCGGCATCCCAAACTGCCTCAACGTCCTCTCGAACGCATTCTTTCTACTCGTGGGCTTGCTCGGCATTCGGTTTGTCTTACGCGCTGATACGCAAGGTGCCGCTGGCTTCATAGACTCGCGCGAGCGCTGGCCGTATTTCGCGTTCTTCGTCGGCGTCGCGCTCACGGCATTCGGCTCGGGTTATTACCATCTACGCCCCAACGATCACACTCTGGTCTGGGACCGCATTCCCATGGCTATCGGATTTATGGCCCTCGTGGCCGCCGTCATCGCCGAACGCATCAGCGTGAAATTGGGCGCGCGACTGCTTTTGCCTCTGATCGTTGTTGGCATCGGCAGCGTCATCTACTGGGACGTCACGCAGACCCGCGGCCACGGCGATCTGCGCCCTTACGCCATCGCGCAATTCGGCTCGCTGCTCATCCTGCTCTTGATCGTGGCGCTGTTTCCGCCGCGCTATACGCGGACTTCGGATCTGATCGTCTCGCTCGCAATCTACGGAGTCGCAAAAGGTCTCGAAGCCGCCGACAAGCCCGTCTTCGCAGCCGGTCACTTTGTCAGCGGCCACACGCTGAAACACCTCGCCGCCGCGATTTCCGCCTACTGGATTCTCCGCATGCTCCGGCTGCGCGCGCCGCACAGCCCGATCGCGGGTGCTAAGGAGAGAGCAGTTTAGGGGGTCGGAGCTTCAGCTCCGACAAGAACATGCCGCGCGAAGCGTCCGCCGCGGCGGGTAGTCCCGCGCTTGACTTTCGCTTCTCCCCGGCACACGATTCCCGCGCCGCAACTTTCGCATGAACACTCGCCAACGCCTGCTGCTCGCTCTGATTCTCCTCACCACCGTCGTCCTCGGCGGGACGCTCGGTTTCCACCTCCTGGAAGGCTGGTCCTGGTTCGACGGGTTCTACATGACCCTCACCACCATGACCACGATCGGCTACGGCGAAGTTCATCCGCTCTCGCACGCCGGGCGCATTTTCAATTCGTTCATGATCGTTGCCGCCGTGCTCGCGGGCGCGTTCGTGATTGCTACCTTCTCGCAGACGTTGCTAGAATTCGAATTCGGCAAAGTACTCGACCGCCGCCGCATGGAACGCGAACTCGCCAAACTTTCCGGCCACTACATCATCTGCGGCGCCGGCCGCGTGGGACGCACCGTCGTGCGCCAGCTCCTCGCCCGCGGCCAATCCTGCGTCCTGATCGAACGGGATCCGCTCCGCGCCAAATGGGCCGAGGACGAAAGAATCCCCGTCGTCGTCGGCAACGCGTCGAGCGAGGAAAATCTGCAGAAGGCGCGCATCGACACCGCGCAGGGATTCGTTTCCGCCGTCACCACGGACGCCGAAAATATCTACATCGTGCTCACCGCGCGCGGCCTTCGCCCGGACTTGAAAATCATCGCGCGCGCCAGCGAAGAGGAAGCCACGTCGAAGCTGCTCCGCGCCGGCGCCTCGCAGGTTCTCTCGCCCTATCATTTCATCGGCCACCGCATGGCCCAGCTCCTGCTCCGCCCCAACGTCATCGATTTCGTTGATGCGGCTTTTGGCCGCGAGCGGCTCGACTTCGAGATCAGCGAATTGAAAATCACCGATAAGTCCGCCCTCGTCGGAAAGAAGCTGGCCGACTCCGCGATTCCCCGGCAGGCCGGCGTCATCGTCCTCGCGCTCAAGAGTGCTGACGGCAAGATGACGTTCAATCCCCCTCCCGAGTCCGTCATTCAAGCGGACGACTGCCTCATCGTTATCGGCGGCGACGAACAGTTGCGCCTCCTCGAGTCCCTCGCCACGTAGTGATCCTCGTCCCCCACCTTTGATCACGCCGAAATGACGCGATAAGGACGGTTAAGGGCGCGAAAAGTGGCCAAAATTGCCACCACATCGAAGGAACTGATCGTTCAAACTTGAACGAATGGCGCCCTTTTCGCGATCGCCATCCGCACCTCCCCCACCTCGGCTGCTTCCCTGCTCCGCGCCCATCAATCATGGCCCGGCATGATAGAATCGGTTGTTTCGACGCAGCACAAAGGACCGCGCAGAGATGCCGAAGGTCGGATTCGTAAGCCTGGGATGCCCGAAGAACCTCGTGGACAGCGAGGTGATGATGGGCATTCTCGCGCGCGCGGGTTACGAAATCACGCCGCGCGCGGGCGACGCGGACGTCCTCGTCGTCAACACGTGCAGCTTCATCGCGCCCGCGCAACAGGAATCCGTGCAATCCATTCTCGAAATGGCCGAGTACAAGAAATTCGGCCGCGCGCAAAAATTGATCGTCGCGGGATGCATGGTCGAGCGTTACCGCAACGAAATCCGCGAGCAGATTCCGGAAGTGGACGCCGTGATCGGCACCGGCGAAGTCGAGAAAATCCTGGAAGTCTGCGACGGGAAACTCCGCGCGGACACGGATATAGACCAGGGCGACGCCGGCCTGCCGACGTACCTCTATCACGATCTCACGCCGCGCGTGCTGGCGACGCCCCGCCACACCGCCTACATCAAAATCAACGAGGGCTGCGACCATCCCTGCAGCTTCTGCATCATCCCCCAGCTTCGCGGCAAATTCCGCAGCCGGCGGTTCGAATCGGTGGTGAGCGAAGCGCAGAATCTGGCTGCCGCGGGCGTGCGCGAAATTTCCCTGATCGGCCAGGACACGACCTTCTACGGCGAGGATCTCGGATTGCGCGACGGCCTGCCTGCTTTGCTCGAGCGTCTCGCGCAGATCGAAGAGCTCCACTGGATTCGATTTCTCTACTGTTATCCGAATCGTATCACGCCGAAGCTGCTGGAGACGATCGCCGCGCATCCGCGCCTCGCGAAGTATCTCGATATTCCCCTGCAGCACGCGAGCCGCAGCGTCCTCGCGCGGATGAAGCGCGGCTCGAATGGCGACGCATTCTTGAAAATGCTCGAAAGGATTCGCAAGACGATTCCCGGCGTGTCGATCCGCACTTCATTCATCGTGGGATTTCCGGGCGAGACGGAAAAGGATTTCCGCGAGCTGTGCGCTTTCGTGCGCGCCGCGGAATTCGATTGGATGGGCGTGTTTTCCTACTCCGACGAGGACGCGGCGAAAAGCTTTTCTCTCGAAGACAAAGTGGAAGCGAAGGCAATTCAGCGCCGCAAGAACGCGCTGATGGCGCTTCAAAAAACGATTTCGAGGCGCAAACTCCTCCGCAAAGTCGGCGAGCGGCTGCAAGTCATGCTGGAAGGTCCGTCAAAGGACACCGATCTCATTTGGGAAGCGCGCCTCGAAGGCATGGCGCCCGAAATTGACGGCAAGGTTTACGTCACGGAATTTGAAGGCGTGAACGACGCAGCGGACCTGCCCGCGCTCGGAACTCTCGCCACCATCGAAATCACGGAAACGAAAGACTACGACTTGGTCGGCCGCGTCGTCAAATTCGCGGCTCCGGCCACCGCCGCGCAGATTCCGCCCCCAACAAAAAGCCTTTTCCCGATTCTGACATCGCGCTGAAGTCCTCGCCCGAAGAGACATGACCAGAGCAAATTTCAGTTTCGTAAAATTGACCGTATTGACCGCGCTTCTCCTGACGCTATGTGGGACCGCGTTCGCTCGCGATCGCGACGTGATCATAACGACCGATTGCGGCGCGGATATCGATGATCAGTTCGCCATCGCGTATCTTTCGCTGGTACCGCAAATTCACATCCAGGCAATCGTCACTACGCACGCGCCGACCCTGCCGAAGCAGGCCGAAACGTCCGCTGAATGCGTGAAAGATGTATTGCAGCGGCTTGCTGCCGGAACATCGCCTCCCGTATTTGCCGGATCGGATGTGGCGCTTGCAACTCGCGCGCCGCTGGGAAATGACGGCGTCGATTTCATCGTGAAAACAGCGCGCGGCCATTCCTCACAAAATCGGCTGGTGATCATTACGCTTGGAGCGACTACGGACGTCGCGTCGGGATTTCTGACGGACCCGAAGCTCGGGGATCGCGTTGAAATTCTGACCATGGGCTTCGATTCCTGGCCCAAGGGCGGCGACCCGTGGAACATCAAGAACGATCCGCTCGCCTATCAGGTGATTCTAGGCTCGGCCGCGCCGATTACAATTGGGTCGACTGACGTCACCCACAAATATCTCGAGCTCAGCGACACCGGGGCGGCGCAAATGCTTTCAGGCCACGGCCCATTCGCGGAGTGGCTTAACGGACTGTTCCAAGATTGGGTCACGAAGCAATCTGATCTTGTCGCGCAGGTGGTGCGCCCGCGCCACTGGGTCGTTTGGGACACGGTAGTCGCCGCGCACCTCCTTGGCTTCACTACCGTGGAAACATATTCTCGTCCGTCGTTGAATTTGCGAAGCTTGGAATTCGTTCATTTCGGCAAGACACCGGCGAACACTCTGAATTGGATCACGTCGATCGACCAGAAAAAGATGTGGGCCGACTTCGTGCGGCGGTTGGATCGTGCGAACGCGCGGCGGTGAGCCGGGCGTGCCGCGCTATAGACCGCGCTACATTCAAACGTTGGCCGCGATTGCATCTCGGGCGAGATATGAGGTAAGAAGGAAGCCGCGCCCCGGCGCAAACCGAACATGAGCGCAAGAGTGGATCTACAATCCGTTCCGGTGCCCGAGCCGAATCTGACGCCGGACGAAATGGTCGCACGCGCGATCGCGCTGCAGCCGCTGCTGCGCGCGGAACAGGACGCAACCGAGCGGCGCGGCGTCCATTCGGAAGCCATTCACCAGGAATTTCGCAAGGCCGGCTTCTATCGCTGTCTGCAGCCGCGGCGGTTCGGCGGCTACGAGCTCGATTTTAAGACCTATTTCCGGATCGGCATCGAGATCTCGCGGGGCGACCCCTCCACGGGCTGGTGCCTGATCGTGGGCGCGGGCCATGCGCTGATGCTCGGATCGTTTTTTGACGAGCAGGCGCAAGCGGAAGGCTTCGGTCCAACCGGCGATTTTTCCGCGCCATCGGTCGCGGCGCCAAGCGGAACGGCGACACCCGTAGAAGGCGGCTGGCTCATCAAGGGCAAATGGGGCTACGCGTCCGGGGCGCCGTATGCGACGCACTTCATGCCGAGCGTGCTGATCATGGAAAATCCAGGCCAGCCTCGCGCCGGAATCGCGCTCATTCCACGGTCCCAGTGGAAAATGCTCGACGATTGGGGCGCGATTCTGGGAATGCGCGGCAGCGGCTCAAACTCGATCGTCGTCGAGGGAGCGCGCGTTCCGCAAAATCACGTCGTTCCGATTGACATGCTCAACATCGACGTGGCTCACGGCACGCTCGGCTCGCACCTGCACAAGAATCCGATGTATGCGGGCCGGTGCCTGTCTTTTTTCCACGCCGAGCTTGTGTCGATTCTGGTGGGACTGGGCTACGCGGCGATTGACGAATACGAGCGCATCATTCGCACCAAGAACACGCTCTATCCGCCGATGACGCTGCGCTACCTGCATCCCGACTATCAGCGTTACCTGGGGCTGGCGCTCGGATTGATGAACGCGGCAAAGCGGCTCGTCCTCAACGCGGGAGACGTCTACATGGAATACTGCCGCCGGGGATTCGAAGGCGGCGAGCCGTTCACCATGGAAGAGGATGTCGAGCTTGTCGCGAGCCTGGAACACGGCGGGCGTCTGGTCTGGGAAGCCGTCGAGATGCTGTTTCGCACATCGAGCTCGAGCGGCGCGAAAGACGGCGAACGCATGCAGCGCTACTATCGCGACGCTTCGATCTATCGCGGGCACCTTTCGGCGCAGTACGAGATGCTCGCGCAGCGCCTGGGGCTCCTGCACCTCGGGCTGAGTCACGGCATCTCAACCACGGACCGCGGCGCAATTCCGCCCCCAGGCGGTTCGAAGTAGCCGCGAGTCTCCTGTTGTCACCACTTAACGGTTGCCGCAGCTGCCGAAAAGACCTGCGTCAGAGCCGTGGGCCCTCACGTGACAACAGCCGCATCAGTGAGTTAGCCTCAGAATCCAGAATGTGATCCCACGCACATATTCGTGTGGCGGCAGGCACGGCAAACCAGGTACTGCCGTGATAGCATCATCGCGCCGGTAAGAATTCGTGAGGGTGATGCGCGGCTGAGGGAGGAAAGAATGGGCGGAATTCAGGCTCCACTTTCGTATTTGTTGATTGCGTGTGGCGTAGCAACGACGGTCCTGATTGTCCTCGTGATCTACGGAAATTCGCTGTCAGTGAGAGAAGAGGATCAGATCTACCTCAACAAGGGCGACGAGGCGATGATGGCCGCTGATCAACGGACGCTCGTCGGGAAGATGGATCGCCTCGAGAAGGTGATCTTCGCCCTCGCGGTGATTGCGGGCATCCTGGTTGTGGCCAGCACTGCCGCCTGGATTTGGATAGGGCTGAAATAGCAGGGCGCGGCGCGGCCGCAGCGCGATATCAAGACCTTTTGACGAACCATCCGGGCGCTGCGCGGTGATCTTGTTTGCGGTATGCTCTCTTCATGCTGGCGAGCTGCCCGATCTGCAAGAAGCCGACGGACACCGAGACGCACGCTGATTTTCCGTTTTGCAGCGAGCGATGCCGCTTGCTCGATTTGGGCAATTGGGCGAGCGAAAAGTATGTGATCAGCGAACCGGCATTCGACGAGTCCATGTTCGAGGATCTTGAGCGCGATATCACGCCATCCGATGCGGACGAGCAGGGATGAGTTCAGGCACTGACGCTCGTCCCTCTTATTCTGCGACGCCGCCTGCGACTGTCACCGCGCGCAAGCCGCGCTTCGCGCTGTTCGTCGCTACGGCGTGCGGTCTTGGCTATATCCCGATTGCGCCCGGCACGTTCGGTTCTCTCGCGGGACTCTTCCCAGCCATGTTTCCTCTTTGGGTAGCCCTAGTGATCGTATTCGTCTCCGGGGGATTTGGTATCTGGGGCGTCGACAACCGAGAAACCGTAAACGGGATTTTCTATTCCGGCCACTTCGACCCGATCTTGATTATCCAACTTTTGATTGCCCTCATGATCGCTGCGATTGGAGTCTGGAGCGCCACTCGGGCTGCGCAATTTTGGCGCGAAACGGACCCGCAGCGAGTCGTGATTGATGAAGTCTCTGGACAGCACCTTACTCTCCTACTCGGCCTAACGATTCCCGTTTGGTGGAAACCCACCGAGACTGTGTCATATGACTACATGCTAGGACTCCTCTCGTTCCATTCCGTGCTTAGCTGGAAATATTTATTACTGGGTCTTATACTTTTTCGTGTGTTCGACATTTGGAAGCCGTTTCCGGCGCGGCAAGCCGAATCTTTGCCGGGCGGCTGGGGAATCATGGCGGATGATTGGATCGCCGGAGTTTACGCGGCGATCGGATTGTGGATCGCGCGCGCGGCGGGGCTTTGACAGAATGCGGAAAGAAAAAGCCGATCCCCCAACTGCGTCCCGCGCCCCTCAGACACCGAGGGGAAAACCAAATGCGCGCGGGACTGCGTTCGGGATGACATTTTAGGCGGGAATGCCTCAAGATGAAACGAGCGGACGCGGCAGCAACAGGATTCGGTTCCACTTCTGCGTCAGGGCAGGCGGGACGAAAATGAGGCATAGTTGCTTGTGAAAATGAACGGCGTACCGAGGATCGAAAGCGTGAAACCGGGAGCGGCGCTGCCGGGCGGCGAAATCGCGCTCGTGGGCAGCGGCTTCGGCGCGAGAAACCATACGCGGCCGCAGGTGCAATTCGGCACTTCCGACGCCGTCGTGATGCTAGCGTCCGAAAATCGCCTGATCGCGAGCGTGCCCGAGGGAGCGACGGGCGGCGAGGTGCGCGTGCGAATGGGCAGCGTTGAAAGCTCTCCGTTCCCGATCGCGCTGGGCACGCAGATCGCCGACAACCTGCATCCCGTAGGCAATCCGGCGGTGGATTCCAGCGGCAATATTTACGTGACGTTCAGCGGCCAGCGCGGGCAGAAGGTTCCCGTTTCGCTCTATAAAGTCTCAACGGATCTTGTGGTCAGGCCTTACATCACCGACCTAATGAATCCGACGGGCCTGGCAATTGACCGCGACGGCTATCTTTTCGTTTCCTGCCGCCACGAAGGCACGATCCATCGCGTGTCGCCCGACGGCCGCGCGATGCAATGGATCGAAGGCATGGGCGTGGCCACGGGGCTGGCGTTCGACAAGGCCGGAAATCTGTACGTGGGCGACCGCAGCGGCACGATCTTTAAAATCGGCCCCGATCGAGAGATTTTTGTGTTCGCTACGCTCGAGCCGTCGCTCGCGGCCTATCATCTGGCGTTCAGCCCGGCGGGCGATCTTTTCGTCTGTGGGCCGACGACCTCGAGCTTCGAGCGCATCCACCGGATCACGCCCGCGGGCGAAGTCAGCGTATTTTTCCGCGGCCTGGGACGCCCGCAGGGGCTCGCGTTCGATCGCCAGGGAAATCTTTACGTCGCGGCATCGTTCGGCGGGCGGCGGGGCATCGTGCGCCTGACGCCCGAAGCGCAGCCCGAAATGGTGCTGGGCGGGAGCAATATCGTCGGGCTGGCGCTGCTGCCGACGCATCGTGCCGTGATCACCACGCACAGTGCTCTCTTCACGCTCGACTGGGACGTGCAGGGCCTTCCGCTGAACGGGTAGTTGGATCGGACGAATTTTCCCCTCACTTGCGCTCGTTCGGCTTCATCGAGTAAAACTCTTAAGACATGAAGGCTGAGATCATCGCGGTCGGTTCCGAACTGCTCACACCTTTCCGGCTCGACACCAATTCACTGTTTCTGACTTCGGAGCTGAATCAAGTGGGCCTGCGCGTGGTCCACAAGGCCGTGGTGGGCGACACGCCGGACGAGATGCGCGCGTCGTTTGAGCATGCGCTCGGCCGCGCGGACGTGGTCGTCTCCTCCGGCGGCCTGGGCCCGACCGACGACGACCGCACGCGCCAGACCGTGGCCGATCTGCTCGGCCGAAAGCTCTTCCGCGACGAAGAAATATTGCGCTCCATTCACGAAAGATTTCGGCGATTTGGCCGCGCCATGCCGGAGATCAACGAGCGGCAGGCGATGGTCATCGAAGGCGCCACGGTTCTGAAGAATCCGCGCGGGACCGCGCCGGGACTGTGGCTCGAGGCGCAGGGTCACATCATCGTCCTGCTGCCGGGAGTGCCGCAGGAGCTGCGCGCGCTGATGGAAAACGAGGTGAAGCCGCGCCTGCTGAAGCTGGGCATCCCGGAGCGGCTCTACACGCGCGAGCTGCGCATC
>JARLGK010000079.1 GCA_031296075.1 Candidatus Acidiferrales bacterium
GCAGCCGCCGCGCCGCTTCGACCTGCTTCAGATGGCCTTCCTCCACTTGGTGCAGCACCTTCAACCGCTCCCGTTCTCTCGCGCTCAACTCGATCCGCTCCGTTTCCATCCCGCCTCCCACCCAGGATGAAACCGGACATTCTCATTTTGCGGCGACACTGTGAAATTTCTTCTTGACACCGCGTTTCAACTGTATTAACTTCTCTACTCAGTTGATAAACTGTTGCAACTAGGGAAGAGGGGAGGATCTTGATGCTGGGCGTCAATCCGATTCCTCGGAGTGTCTGTCCCGCGACGGCCTCGTCTCGCCTCCGTTTTCTTTCTCCTTTTCTGCTTTGCGTCGCGGCGGCAGCGATTTGGCTCCCTTCGCGAGCGGCCGCGCAGGAAACTCCCTACTTCGTCGCGTACTCGCACCACCTGGAGGAACCGGGCAATCTGGAGATCGAGACCTACTCGATCTACGGAACGCAGAAGGGCGGCGGCGATTTCATCGCGCCGTGGATGGAGCTCGAGTACGGAGTGACCGCGTGGTGGACCACGGAGTTCTACATTGATTCGCAGCACACGTTCGGCGACGGCTCGGTCTTCACCGGGACGCGCTGGGAGAACCGCTTCCGCCCCCTTATGCGCGAGCACTGGATCAACCCGGTACTCTACGTGGAATTCGAAAACATCACGGACGCGGACAAGACGCTCAAGGAAGTCGTGGGCACGGACACCCAATTCGACGCGGCCGACCCGAACTCCGAAGCGAACCGCTCGCACGCGCACGAAATCGAGACCAAGCTGATCCTTTCGAGCGATTACAAGGGCTGGAATTTCTCCGAGAATTTCATCGGCGAAAAAAATCTAGGCCACGAACCCTGGGAGTTCGGCTACGCGTTGGGAGTCAGCCGGCCGCTGCGCCTGGAAGCGACGCCGCGGCCCTGCAATTTCTGCCGCGAAAACATGATCCTCGGCGCGGAAATGTACGGCGGCCTCGGAACGGTCAAGGCGTTTTCGTTGTCGGGCACGTCTCACTACGTCGCGCCGATCGCCGCTTGGCAATTGCCCAACGGCGTCACGTTTTCCATTTCTCCCGGCTTCGGCCTGAACGAAAACAGCCACCGCTTCCTGCTGCGCTGGGGGATGGCCTACGAAATCGGCGGTTTCGGACGCAAGGTGAGGAGCCTATTGAGATGAGGCGCTTGCTGATTCTCACCGCGCTCCTTTTTGCGTCGCTCGCCGCTGTTGCCGCGACTGGTCACGATCGGGATTTGGATAGCCGTGGAATATTCCAGGTGATTGCCAAGGCTCCTGCAAAGTCGCGCGACCAGAAAAATCCCTACGAGGGCCAGACCAACGCGGTTGCTGCCGGTGAAAAGCTTTTCCGCCAGCACTGCGCGGAATGCCACGGCGAAGACGCTCTCGGCCGCGGCCGCGCCGCGAACTTGCGCGCGTCCGGCGTACAGAACGCCACGCCCGGCGAGCTCGCGTGGTTTCTCCGCAACGGCAATCTGGTACACGGAATGCCGCCCTGGGCCGGGATCCCCGAGCAGCGCCGCTGGCAGATCATTGCCTACGTCAAATCATTGCACTAGAGGGCGTTCGTACGCCGCGCGCCAGCTCGGCGCCGCGGGCAAAATCATGTTCCCCATTCCGGACCGGGAACTCGCCTCGCGTGACTCGCCGCTCCCCAAAAGGTGGCGCGGAAGATTCCTGCTACAATATTCCGCGGAGATGGCCTGCGAAGCAGGTGACGTTGCGAAAGCCTATTGAACCAACACTGGATCCCAGGGAGTCCGCGTCGTCCTGCCCTTGTGCATTTCTCGCGCCGGCTTGCCGGTGAGTGAAAAGCCTGAAAGCAGGCGCAGGGCACCCACCTATTCGTGGGGTTCAGGGCCTAGCAGCGCACGGCCGAGTGGACCGCTCCGCAGAATGACACTTCGTCGCGTGATCGTCAGTGGGGTTATGTAGCTCAGGCGTTCCCGACGGCTTTGGTCGGGAAGGCCTGAGGCTTTTCGGCCCGTTCTTGACTTAGCAGGAAGCCGTTTCTCGAAAAGGCGTAATTTCTGCCGGAAGAAAGGTTCTGATCTGAAAATCCTATTCATCGGTGACATCGTTGGCTCGCCCGGCCGCAAGATCGTTCACGACCGGCTCGCGGACATCCTCGCGCAGCGCGAAATTGATCTGTGCATCATCAATTGTGAAAATGCCGCGTCCGGCTTCGGCGTCACGCCGCGCATCGCCGAGGATTTGTTCGCCGCGGGCGCCGATGTCCTCACCAGCGGAAATCACATTTGGAAGCGGAGGGAAATCATTGACTATTTTCCGACGCAGCCGCGCCTTCTGCGCCCGGCAAATTTTCCCAGCATTTCACCGGGCGGCGGTCTCTACGTCGGCAGCGCGAAGAACGGCGCGGGCTACGCGGTCCTGAATTTGCAGGGGCGCACATTTATGACCCCTATTGACGATCCGTTCCTTACGGCTACGCGCGAGCTCAACAAGATTCCGCCGGACGTGAAAGTGATCGTCGTGGACATTCACGCCGAAGCCACATCGGAAAAGGTCGCCATGGGCTGGTATCTGGACGGCAAAGTTTCCGCGGTACTCGGCACCCACACCCATGTCCCTACCGCCGACTTTCGCGTGCTTCCCGCCGGAACGGCCTACATCACCGACGTGGGCATGACCGGCCCGCACGATTCCGTGATCGGGATGGAAAAGCAGGGCATCCTTGAACACTTTTTCAATAACACCATGCCCTCGCGGTTCGTGGTCGCCGAAGGTGACATCCAGATGAACTCCGTGCTCATCGACGTCGACGAATCCACTGGCCGCGCGCGCTCGATCGACCGCCTTAACTTCCGCCTCGATTAATCGGCGGCTTAGCGAAAGGCCTGTGCGCTCGGCCAGGTTCCGCGCAAGCAACGCTCCCGCGCACCGTCGCATCTCTTGCCACTGGCAGCGGATAAAATTACCCAGCTCATGTTTCGCCGCTTACAAATCGGCGTGTGTCTCGCAATCCTGGTTGCCGTCACCGCCGGATGGAATTTTTCGCGCGCCGCCGCGCCTGCCACGAGTCAAGATCAGGAATTTTCCCGCGAGCTTCTCTCTCGCTCGCGCGTCTTCCCCGAAATCGGCGCGGGCGTGGCGGCGATCAAGAGCGATTCCGCAGGGCGCTACTATGTGCTTGCCGCTCCGGCAAAAGTGATCGCGATCTATCAGGCCGACGGAAAGCGCATCGGCCAGATTCCCAACGCGAACTCGCGCGGCGCAAAGATCGTCTACGCGCAGGACATTGACGTGGACTCCAAGGGCCGCCTCTTCGTTGCGGACCGCGGCGCAAATTCCGTGAAAATCTTCGAGCCCGATGGTTCGCTCGACGCCACGATTCCTTTCGCAGCACCCATGTCAATCGTCGCGCTCTCGGGAGGAGAATTCGCGGTTGCGGGGCTGCGGTCCGCGCAACTGGTCAGCATTTTCGACGCGCAGGCAAAGCTGGCGCGGAGTTTCGGCGAAGTTCCCGGTGATGCTACGGGCGCGCGGCGGAACCAGTCGCTCAGCCCAGGCCGCATTTATGGCGACGCAGCCGGGCATATCTACTTTGTCTTCAGCGATTTGCCGGACCTGACCCTCCGGCGGTACGACCGCTTCGGCTATGCTTCTTACGAGGCTTCGCTGCCGTCGTCCGAGTTCACGCCCCAGGCCGAGGCCAAGCGCTGGACGAAGATCACGATCGAACAGGGCGCCACGCCCGCGTCCATGAAGCCCGCCATCCGCGCGCTTGGCGCCGATCCGGTAACGCAGGAAATCTGGGTTGCGATCGGCGACGAGCTTGTGCATTTCGACAAGGACGGCAACCGCCGCGCCGCCTATCGCACCTCCACAGCGGACGGCGTGCGCATCGAGGCCAGCGCGATTCTCGTCGAGCACGATCGCATACTGATCGCCGCCGACACGCTTGGAATTTTCGAGTTTGCCCTGCCCGAAAGACAACTGCCTGCCGCGTCGCAACAATGACCGCGGCGCCGCTTGTTGAAATGACGCCTGTGGAAAATTGCGCGGAGTTTTTCTTTATCAATTGCGCGATCAGCCCCATTCGATGCGATGCAAACATGATTTATTGGAAGATTCTCATGCACATTCGCGCTGTGGAAAAACTGTGAATCATATGTGGAGCGTGTGACACTTCTTCGTTAAATTTTCTCTTGCTCATCGCGCCGCGTTTAGGCAGAATCCCCGCTCGCCTATCTGACACAATTGCAATCCGACGCCAGCACGCAAGCAATGTCGCACGTACCGGGCGTGGTTCTGCGGCATTGAGCCTGAAAGGCTGGACCATCAAGTGCCTCTCTCGCAGGGAGGGAGGGTTTCCACAGCATTTCCACCGATGTGGAAATTGCGCAGGGGCCGATTTTCTAGATGAATCTTTGGGACAAAATACTTCAGCACGCTGAGCGACGCGTAAATCCCCATAGTTATGCCACCTGGTTCCGTCCCACGCGGCAGGAGCGGGCCGACGATCACCGGCTGGTGATTCGCGTACCCACCCGCCTGTTCTGCAAGCGGCTGACGGAAACCTACGGTGAGCTCTTGCAAGCGGTGCTGGCGGAAATCGGCCGGCCGGGGCTGGCGCTCGAATTCAATTGCGTCGAAGCAGAGTCCGCCGCGGCGAATCCGGTGGTGTCCCCGCAGGCGAAACTCGATTTCGATTCGTCGAATAACCAGCTCAACCCGCGCTACACATTCGACAAGTTCATCGTGGGCTCCTCGAATCAGTTTGCGCACGCCGCGGCCGTCGCGGTGGCCGAGCAGCCCTCAAAATCCTACAACCCGCTCTTCCTCTACGGGGGTGTGGGACTGGGCAAGACGCACCTGATGCAGGCGATCGGCCACACGTTGAAGCGCCGCAACCCGTCTCTCCGCCTCACCTACATCAGCGCGGAGAAATTCACCAACGAGGTAATCGCCTCAATCCGCTTCGAGCGCATGCCCGCCTTCCGCGACCGCTTCCGCAACATGGACGTCCTAATGGTGGACGACATTCAGTTCATCGCGCGCGCCGAGCGGACCCAGGAAGAATTTTTTCACACGTTCAACGCGCTCTACGACCAGCAGAAACAGATTGTGATTTCATCCGATTGCCCGCCCAAGGAAATCTCCTCCATCGAGGAACGCTTGCGCTCGCGATTTGAATGGGGATTGATCGCCGATATCCAGATGCCCGATCTGGAAACGAAAATCGCCATTCTCCAGAAACAGGCCGATAACGAGCGCGTGCACATTCCGGACGACGTAGCCGAATATATCGCGCGGGCCATCAAGTCAAATATCCGCGAGCTGGAAGGCGCCCTGATCCGCCTGATGGCATACGCGTCGCTCACCGGCGCGCAGATCAACCTGCCGACCGCACAGCAGGTGCTTAAGAACATCATCGAGACGCAGGAAAAGAAAGTCACCATCGAGCAGATCCAGAAGGCCGTCGGCGAGGTTTTCGGCCTGCGCGCGCAGGATCTGAAAATCCGCAGCAACTCCAAGGTGATTGCCTACCCGCGCCAGGTCGCCATGTTTCTCGTCAAGCAGCTCACGTCCGCGTCGCTTCCGGAGATTGGCAAACAGTTCGGAGGCAAGCACCATACGACCGTCCTGCACTCGATCAACAAGATCGAGACCCTGCGCCAGGTGGACAAAGATTTGAACAAGACGATCAACAGGCTACTGGATTCATTCGGCTAGACGACTTGGTGGAAGCGTGAGCCTTCAGGCCCACGAAAAGAACGCCGACTCATGAACTGGGGTTTCAGCCCTGGTTCTCTTGACTGCCAGTGCCCGATCGTTTTGGCCATAAGAACGCGTTCATATGCTGTGGGCCGATTGTGCAAAACGGGTTGGCTCCGGAAATAGTCTTTAGCTGAGACGGTTTTTGCACCAAGGCGCTGGGTTTCCCACAGTACTCTTAGTACCGTAAGCCGGGCGCTGGATATGAGTTAGGCCGCATATTAGGAAATCCACAGATGCGGCGGTGACGGCGGTTTCTTATCTTTATACAAATTAAGAAAAGAAGTACAGTAGCCGTGCCGCGACGATGAGCCCAGAAACCAGCGCAAGGACTGCACAAGAGATGGAATTCAGCGTAAAGAAATTCGATCTACTCGAAGAGCTTTTGTTGACGCAGGGCGTCGTTGAACGTAAGACGACCATTCCGATTTTGTCGAATCTTTTGTGCGAGGCAAAAGGCAACAGCCTCACGATTACGGCCACCGACCTGGAGTTGAGCATTCGCACATCGTGCGAGGCGAAGGTTAAGAAAGAAGGCGCGGGCACCATCCCAGCTAAGAAGCTTCTCGAGCTGGTGCGATTGCTCCCGGATGAAGAGATTCGCTTCAAGCTGCTCGAAAATCACTACGTCCAAATTACCTGCGATCGCAAGAGCTACAAAATGGTGGGAATGTCGAAAGACAATTTCCCAGCTCTCCCCGATTTTCCGCATGCACTCGTAAAGATTCCGGTGAAGCTGCTCGCCAGCGTGATCGCGAAGACCACATTTGCGATTTCGCTCGAGGAGTCACGCTACACGCTGAATGGCGCGCTGCTTGTGGTGAAGCCGACTTCGCTCACGATGGTCGCGACCGACGGCCACCGCCTGGCCATGGTCGAGACGGACCACAAATTCGACGGGCTTCCCACCGAGACCCGCGTGCTCATTCCCAAGAAAGCGATGAATGAAGTGCAGCGCCTGGCCGCTGAATCGGGCGACGATGCCGTGGTTGAATTTGGGCAGGATGAGAGCCACCTTTTCTTCCAGTTTGGCGGCCGTCTGCTCACTTGCCGCAAACTCACCGGCCAATTCCCGAATTACGAAGCGGTCCTGCCACGCGACGTGAATAAAACGGTCACCATTGAGCGCAGCGAGCTTCAGGACGCGCTCCGCCGCGTTTCGCAGCTTGCCGATCAGCGCTCGCATGCCGTGAAGTTCATGCTCGCAAAGGAAGGCCTGGAAATTTCCGCATCGAGCCCCGAATACGGCGAGGCGAAAGAAGCCATCGAAAAAGAATACAAGGGCGACCCGATCGCCATCGGCTTCAACGCGCAATACTTGCTTGATTTTCTCGCCGCCGCCGCGGATGGCCCGATCAGCTTCGAGCTAAAAGACGAACAGTCCGCCGGCCAGCTCCGCCCGCTCGGCGACGAATCCACCCGCTACCGCTACGTCGTCATGCCCATGCGCATTTGACCGGCGCGCGCGAAAAAAACGTCAATTCCCGCACGATTTCCCTTGTTGTCCAGGCAATCGGATCGGCATTTTCGCGTGTGCAAAGATCTCCGAAAATCTCCGCCTGTCCGCGCCGTTGAATGCGCCGTAAACCATTGAAAGTACATGTGATAAATTACTTACTCAAACTGAGAATCGCCTTGTGAATTCCCGCCGCATCCGGTAAAATTTCGGTGTTCGAGATTCCTTCTGAACGGCAGTTTGTTCGCAGCAAACTTGTGCCGCGCCGAGCCCGCCAGAGCCAGAACTGGCGCCAGAATTAGCGGCTGAAAATGGCGGGGCAGCAAGCGATCGACTCCCTTTCCGCGGGGAGAAAAAGGCTTCGCCGCGTCCGCCCGAAATTTTCGGAATCGGACGGGATGGAGCCCGGAAAAACCCTTCGAGTCCCAGCTCGAGCGCGATGCGCTCTTGCGAAATGGGGCCAATGGGCAAGGTTAGTGTCGGGCACAATCCGCGCGACCGCCTTCCCTAGCACGACTCGAGAATCACAGCATCGCTGAGCATTGCTCGCCATCTGAGGGGAGACGCACGATTCATGGCTGACAAAGACACCCCGGCCGCCAAGGTCGCCGGGCACAAGTACGACGCGACCTCGATCAAAGTTCTCGGCGGCATCGAAGCCGTCCGCAAACGCCCCGCGATGTACATCGGCTCCACCGGCGAAATGGGCCTGCACCATCTCGTTTGGGAAGTCGCCGACAATTCCGTGGACGAAGCGATGGCCGGCTACTGCGACGAAATCAACGTGTTGGTGCACGATGACAACAGCGTCACCGTGATTGACAACGGCCGCGGCATCCCCGTGGACATGCACGCGACGGAAAAAAAGCCCGCCGCCGAAGTTGTGATGACCGTGCTGCACGCCGGCGGAAAATTCGATAGCGACACCTATAAAGTTTCTGGCGGCCTGCACGGCGTGGGCGTCTCGGTCGTGAACGCGCTTTCCGACTGGCTCGACCTCGAAATCTGGCGCGACGGCGAAGTCTGGGAGCAGTCCTACGAAAAGGGCGTCCCCACGTCGAAGCTCAAGGCTTCCGGCAAAACGAAAAAAACAGGCACGAAGATCACCTTTCACGCCGACCCTTCGATCTTCACCACGCTTGCCTATAGCTACGACACGCTTTCACAGCGCCTGCGCGAGCTGGCCTTCCTGAACAAGGGCCTGAAGATCACTCTCGAGGACGAGCGCTCGAACAAGAAAACCGAATTTCGCTTCACCGGCGGCATCGCCGAATTCGTCAAGTTCCTGAATCGCGGCAAGGGTGTGCTCCACGATTCGCCGATCTACATGGAGGGCAAACGCGAGCAGGTGGACATGGAACTCGCGCTGCAATACAACGACAGCTACGCCGAAAATATTTTCGCCTTCGCCAACACCATCAACACGGTGGACGGCGGCACGCATCTTTCCGGCTTCCGCTCCGCGCTCACCCGCACGATCAACTACTACGCGAATTCCTTCGGCATGCTCAAGGAACAGAAGGACGAAGTCACCATCAATGGCGACGACGTGCGCGAAGGACTGGTCGCCGTCGTGGCCGTGAAGCTGCCGCAGCCGCAGTTCGAGGGACAGACCAAGGGCAAGCTCAATAGCGATATCAAGGGGCTGGTCGAATCGCTCGTCAACGAAAAGCTCGGCGAATA
>JARLGK010000080.1 GCA_031296075.1 Candidatus Acidiferrales bacterium
CAACGAAACCGGCACAACGTTGTGGGGAATGATAGAGGCGAACCGCAACGCATCGGAGTTGGCGGCGCACCTTCAGTCGGAGTATGGACTCTCCGAGGCAAAGGCGGCGGCGGACACCGAGAGATTTCTGGCGGATCTGACCGAAGCGGGATTGATCGAGCTTCTCTGATCGGATTTGCAGATCCACGGCTGGGCGGCCGGGGCTTGGGATGAACGACGCAACCTACGCGACATTTAGCCGCGCGATACACGAGCGCCACTTTGGTCGGCGCACGCCCGTGGAAGTGTCTATTGAGGTGACGCGGCGCTGCCCGCTGGAATGTCTCCACTGTTACAACAACCTGCCGATGAACGACGCGGCCGCGCGCGCGCAGGAACTCACCCTCGAGGAGCACTGCAAGCTGCTGGATGAAATGTCCGCCGCAGGCTGCCTCTGGATCTGCTACACGGGCGGCGAGATTTTCGGGCGCAAGGATTTCCTGGACATCTATACCGAGGCCAAGAAGCGCGGCTTCCTGGTCACCCTATTTACGAACGGGACGCTGATTACGCCGCGGATTGCGGACTATCTGGCGGAGTGGCGGCCCTTTGCGATCGAGATCACGCTCTACGGAGCCACGCGCGAGACCTATGAAAAACTGACGCAGGTGCCGGGATCCTACGACCGCTGTCTGCGCGGAATTCGGTTGCTTCTCGATCGCGGCTTGCCGCTGAAACTGAAGACGGTGCCGACGAGCGTGAACCAGCACGAAGTGTACGAAATGAAGCGAATGGCCGAGGAAGACTTCCACGTCGAATTCAAATTCGATTCGCTGATCAATCCGCGAGTGGACTGCTCGCAGAGCCCGATCGCCGTCCGGATGACCCCAGAGGAAGTGGTGGCGCTGGATTACTACGATCCCAAGCGCGCTCATGAATACGGCCGCCTCATCGAGCGGGAACTGGCCGCGCCCCTGGTGGAAACGCCGGACGACAACCACCGGTATTTCTGCGGTGGGGGAATGAACGGCTGCGCCATCGATCCGACCGGCGAGATGAGCATTTGCGTGATCTCGCACCAGCAGGACTACAACATCCGGAGCAAGGGTTTTCGCGAGGGGTGGGACGGCCCGCTGCTCGAGATTCGCAATCAGCCGCGCACGCGCCCAACGATCTGCGACCGGTGCAAGATTCGCTCGATCTGCGGCATGTGCCCGGCCAACGGCGAGCTCGAGAACGGCGATGCCGAATCGCCCGTGGATTTTCTTTGCCAGGTCGCGCACCTGCGCGCCTACGCGCTTGGTTTTGACGTGCCCGAGCACGGCGATTGCACGTGCTGCAAGTCCGGCGAAGTGCACGACGAACTTCTGGCCTCGGCCCAGCGCATTCAAAAACAAGAATCAGACCCAAGCCTGTGGGCCGGAGGCAAGACGCCTCCTCCGGCGTTCAACGTGCTGCAACCTTCCGGGGGATGCGCGAGCGGCGGCTGCGGATCGTGCGCGACGCATCACGCATGAGACGTACAAACGGCGAGGGGATGAGCGAAGGGAATCAATCCGAGAAGAACGAACGGAAGTCCTACGAGGCTCCCCGGATCATTCGCGTGAGTCTGCGGCCAGACGAAGCCGTCCTTGGCCATTGCAAAGTCTCCGGCGTAGCCGGGCCCGGCAATAGCTCGTGCGGCGCCCTATTCTGCCGGACACCCGGATCCTGACGAAGCCGAGAACCCCGATGCCAATCGCTCAAACAGACATTGCTTGCCCCGGGGCCTTCGCGTCATCGGAACCGAAAAGGACGCAGCGGCTCGCCTTTCGCGTGGGCGGGACGGGCTTCGGCCTGTTCAGCGACGAGGACATCGAGATGATGCTGGATCCGGGCCTGCGCGATTTCGTCGTCGAGCCGAGCATGGGCGACATTCAAATACGCGTGGAGTGGACCGAGAACCTGGAGATTCCTTCCGGAGAGCCGCTCTTCAATTCCGGAGGCTTATGGCGGCTATTCGAGGAGTCGGACGGATATCGTTTCTATTTTTCGACGCCGTATCTTGGCGCCTCGCCGTACAAGGCTGCGTGGTTCGATCCGGATTTCAAGCGCGGGCATCTCGTTTTGTTCCGTCCGTATTTCGATGCGCGCAAGGCGATCTACCCGCTGGAGTACCCGCTCGACGAGCTGCTGATGATTCACCGCCTGGCGTGCGGAGAAGGCGTGGAAATGCACGCGGTGGGAATCGTCGATGATGCCGGGAAAGGGCACCTCTTTTTGGGGCATTCGGGCGCGGGGAAGAGCACGACGGCGCGGCTATGGAAGTCGCAACCGAACGCCCACGTCCTGAGCGATGACCGGATCATTCTTCGCGCGCGCGACGGGCGAATCTGGATGTACGGCACGCCATGGCACGGCGATGCGGGCATCGCTTCTCCCGAATCCGCGCCGCTTTCGAAGCTTTACCTGTTGGAACACAGCAACAAGACGGAACTCGTTTCGCTTTCTCCCGGACGCGCCGCGGCGGAATTGTTCACGCGCAGCTTCGTGCCGCACCATTCGCAAAAAGGGCTGCAATTCACGCTGCGATTCCTCGACCGCGTGGCGCGAGAAACGCCGTGTTCCATCTTCCGATTCCTTCCGGACATCAGCGCAGTGGAGGCGATCTGCCGTGAGGGTGCTTAAGGCATCGGAGAAGCGCGATTCGCGGCAATTCGCCGTGGTGTGCGAGGCCGCGCTCGACGACGGCTTGAGGGTGCGCTTCCGCGCGGATGGGCGGAGCATGCAGCCAAACGTCTTGGGCGGCGACACCGTGGTGCTCGCGCCCATTTCGGCCGGGAAGCTGAGGCGCGGCGACATCGCGTTAACGAAGAGCGATCGGGGATTTGTGTTGCATCGAGTGATCGGGTGGGATCAATCGACCGGTGCATTGATCACGCGCGGGGATGCGGGCCGGGAGAACGATGCGCCGACCAGCAAGTTGCTCGGGAAGGTAATCGCGATCGAGCGTGACGGAAGGGTCATTTCGCTGGAGAGGCCAGGAACCGCCGCGCTGCACGGCCTTCGCAAGCAAGCGCATCGTTTACTTCGCGCCGGCGCGCGAGGGGCGAAGCGCTACCGCACGGCGCTAGCGCCTGCGCTTTTCATGATCTTCGCGCTTTTCTTGCAAGCCGCGCCCGCTGCGGCGCAGACCACGCTCACGGTGACGGACGCCGGCGCTCCAAATCCCGTGGCGACAGGCGCCAACATCACATTTACCCAAACCGTTAAGAACACGACGGCGACTCCCGCGTCGGGCGCATCAATCACGCAAACCACGCCGCCAAACACCACATTCGTATCGATGGCGCCACCCGCTACCGGCTGGACGTGCCTCACGCTGCCTGCCGTGGGCGGTACAGGCACGGTGACTTGCACTGCGACAGCGAACGTCGCCGCCAACGCGACCCTGATATTTGCGCTTGTGGTGCAGGCAGACCCTGAAGCGCCTGGTGGATCGACGATTACGAACAATGTAACGGTGAACTGGACCGGTCCGGCCGGGGGGGGCACCAACAACGGCTCTGCGTCCGTCACAGTGATCGGCGCGGACCTCGCGATGACCCAGGTTGCGTCTGCGACAACAGCTGCGCCGGGCTCGACAATTACCTATACAGAAACCGTCACCAACAACGGCCCGAGCTCCGCCACCACAGCGGTTCTTTACCAAGAGACGCCGCCGAATACGACTTTCACTTCCATCACGGCCCCAGCGGGTTGGACGTGCACCTCGCCGACCGCCGGCAACACGGGTCAGGTGGTCTGTACGGATGGTTCGGCATTGACGAGTGGAACCACGACGACGGCATTTACATTCGTCGTGACGATTAATCCGGGGCCCACTCCACCCGCTCCCGCGGCGGGTACGACGATCGTGAATTCGGCCGACGTGACTTCGGCGACGACGGATTCGGTCGCCTCCAACAACTCGACAATCACGTCGGTGTTGGTCGAAACCTCCGGCGATTCCGATCTCGCGCTATCCATGTCGCCGTCGTCCACGCCGGTTTTTGTTTCCTCGCCAATCAGCTACACGATCCAAATCCGGAATCTTGGTTTATCGTCCGGTGCGGGTGTTTCAGTTGTGGATACGCTGCCAGCGTCGCTCACAGGCGCGTCGGCAACGACAACGGCTGGCAGCTGCGGAGGAGTGGTCTCCGGAACGATCACGTGCAATTTGGGCACGGTGGCATATCCGCTCGGCGCGCCGATCACGATTACGGTGAGCGGCACGGCTTCCGGCACGGCTACTTCGATGACGAACAGCGCAACAGTTTCGACAACGGGTACTGATCCCGTCAGCGCCAACAATTCCGCGACGATCTTGACCGTTGTGCAGCCGCTGGTTTGCTCGACACCCGGAAGAGACGGCGCCGGAGGAACGCTGACCGGAGTCGTGAACACATATTTTCCGCCAGGCGCTGGCGTCACGGGTGCGGCGGCGGGCTCGACCTCGATTGCCCTGGGTGCAGCCGCAGGCGCACCTGCCGCTCAGACGCCCGTTGCGATCGGTGATCGTCTGCTGATCATCCAGATGCAGAACGCCACGATTAACTCGACGAATTCCAGCGTCTATGGAGACGGCGTTCCCGGCGATCCGGGATCGGGATCGACCAGCCTGGGCAGCAGCGGACTTTTCGAGTATGTGACCGCGACATCGACTTTGGCAGTCGGCGGCGGCACGCTTTCGTTCACTGGTGCGGGGAACAATGGCGGGTTGGTGAACACGTATGTACAGGCAGCGGCGTCTCCGACCACGAATCCGACAGCCGGGCAATCGACATTTCAAGTGATTCGCGTTCCGCAGTACACGACCGCGGTGTTGAGCTCGACCCTGGACGGTTTGTCGTGGAACGGTTCCGTCGGAGGTGTCCTGGCGCTGGATGTTGCAACGCATCTCACGCTTGGCGGTGTCGTGGCGGTTGATGCGCAAGGCTTCCGTGGCGGCGCGGGCCAGATTTTGGCCGCAGCCACCCCCCCCCCGACGCCCCTGAGCACGGATTATGTGACGCTTTCGACGCAAACGACAAACGCCCCCAAGGGCGAAGGAATCGCCGGCACGCCCAAGACGGTTGCCAATAGGACTCTAACCACGCTAATCAACACCGGCAATGAAGGATATCCAGCGGGCAGCTTCGCGCGCGGCGCTCCGGGCAACGCAGGCGGCGGTGGGACCGACGCAGACCCGACGGCAAACGACCAAAACGACGGCGGCGGCGGCGGTGGAAACGGCGGCGCGGGTGGTATAGGCGGATTTGGCTGGAATAGTGCGGGCATTTTTGGAGGTTTCGGCGGAGCGGCATTTCCTGCTTCGACCAACGCGGTCGTGATGGGCGGCGGTGGCGGCGCCGGCACCACGAACAACGGCTCGTTCTGGAATCCGGCTACTGACACCGGCAACAACAATTGCGGCGCGCTATGCACCGGCATCGCCAGCAGCGGTACGGCCGGCGGCGGAATCGTGATCATCCATGCAGGCACGATTACGGGTACTGGCACCATCACCTCAAATGGCCAGCAGGCGCTTGAAACGGAAAACGATGGAGGTGGCGGCGGTGGCGCAGGCGGGACAATCATCGTGCTCACGAATAACGGCGGCGTTTCGGGTCTGACGGCGTCTGCCGTCGGTGGAAACGGCGGCGTGACCTGGCCGGAACAGGCTCCTGGCACGTTTCCGGGCAACCGTCACGGGCCCGGCGCGGGAGGCGGCGGCGGTGTGATTTTCACTTCCTCGGCTCCAGCCAGCGCAAACATCAGCGGCGGCGCTCCCGGATGGTCCACTCTGGCCGACGATGCCTACGGCGCAACCCCCGGCATGCCCGGAATCTTTTCCTCCGGTGCACCAGTTCAGGGAAGCCCCGGCGCGCAATCCGGAGCGTACTGCGCAGCTGCCGACCTGGCCGTCACCAATTCCGGCGCGCCGAGCCCCGTTATTCCGGGCAACAACATTACCTACACGCAGACCGTGACGAACAACGGCCCGGTTGACGGGATCGACGCCGCGATGACCGAAGTCGTTCCGGCGAATACGACGTTTCAATCGATCGTGATTTCGGGTGCCGGCGCCGCCGGATGGAGTTGTTCGACTCCCGCCCTTGGCGGTACAGGAGTCATCAATTGTACCGACGCGGACATACCTGCTGGCGCGCCAGGCGCGGCAACATTCACGGTGGTGGTGAAGGTTAACGGCGGCACGGCCACCGGCACGCAGATTACGGACACAATTTCGGCGACGTCGGATACCAACGATCCAAACCTTACGAATAATTCCGCGACCGTCTTGACCATCGTCGGCGCCGCGAACACGGCCAACCTGGCGATCACGAACGCAGCTGCGCCGAATCCGGTCATTGCCGGCAACAACATCACCTATACCGTCGTGGTCACGAACAACGGGCCCGGCACATCGAGCACGGTGGCGTTCACGGAGGCTCTGCCGGCGAACACTTCGTTTGTATCGGTTGCAGCGACTTCGGGAACCGCCGGCTGGACTTGCTCAGGTTCGTCGATTTCCTGCACGATTCCTACATTTGCCTCTGGCGCATCGACCACGTTCACCGTCGTCGTAAAAGTTGGCGCCGCGACCCCTTCTGGAACAATCATCACAGATACCGCGACGGTGTCAGCAGCGACAACCGATCCAAATCCGTCGAACAACATAGCAACCGTCACAACGATCGTCGCGACCGCGGGTCAAGCGGACCTCGCGCTCACGAAGACTGGCACGCCGAACCCGGTCCTCGCGGGAAACAACCTCACTTACACGATTACGGTGACGAACAACGGGCCGGCGACAGCCACAAACGTCACCATGCAGGACACGCTTCCGGCAAGTACATCGTTTGTTTCAATCACCACGCCGGCCGGATGGGCATGCCCGGCGCCATCCGGCGGGTTTCAGAATTGCACGAATTCTTCCGTCGGAGCGAACACGACGGCGACGTTTACGATGGTCCTGAAGGTGACTGCCGGCACAGCACCGGGAACGGCCATTACGAACTCCGCGACGGTGTCGTCGTCCAGTACCTCGGATCCGACTAACGCGAACAACTCCGCCTCGACGACTTCCAACGTAGCTTCGCCAACCCAGGCCGACGTAGCGATTATTAAGACCGCGTCGCCGGAACCTGTCGATCAAGGAACCAACCTGACGTACACGCTGCAGGTGACGAATAACGGACCGGCCGTGGCACAAGGCGTCACGGTTACGGATGTTCTGCCGGGTGAGGTGACGTTTACTTCCGTCTCGATACCGGCGTCGCAGGGGACCTGTTCCTACACCGCCGGAACCACTACAGTAAGTTGCAACCTGGGGACGATGAACGTGGGCGGGCTGGTGATCATCACGATCAACGTGAATGCCGCCACGTTCAGCTCCGTGACACTTTCTTCCAACACTGCGACGGTTAGCAGCACCACGAGCGATCCGAACTCGACGAACAATTCTTCGACCGCCATCACCACGATCCAATCGCCCACCACGGTGGAATTGACGTCGTTCCAGGCGCAGTCCCGCCCGGGAGGCGGAGTGCTGCTGGAGTGGCGGACGCGCGAAGAGAGCCGAAATCTGGGTTTCCACTTGTACCGTGAAGACGCGCAGGGCCGCCACCGGGTTGATCCGTCGCTGATCGCCGGTTCGGCGCTGCTGATGCGCGGCGGACGGCCGCAGCACCGCGCGAAGACATATCAGTGGATTGACGCCCAAGGCGGGCTGCAGTCGGCATACTGGCTCGAGGACGTGGATCTCAACGGCACGCACACGCTGCATGGGCCCGTTTACGCGGATTCGGTCTCTTTGAATTCAGAGCCCGTCGCGCAGGCGCGTCTGCTGAGCCAAGTGAATCAGACGCTCGCCGTCGCGGCCTCGACTGCGCCGGCGCCTGCGCAAGTCACGCGGGTGCTCAGGACTCCGCGTCCGCAAATACCGCAGCTCGCGCCGGGTGAATCGCCCGTCTCGCTCAACGGAGATCCCGCGGTCAAGATATCGGTCACGAGCGAAGGATGGTATCAGGTCTCGCGCAATCAGCTCGTCGCGGCGGGGCTTCCACCGGGCGTGGACGCCCGCACGCTGCAACTTTACGCGGAAGGAATCGAGCAGCCGATGCTCATTCTCGGAAGACAGTTTGGTCCACTCGGGCCGAACGACAGCATTGAATTCTACGGAACCGGCATCGACACGCCATTTTCGGGCACGCGTGTCTATTGGCTGGTGCGCGGCTCGCGCCCGGGCAAGAGAATAACGGAGGTGCCTTCGCCTGGAAGAGGCGCCCCGAGCGCGCAGAGCTTCCCGTTCACGGTGCTGTTCGAGCAGCGCACCATCTATTTCGCGGCATTGCTCAATGGCGAGAACAACGACAACTTCTTTGGCGCCACCGTGACGACAGACCCGGTGGATCAGGCCATTACGGTCGCTCACATCGATCCCACGTCGAGCCTGCCCGTTACCATGGACGTAACGCTGCAAGGCGTGACGGACGCCCAGGCGCACAGTGTCTCAATCGCTTTCAACGGCGCGCCCGTCGGCGAGATGGATTTCGCCAATCAATCTAACGTGACGAATACTTTCGCCATTAGCAATAGCTTGCTGCAGAAGGGCGCGAATACAGTCACGCTGACGGCGCTTGATGGAGATAACGACGTCAGCCTGGTTCAGTCCATCGCCCTGCATTACGCGCACACGTACACGGCGGATTCCAATTGGCTGCGAGCGACGGCGTCAGCAGGCGATACCGTGCGCGTCAACGGATTCTCGAGCGCGCAGATTCACGTGCTCGACATCACCGATCCGCTCGCCATCGCGCAGCTGACCGGTCCCGTCGCGTCCGATGGATCGAGCTTCGGTATTACGCTGATGGTGCCCGGTTCTCGCGGAGCCGAGCGCACCCTGCTGGCTCTCACCGACGATCAAACCTCCGCGCCGGCGGGCCTGGCGTTCCACGCGCCGAATTCGCTCGATCGGCCGCAATCGGGCGCTGACATGGCAGTGATCGCTCATCCGGACTTTGTTGCCAGCATCGCCCCACTGGTGAAGCTGCACGAGACCCAGGGCACCTCCGTGAACCTGGTGACGACCGATCAGCTATTCGACGCGTTCAACTACGGCGAGCGAAGCCCTTTTGCGCTGCAGAATTACTTGCAGCTTGCGGCCACCAGCTGGCGTACTCATCCGCAGGCAGTTCTCCTGGTGGGCGACGCTTCGTTCGACCCGCGCAACTATCTCGGCTTTGGCGAGAACGATTTTGTTCCCACCAGGCTAATCGAAACGGCTGCGTTCAAGACGGCTTCCGACGACTGGCTGACCGATTTCAAGCTGACCGGCTTCGCCACGATACCCACCGGGCGGTTGCCGGTCGGCACGCCGGCGGAAGCGGCGCTGGTCGTCTCCAAGATTGTGGGCTACGAACGTGGCGGCGATTCGGGGAGCTGGAACCAGCAAGCACTAGTGATTGCGGACCAAAACATTGGCGCGGACTTCACGACTGCGGCGAATGTCGCGGCGGCGGACATGCCGGCGTCGCTTGAGGTCACGAAAATCCTCGCCGACGGCCAGGATCCCACTGCGATCAAGCAGCAGATCCTGGGAGCGCTGAACAATGGATCACTGCTGGTGAACTACCTCGGCCACGGATCGGAAGAGCAATGGTCCTTCGCCGATTTCTTTGACGATTCGACGGCTGCGAGCCTGTCGAATGGCGAGCGTTTGCCGGTGTATCTGCTAATGGACTGCCTCAACGGATTCTTTCAGGATGTCTATCAGACGAGCCTTTCGTCATCGCTCATGCTGGCGCCGAACGGAGGAGCCGTGGCGGTGTGGGCTTCGTCGGGATTCACTGACGCTGCTCCGCAGGCGACCATGGACCAGGCTCTCCTGGGCGGATGGAAGGCCAATCCGACCCTGCCAATCGGCAAGGCGATTCTGAACGCCAAGACTGGAATCGTCGACGCGGACGTGCGCCGCACGTGGATTCTCTTTGGCGATCCGGCGATGAAACTGCAGTTCTCGACCCCTTCCGCGCCTCCCACTCCGCCGCGTAAGCGGGGCCACTAGAAGAAATTACCGCACTTGTGGAGCCGCGCCGGCCCAGCTAGCGTACAATTCATTCTGCATGTCCTTCCGATCTGGATTCGTCGCGATTGTGGGCCGCCCGAACGCGGGCAAGTCAACACTCGTGAACGCGCTCGTGGGCCGCAAAGTCGCGATCGTCTCGCCGCGGCCGCAGACCACGCGCAATCGCATTCAGGGCATCTTGAACCGCGACGATGCGCAGATTGTGTTGATTGATACGCCCGGAATCCACCAGGCGAAGAATGTGCTCAGCCGCCAGATGATGGACGAGGCTCAGCATGCGCTCGAAGGCGTGGACGTGCTCTCGCTGATCGTGGATGCTTCGGCGGATTTTGGCGCGGGGGACCAATTTTCGCTCGAGTGGGTGCGACGCTTCCACGGGCCAACCTTCCTGCTGCTCAACAAAGTGGATCGCGTTCGCAGGCAGCTTCTGCTTCCTTTAATCGAGAAGTACGCCGGCCTGTACGATTTCGCGGAGGTTTTTCCCATTTCCGCGCTAACGGGAGAAGGCTGCCCGGCGCTGGTGGATGGCTGGCTCGCGCGGTTGCCCGAATCGCCGCCCTATTTTCCGCCGGATCAATTCACCGATCAGCCGGAGCGATTTCTGGCCGCCGAATTGATTCGCGAAAAAGCGATCCTAGCGACCCGCGAAGAGGTGCCGCACGCCATCGCCGTACTGGTTGACACCTTCGAGGAAAAGAAGGAACTGGTCAAGATTCGGGCGACGCTTTACGTCGAACGCGAAGGGCAGAAGGGAATTCTGATCGGCAAGCGCGGCGAGACGATGAAGAAGATCGGCACGCAGGCGCGCAAGGAAATTGAAACCATTTTAGGCGCTCACATCTTTCTCGAGCTTTTCGTCAAAGTGCAGCCCAACTGGCGCCAGAATGTGGTGCTCGTCCGCCAGCTGGATTGGCACCGGCAACTCGAACAACTCGGCGAATTGCAGCAGGAACAAACGGAACTCTAGGGGCTGACCACGTCGAGATCGTGGGCGACAGCCACCTTGCCGCCATAGCCTTTTTTCAGCGCATCGATCAAGCCTGCCTCGGTAGCATTACCCATGAACGCAAGGTGCGTCGTCACGAGCGCTTTGGCATGCGCGCGCGTGGCGATGTCGGCGAGTTCGGAAGCCGACGTATGAAACGCCGCCATGTAATGCGCCCATTTTTCAGGCGGATCCACGGCGTTCGCGGGCAAGCCGAAATATACTTCGTGGATCAGAAGGTCGCATCCGTTGCAGGCTTGCACCACGCTTTCCGCGGGAGCCGTATCTCCGGAATAGACGATGCTCTTGCCGCTCGCATCGAACCGGTACCCGAGAGCGAGCGGCCAGCTCCCATGCCGAACAGCGAACGCAGTGACTTTGACGTTGGCGTCCTGAAATACGACGCCCGGCTTTATTTCATGCGCGTTCACGTTGTGCCCGGTTAAGTTCGCGTGTTCGAGCCCGGTCGTACGGACGTGAATGTCTTCCGCGTACGCCTTGAGAATGTTCTCTGCCATCGCCGAGATTCCCGGCGGTCCGTATAGTTCAAGTGGAGTTGCCCGTCCCATCACCCAGGGAGTCAGAATCAAGTCGGGCAATCCGAGGGTGTGGTCCGAGTGTAGGTGAGAAACAAACGCGACGCCGAGCCCCCGCGGATTGAGCGCCCGGATTCCATTCACAAACGCGGCGTTTGCCTGTCGCACCACGCCAACGCCGACATCCACAAGATAGGCCTTATCGCCGGCAACCACGGCCAGACTTGGACCCTGGCGGTCCGGCGTAGGGCCGGGAGTGCCCGTTCCGAGGAAGACGACGAAGGGCACCTTCGGTGCTTCGATTTGTGCGCCAGCCGGCTCTTGGCCGGAGGAGGCGCCGATGAAGAGAACGCTCAGGACGAGCGCGATGCACAAAGTCCAGTTTCGCATGGATGGTATCCCTATTCGCTTCACGACGCCTTCGAAGGCGCGATGCCGAGCGAGCGCATCTTGCGGTAAAGATGACTACGCTCAAGGCCGAGCGCCGCGGCCGCCTTGGTCATATTCCAGCGGTTCTCTTCGAGCTTGCGCAGGACAAACTCGCGTTCGTAGGCCGACCGCGCCTCATGGAGGCTTTCGTAGGGTTTTTGCGGGCTCTTCGACGCGCCGCGAAATAGCTCGGGCGGCAGGTGGTGCGGCTCGATGCGCGGCGACGGGCAGATAATCACCAGCCGCTCGACCAGATTGCGCAGTTCCCGCACGTTGCCCGGCCACGGATACATCAGCAGCACTTCCATCGCGGCGACCGTGAACTCCTTCGGCTTCCTGCCGTACGCCTCGCAGAATTCCTTCAGGAAGTGCGCCGCAAGAACCGGAATGTCCTCAGTCCTCTCGCGCAGGGCGGGAACGTAGAAGGGAATCACGTTGAGCCGGTAAAAGAGATCTTCACGAAACGCGTTGCGGCCGATCTCCTCTTCGAGTTTCTTGTTTGTCGCGGCGATCACGCGGACGTCCACCGTCACCGGCACGTTCGACCCGAGCGGCTCGACGCGCTGCTCTTCCAGCACGCGCAGGACCTTCGACTGCGTTTTCAGGCTCATGTCGCCGACTTCGTCAAGAAACAGCGTCCCACCGTCGGCTTTCTGAAACTTCCCCACCTTGTCTTCGCTAGCGCCCGTGAAGCTGCCCTTGCGATGGCCGAACATTTCCGATTCGATCAGCTCTTCCGGAATCGCCGCGCAGTTGACCTCCACAAACGGTTTCTCGTTGCGCTGGCTGCTGGCGTGGAGAGCGCGCGCGACCAGTTCCTTGCCGGTGCCGCTTTCGCCGTAGATAAGCACGCGGCCGGTGGTTGGCGCGGTGAGCGCGATCTGCTGGCGAAGCGCCTTCATCGGCACGCTCGCACCCAGGATCTGGTGCCGCTCCTCGAGCTCGGCGCGCAGGCGGCGGTTCTCATCCTCCAGGCGCACGTATTCCAGCGCGTTACGCACGACCACCACGATCTTTTCAAGCGAAAGCGGCTTCTCGACGAAATCGAAGGCTCCGAGCTTGGTGGCGCGCACCGCGCCTTCGATACTTCCGTGGCCGGAAATCATTACCACGACCGGCGCGCCGTCCTGCGCTTGTATGCGCTCGAGCGTTTCCAGGCCGTCCATCTTGGGGAGCCAAATGTCGAGCAGGATCAGGTCGAACGTGTGCCGCTCGATTCGCTCCAGGCATTCTTCGCCGGACGCGACAGCCTCGACTTCGTAGCCCTCGTCGCGCAGGAGTGCGCCCAAAGATTCGCGGATGCCGGTCTCGTCGTCAACGATCAGTATGCTGGCCATGAATCCGTCAGGGGCCTCAGCTCGCTTGCGTGGAGATTCCGACTTCGGCGGCAGGGAAGCGGATCAAAAACCGCGCGCCGGCGGGCATGTTGTCCTCGACGCGAATGGTGCCATTGTGCTCGGCAATGATCCGGCTCGCAATCGCCAGGCCGAGTCCCGTGCCGCGGCCTTTGGTCGAAAAATGAGGTAAAAACAGCTTTTCTTTGTCCTCGGGTGAAATTCCGTGGCCGCTGTCGGAAATCTCGATGACGACGGCGTCCCCGTCGCTTTCTGTGCGAGTGGACACGCGCAAACGGCGAATCGGCGCGCCTTCCATGGACTCCGCCGCGTTGTCGATCAGGTTGGCCACGACCTGGCGGATCAGCTCTGGGTCAGCCTTCACGGAGGGAAGCGAGCCTGCCAGATCGGTCGAGACGACGATTCCGTCGAGGCGCCCCTGGAAGAGTCCCAGCGCGCTTTGGACGATGGAGTTCAAATCGGCCGGCGCAAGCCGCGCAGCCGGAAACCGCGCGAACTGCGAAAATTCATCCACGAGAGATTCGAGCGTCTGTACCTCGCGCTCGATCAGTCCCGCGCACTCGGCTGACAGTTTTTCGAATTCCGTGCGCTGTGCCGCCGGGTTCGCCGCAGCCGCGCGGTCCAGATACCGCAGCAGGCGCTGCGCGGAAAGCTGGATAGGCGTCAGCGGGTTCTTGATTTCGTGCGCGATCCGCTGCGCAACCTCCTGCCACGCGGCCGCTTTTTGCGCCTGCAAAAGGTCGGTCAGGTCGTCAATCACGACGATGAATCCGGGATTGGAACGCCGCGGGCCCAGGGACGTCACCGTCACCGCCGTGCGCACCAAACGGCCGCTGGTCGCGATTTCGATTTCGCTCGAAGCCGCGCCCATCCGAAGCGATCGCCGCATCAGATGCAGCACGGCTCGCGCCGCCTCTTCTCCGACCAGATCCGCCAGCGAATGCGCGCGGCGCGCCGATTCGCCCAGGATCGTCACGACCGCCGTATTGACGCGCGCGATCTCGCCCGATGCGTCGAGCGAGACAACGCCCGTCGGAATATTTTCGAGGATTGCCTCCATGAGCTTGCGCCGCCGCTCGCGTTCCTCGATCGCCTGTTCCAAGCTCTGCGTGAATTCGTTGATCTGCCGCCGCCCCTCGCCAAGTTGCTCGGTCATTCGGTTGAACGAGCGCACCAGCGTCCCAAGCTCGTCCTGCGCCTGCACGTCGATCTGATGATCGAAGTTTCCGCGAGAAATTTCGCGCGTCGCCTCGGCGAGCGCTTGAATCGGCACGGTCACTTGTTTGGAGAGGAACAGCGCAACCCAGGTAGTCGTAAAGAGAAGAAGCAACGTAACCAACATGAGCCACAACAGAATTTCGCGTTTGTACGCCCGCAGCTGCTGCTTCTGCTGGCGGTAGATGTCGGTCTGCGATTCGATGGCGGCATAGCGTTCCGAAAAATCGCTCGGCAGATGGCGCGCCACGTACAGCGTGCCGTCCTTCAATGGGGCGCTGCCGGCCAGGTAAAGCTCGCCGTTGATCTTCCACACGCGCGCGCCGCTGCGAATCGTCTGGATCGATTCCGGCGCGACGGACACCGTCAACGGGGTGGCGCTCCCTCGCGCGGCCGAATCCGTCGTGAAATCGAGGCTCGAAATCACTTTTCCGCTCGCGTCCGTCACCCAGGAAATATCGATGGCGTGATTGCGGTTGAGAAAATCTTCGTCCGGTGTACCGTGAATCGCCGCCGCGACGGCCAGATGATTCAGCCGGTCGAACTCCGTGGTTTCGAAATGCGTCAGAAGGATCTGGCTCTGCTCGTTGGCAATTTCAAGCGGCCGCGGGAACCAGTTATTCAGCGTTCGGTTCACCAGCGCATAACTGAAAAAAAACAAAAGACCTACGGGCACCAGCGACACGCCCATCGCGCCCAGAACCATCTTTACTTTGAACCGCGATCCTAGCTGTCCGCTGCGCCGCTCGGCCCACAGCCGCACCAGGCTGCGCGTCAAAATCAGCGAAAAAACCAGCAGCGCCGCGACGATAATGGTCGATAGCGCGAAGAAAACGACGAATTCGTTCCCTTGCTGTGGGTGCAGCGGAATGTTGAGAGATCCCAGCGTGAAAACGGCGGCCGTCAGCAGCACGACCACGACGCCGCCGATCGTCAGCCATAGATGGCTCTTGCGCCGCTGCTTCACGCTACCGGCCCTCCTCGAGATAACGCCCCAGTGGGCACTCGCCGCACAGCGGATCGTGCGTGCGGCAGAAATTCTTTCCCGTGGTTACGATCAGAGCATGAAACTCGTTGAACCGCGTTGCATCGCCGGGAAACTGGCGCTCGAACATCCAGCGGACGTCATCATACTTTGCTTTTTCGTGACTCCAGCCGTGGCGTGAAAGCATTCGCTTCGTATAGGCGTCCACCACGAAGACGGCGTGATCGCCCGCATAGAGCAAAATGGAATCGGCTGTTTCCGGGCCGATCCCGAATACCCCTAACAGCTTTTCGCGCAGCATCATCGTCGGCGCCTCGAACATCCTTTTGAGGGAACCATTGAATTCCGCGCGCAGGAATCCGCAGAATGCTTTCAGTTTGCGCGCTTTCTGCCGAAAGTAACCTGACGGCCGGATCAAGCTCTGTAGGCGCCGTAAGGGAACTTTCTCGATTGCCGTCGGGGACAACAGTCCCTCGCGGCGCAGATTCGAGATGGCGCTCTTCGCGTTGGTCCAGGAGTTGTTTTGAGCGAGGATTGCGCCGACAATCACTTCGAACGGGGACTTCCCCGGCCACCAGTGCTGCGGGCCAAACGCCGTGAAAAGGGAGTTGTAGTATTCGTCGAGCGGAGGCTCACCGCTGGGGACTGGCCGGATCGCAGAGATGCGTCTGGTCCCGGTGTGCGTCTCCCGACGACGACCGGTCTTGACTGGTTCGGTGCCGCCACGATGCGCCGTAGGCCGTAGATCGGTGTTGCTCATGGAAACCACACGATAACGGCGGTGGCGCGACAAGTCAAGCTAAGGTGTTGTATTCAAGCCACACTGTTGTGGTTTAGCGTCCGCAGGGCCAAAAGGTATCCAAATTGGGCTCTTCTCAGCCGTTCTTGCGCTCAAACTCCCGCATAAAGCTGGTAAGCGCTTCGACCGCTTCCGGGCTAACCGCATTGTAAAGAGAAGCGCGCATGCCGCCGACCGACCGGTGCCCTTTGACACCTACAATCCCCGCGGCTTCGGACTCCTTCACAAACCTCGCCGCGACGGCCTCATCTCCTCCGGCGATGCGGAAAACGATGTTCATCTTCGAGCGCGATTCTCGCTCCACGGGGCACCTGTAATACCCGCTGGCGTCAATCGTGCCGTACAGAAGATCCGCCTTGGTCTCGTTCCGCTTTTCGATCGCGGCCACCCCGCCCTGAGCCTCGAGCCATTCGAGCACCAGACCAACGGCGTAGATGGCGAAAGTCGAGGGCGTGTGATAAAGGGAGCGCTCCTTGATGTGGGTGCGGTACTGCAGAATCTTGGCAATCTTGTCGTTCGCGCGTTCGGCCAGGTCACGCCGGACGATCACGATCGTGGCTCCCGCGGGTCCCAGATTCTTCTGTGCGCCGGCGAAGATTAGCCCAAATTGCCGCACGTCCACGGGTTTCGAGGCGATGTCCGAGGACATGTCCGCCACCAGAGGAACGCTGCCCGTGGCGGGAATCTGGTTCCACTGCGTTCCCTCAATCGTGTTGTTCGTGCACATCGCCACATAGGAGGCATCCGGCGCCAGCGTGATCTCGTTGCTCCGCGGCACGCGCGTGAACTTTTCCGTCTCGGTGGAAGCCGCTAAGCGGTACTGCGCGATTTTCTTTAGCTCCTCAATTGCCTTTGCGGTCCACGAACCGGTGTGCAGCACGTCCACTGCCTTGCCGGCCTGATACAGATTCATCGGCACCATCGCGAACTGCAGACTGCCGCCGCCCTGCAGGAACACGACCGCATAGTCCTCTGGAATTCCGAGTACTCGGCGCAGTGCCCGTTCGGCCTTGTCGCTGATGGCCTCGAATTCGGGCGATCGGTGACTCATTTCCATAACGGACATGCCGGTGCCCCGATAATCCAGCAGCTCTTCGCGCATGTGCTCAAGCACGGGCAGCGGTAGCGCCCCCGGGCCTGCATTGAAATTGAATGCCCGCTTCGTGCTGCGTTCAGATGTCGTCGAGGAGTTCACGATGAAAGTATCCTTGGAGTGAAGTTTTCGTCTCTCGGACTGCCCGTGAGGGCGCTCCGGAAGGTCTAGAATAGCAGAAGTGCGTGTGCACCGGGCAGGCACATAGCCCCGCCATCGAGGGATGAAATTCGAGTTCGCGGGCGTTATAGTAAGTGCACGAGCTGCCACAGGCGGCGCACTCGACCATGAGGAGAACCCCAAGATGAAGAATTCGCGAAGCGCAGCACTACGCACACTTCCGTACTTGTTTCTTGCGATTGCACTGCTCGGAATGGCTTACCCGGCGATCCATACTCCGGCGATTCACGCGGATGACCAGACGCTGCCGGCGGTCGGCAGCATCGCTCCCGATTTCACTTTGAATTCTCAGGAAGGCACGCCGATCAGCCTTCACAGTTTCCGCGGTAAGTGGGTGGTCCTGTACTTTTACCCGAAGGACCAGACACCCGGCTGCACGATTGAAGCGCACGGCTTTCAACGTGATCAGGCAAAGTATGACGCGATCAACGCCGTCATCGTGGGCGTCAGCGTGGACACCGTCGAATCGCACAAGGAATGGTGCGCCAAGGACGGCATGGCCTTCAAGTTACTCTCCGATGCGAACAAGGAAGTCGTGACCAAGTACGGATCCACGATGACCATCCCGCAGGCGCCACAACTCGGCACCGTCGCTGCGCGGAACACTTTTGTAATCGACCCGAGCGGCAAGATCGTGAAGGAATTCATCAAGGTCAATCCGACCGGGCACAGCGAGGAAGTCCTCGCGGCGCTGGCCGATCTGCAAAAATAAGCGAGGTAGCGTCGCAGCCACGTGCCGTGGTATCTATGGGGCAGGCGGGTTCTTTCCGGGCTTTGCCTGCCCTCGTTCTCGACGGGATCGCCACCACTGTGACTGCGCGGCAAAGTGAATTCGAGCGGACTGCGATGCCACACTCGAGGAGCTTGCTCCGGGTGGCACGGCGTCTGGCCTCCGATCCGGCAGCGGCCGAAGATCTGGTGCAGGAAACGTTCTTTCGGGCGTGGCGCAGTTTCGAGCAGTTTCAGACCGGCACCAATATGCGGGCCTGGCTGTTCCGAATCCTGTTCAACGCGTTCTACGCCCAAGGGAGACAGACCAGCGCCGCTCCCATCCTGGTCTCGCTCGACGCACCGGGCCGTGAGATCGAACCGCGTTGCCCAACAGGGTTGTCCCTGGTGGACACGGCAGAGGTTTCGTACGCGCTGGGCGAGCTTTCGGACGAGCATCGGACGGTGCTCCTGCTGGCTGTCGTGGAGGGTTTTACGTGCCGGGAAATGGCGGAAATTTTGTCCGTACCCATCGGCACGGTGATGTCGCGGCTCAGTCGCGCGCGGCGGACACTGCGTGAGCGTCTTCTGCCTGCGGCGCCCAAGGTTTGGGAAGCCCGGGCAGGTGCGGGACGCGCAGAGAGAGAAATGTGATGCACTGTTCTGACATCTCGGAACTGGCGCCGCTCTATATCGCCGGTGAAGTCGACTCGCAGCGTGCCGCGGAGGTCGACGCTCATCTGAAAACTTGCCCAGCGTGCATGCGGGAACTTGAAACGCAGGCGCGCCTTGACGCCCGATTGCGCGAAGTCCTCCTCGCCGACGAGCTGGACGTGTCGCGCGTGAACCGCCGCATCCGCGAGTTGATTGCCGCTGATTCTGCGGGTGGGCTCGTTCCGCAATTGCAGCCCGGGCCTGGCCGTTTGGTGACCGCGGCCATGGGAATTGCCGCGGCTCTGCTGGTGATCGCGGCCGGCTATCTCTTAATGCCAGTCCACGTTGCTCGCGTCTATGCCGACGCGGCGACGGACCACCACTTGGAAGTTATCGAGCAACAACCTCGCCGCTGGCTCACCGATCCCGCGGAAATCGCGGCGCTCGCGGAACAACTGGGGATTTCGGATTCGGTGCCTCGGGCGTTGACGTCCGGATACCATCTGGAGCGCGCGAAGATTTGCCGCTTGGATGACCGCCTGTTCCTTCACGTCGTTTACTCGGACGGCACGCGGGAATTCTCTCTGTATATGCGACCGCGAGACGGGCAGCATTTGACAGGATCGATCCGGGGCTTCGCAAATGGCAGGTTACTGCGCATTTGCGACGCCGGTGGCGAGCACCTCTCGTCATTTGAGACCTCTCGCCTGACCGCCTTGGTCGCGACCGACCAGCCCGCTGACGCCGCCCTTCGCTTCGCCAGGGAACTTTCCACCTCCCTCTAGGCGTTGCTCTTCCAACCGCTCGTTGCACGCTGCCTTGAACTTTTTCCATTCAACCATTAGACTGAATGGCCTGCTGTTATGGCGCGGAGACATGCGGAATGCTTCTTTCCAGAGATTACGTCGGCTACATGGCCAAGGAAATCGTAAAGCGCCTGGTTGCCGCCAAGATGATCGAAACAAAGGACGTGGATAGTCTTTCGCAGCAGGTCCGCCAGGTCATGGCCGACGAAGTGACGATCGAAGACCGGCTGAATGAGGAAGCGCGCGAAATCCTCGCCAAATACTCCGACGAAATGCGCCGCACCGGGGCCTCCTACCAGGAGATGTTCAAGAAAATCAAGAGCCAGCTCGCCAGGGAAAGGAAACTCATCCTCCGATGAGGAGGCCGCCCACATGCGACTGAGCCGCGAAAAAACAGTCAGGCTTTCTCATCGAGTCATCGACTTCCTTGTTTCCAGTCCGAGCGTGGACTTCGTCGAGGACCGCGACACGATCCGCCAGGAAATCGTCACAATTCTTATCTCGCTGTTGAAGCTCGAAGAGCAGGTGGACACCGAAGTCCGTGCGAAGATCGCCTCGCAGAAGAAAGAAATCCTGGAAGGCAGCGAGGAATGGGACATCCTCTATCGCAAGTATTACTCCGAAGGTCTCAAACGTCTCGGCGTCGCCGAAATTCACGCCCACTGAGAAATTCACAGCCCGCAGTCCGATCGTGCATCGCCAGCCCGTTGCTATTTTCGCGCCAAAACAAAAAAGGCACCCGGCCTCGAACCGGGTGCCCTGTCTGCAATTTCTCGACGATCAATTATTGACTGGTTCTCACGGCTGCTGCGGGTCGTCGGTTCGGTGCTTGAGCGTCGGGCGGTCGCTGTCATCCGACGTCTGATCGGGCGTAGTCGACGTGCTGCTGCCGCCGGAAGTGGTGTTGTTGGGATCGCTCGGAGCCGTATTGCCGCCCTTGTTCTGCGAGGTGCGCTTCCGCAGAGTCGGCTTGTTCGGATTCGCATCCTTCACCTTAATATTTGCCTCGATCAGCTGGAGGCGCGCCTTCACCGTGTCGAACTCCGAAGTCGAAACTATGTACTGATCCCGCGCGGGCAAGATCGTGGCGATTTCCTTCTGGATGGCTTCGATTCGATCTGGCGTTGGCGGATGCGTTGAAAAGACCTTGGGGATCGTTCCCGGCTCCTTCTTTTCGTCCGATTGCACTTTCTCGAAGAAGGAAACGAAGGAATTCGGGTCGTAGCCGGCCTTGTACATGTACTGCAAACCCAGGTAATCGGCTTCCGCTTCGTCGCCGCGCGAGAACTTCAGGAACGTCAGCGGGATCGCGAAGTTCATGCCCTGATAAATGGCGTACCCGGCCCAGCTATAGGGGATAAAAATCATCGCCGGTATCGAGGCAAGCTGGACGATCGTGCTCTTGGTCTGTTCCCGCGTTCCGTGGCGGGCGCAAACATGGGCGATTTCATGCGCCATCACTCCCGCGAGTTCCGATTCCTCATCCGCGTGCAGGATCAGGCCGCTATTTACATAGAAAAATCCGCCCGGAAGCGCGAATGCGTTCACGACGTCCGAATCGATCACCTTGATCGTGAAGGGCACTTGCGCGTCGGAATTTCGCACCAGGTTCTGTCCCACGCGATTCACGTATTCGATCACGACCGGGTCGTCGATGAACTTCGCGCTCTTCTCTACCTCCTGGGACAGTTGCTTCCCCAGCGCGATGTCGTGCTCGAGCGAATAGATTTCGGGACCGTGTCCCACCTTGCGATTGCCGATGGCGTTGACGTCCGCCTCGCTTCCGGCTTTCACGTTGGGATTGTCCTTCTGGGTGACGGGATCCGCCGGGGCCGACTGCCCGGCCGGGGCTTGCGTGGGTGGCGGCTGCACTTGCGCGGCCGCGGGAAGCGTTACGATCGACGCCGCCAGGAGCAGCGCCGTCCACTGAGCCGCAAAGGATTTCCTCATCGCTACCTCCGGAAGGAACCTGCCCGCATTATACACCCCTCGCGGCCGGGCCCTTGCACACAGCCGATTGGATGGCACGAGTCGTCAGATGGTTTCTTTGCGGTTTCACGCAGCCGGCCCGAGGCTGGCCGATCTCCGACGACGATGCCGCCGGTCAGCCCTCGCGAAGCTGTTGTTTCAACCGCTCGATGTCATCGCGAAGCTTGGCGACCCGGCTCGCCACGGACAATTCGTAGCCGAAAAAGACAGCCCATACAGCCATCCATGCAGCCAGAAGAAAATGGAAATTTCTCACGGTAACCCCTTTGTAAGCATGGAGCTTGAGCCCGAGTCCGCGCCAAAGCCGCGAACATTGGCGGCGAGCCGAAGTTCGTCAAGCTCGTGCCGCAGGCGCTCGAGCCGGTAACGATCCACGAGGACGAGGATCATCACCGCCATAATGGCCACGATGCAGACGATCAGGACCTTCCCCATCGTGGGATCGAGACCCGAATTTTCCCCGCCCAGAATCACGGGCGAGGGGTGCTGCGTGCGCCACAGGCGGTTCGACGCGTAAACGAGCGGCGCGTCGAGGAAGGCAAAAATGCCGAAAATCGCGGAAAGGGAAGCGCGGCGCTGCGGCTCCTCAATCAATCCGCGCAGCAGCAGATACGAGATGTAGAGGATCCAGAGAATGAATGCGGTCGTCAGGCGCGCGTCCCACGTCCACCAGATGCCCCATGCCGGGCGACCCCAGAGAACTCCCGTGATCAATCCAGCTGTGCAGGAAACGACTCCCACTTCGACCGAGGCGACGCCGAGCCAGTCCCATTGGGGTTTGCGCGTCACCAGCCACGCCACGTTCGCGACGAAGGCCAGCGAGAGTGCAATGAACATCGCCATCCAGCTTCCCAGATGGAAATAGAATACCCGCTGGATCTCGTGCATCGTGCTCTCGTCCGGCGCGATGAATAGCGCCGCGTAGCCGGCAAAGAAAATTAGCGCGGCGGAGACCACGGTGATGGCGCTGCGTCCCTTCATCGGTTCAAGCTCACGTCACTCCTCCAACAGAAAATCTGCGAGCAGCCACGATGCCGTCAGGAACACGATATCAAATCCGGCCAGGAATGCGAGCCACGCCCGGTCAAGAGCGGGCTGCTCCGCAAATAGCGAAGCGGTCGCCTCCACAGCGGCAATCAGCAGCGGCGCAAGAAGTGGAAGCAGCAACAACGGCAGAAGCAGCTCGCGCATGCGCGCGTGCGCGGCGACGGCGGAAAACACGGTGCCGGTAATCACAATCCCCAGCGTGCCCATCCCCAGCACCAGCGCCAGGCGGCCGACGATCCCCGCGATCGAAATGTTGTAAAGCACCGCGAAAACGGGAACGAGGATCACCTCGGCGACACCAAGAAAAATCAGGTTCGCCAGCATTTTCCCCAGCAATATCGCGAACGGCGAAACTGGGGCCAGGCGCAGGGCGTCCAGCGTCTGGTTCGATTGCTCGCGAGCAAACGACGGATTCAGCATCAGCGAGCCTGCAAACAGAAACGCGATCCACAAAAGACCGGGGCCGTAGCGGCGGGATTCGCCCGCCGTGGGATCGAACGCAAAGCTGAAAAGCACGACAACCACGAGCGCGAAAACGACCGTGGTGCTCAGTAGTTCGCGAGCGCGGAACTCCATGCGAAGTTCCTTGGTCAACACGATGGTGGCGGCGCGCGCGGTGGTCATCTCAGGCTTCGGAGCGAAGGGCGGCGAGCAGCGGGCGCGGATCCCCGCCCGGTCCACTATCGCGGTCGACGCGCCCGCCCGCAAGCGAAATGGCGCGTGTGGCGAGGTCGAGCGATTCGTTGCGCGCGTGAGTGCTCATCACCACCGTGGTGCCGCTCTCGAGAAGCCGCGCGAGCGTCTCGCCGAACCACGCGAGGCCCTGCCGGTCGAGTCCCGCAGCGGGCTCGTCCAGGAGCAGCAGGCGCGGGCCGTGCAGCAGGGCGCGCGCAATCGCCAGGCGCTGCCGCATGCCGCGCGAAAACGTGCGCACGATGCTCCCGGCCCGCGAAGCAAGGCCGCAGGATTCCAGCGCCTGCGCGACTCGCGCGGGCACATCTTCCAGATCGTAAAGCTGCGCGAAGAACGTCAGATTTTCCGCCGCCGTCAGTTCGTCGTAGAGCAGCGTGCTGTGGCCGACCATGCCGATCAGCCCCCGCGGCGCTTCTCCCGATTCGCTCGCGGTGAATGCGACTTGGCCGCTCGTAGGTGTCGAAAGCACCGCAGCGATGCGCAGCAGCGTTGTCTTCCCCGCGCCATTGGGACCGAGCAGCGCGACGAACTCGCCCGCTGAAATATCGAGCGAGACCCCGCGAAGAGCGAGTAGCGAGCCGAAGCGCTTCTCCACGCGGTCGAAAGATACTCCCAGGCTGAAGGCCGAAGGCATTGCGGAGGAGGGAGGCGTTCCGGCGCGCGATGCCACCGGGGTGGACAGGGTGACGGACAATTCGCTCAGCCTTTCACCAGATCGCGCAGCGCCTTCTGGACGCGATCGCGTTCGCGCGTGTAGTCGGCTGGCGAGATCGTGCCGGCTTCGCGGCGCAGTTCGAGGCGGAACAAAACGTCCTTCAACTCGTCGAGGCTGCCGCGGACCTCGCGGTCGAGGTTCGCCGCAACGCCCGCGGCGCCGGAGCTATAAGGAGCGGGTTGGCCCGAGCCGGGCGCCTTTGCCGGAGCGGGAGGCGCGGCAGGGATCTTGACCGAAGCAGCCTCTGCGGCAACGGCAGATTTCGGCTGGCGCGACACGTAAATCGAGCCGAGCGCAAAAAGCGCGACGAAACCGCCGACGATGATCCACTTCAAGCTGTCTAGACGAGCGGGGAGCGTCGTGACGCTCGCGACCGGAGCTTCGGTTCCCGTTTCGATTCTCGAGTTGACCGATGGATTTTGAGTGTCGTCGCCTGGTGCGTTTCCCGCAGCGGCGCCCTCCGGAGCGGGGGGTGGTGCAGTGCCCGAAACGGAAACCAAGAGCGGCGTGTTCGCGGCAACGGAATCGTGGGTGTAAGCGCTGAATCCCTGAGCCTGCCCGGCGGCCGTAAAACCGCCGCCCGAAATTTGCACCGACGGTGGCGCGAAGACCCCGAGATGCTCGACCGCGTAACGGGAAATGATGGGAATGCTTGTCTGATTGCCGGGATACGGCAGCTTATAGGTCAGGCTCACCTGGCTGTCGCCGGGGCGAAAGGGATAGGCGATCGAGTGCGAATTTTTTCCCTTGTCAACGGGGCTTTGCACCACGGGCATGCCGCCCGACGCAGCACCCGCGGCAACGTTGCCCAGTTCGGCGCCCTCGGGAAGCGAAAAAACGAAATCACCGTCGGCGCGGTAATAGGCAAGCGGCGGCTGGGTCTTGTTCGAGACGTTGTATTCCTCTGTGACCGCAAGCTCCGAGCCGTTTGGCTGCACGATGACCGCATGGACCGTGACCGAAATGGCGCTCGGCTTATCGGTCGGCTCGAATACCTGCATGTCCACGGTCGTCTTATCGGGTGTGGCAGGCTCGTGATAGTTCACCCCGCGATACACGGCGCGGATCAGCATCGGCCCGGCGCCCAGTCCGGGATGGTCGAATTTGTAGTGCCCGTCGGCATCGGTCTTCGTATTGGCGACGGGCTGCATCCCTCCCTGCAATTGGATCAGGATCATTTCCACGCCCGCGGCGGGCTTTCCCGTGGTGCCGTTGCGGACCGTGCCCATCACTGTGCCGGCGAACGCAGAAGACGTGAGCATACAGAACAGCACGGACGACGAAATCAACAACGCGCAGCGGCGAAGGCTCATGAGCGCCGCCCTTTTTCGGACGCGGCCTGCCGCGTCGCGGGCGTCGGAGTGCTGCCGGTCAACGTGTCCATATCGGCCAGGACGCGCGCGGCTTCGATCTCGAGCGACTGCTTGATTTCGTCGTAATCCGCCTCGGAGAATTTTCCGGCGCGATGCTCGAAGCGAAGGTCCCGCAGGTTCTCGTAGATGGCGTCGCGCCGCTCCATCAGATGATCGAGCTTCGTGCGATGCGGCGCCGCGTCCGAAGGTTCCAGTCGCACGCCGAAGACGAAAATCATCGTCGCCAGCGCCAGCAGCACGCAGGCGACGGCAATATCAACGCTACTCATCGGAGTCCTTGTCCACTTCGCGTCGGGCGCGATCGAGCAATTCGGCCGAAATCGGCGGTCCGCCGGCGGGCGCGAGCGCCACGCGACGCCGCCATCGGCGCACAACTTCCCAGATCAGAAAAAGTGCGAGAAGGGGCGCGACGACCGGAGCGATCCAGACGAGCCACGTAAAACCCTTCTTGGGCGGATCGGGAAGAACCGTCGGGCCGTACTCCTGAACGAAGGATTGCAAGATCAGGTCGTCCGAGTCTCCGCGATCCACGCGCTGCGCGACTTCCTTCTGCATTGCCTTCGCCGTATCGCAGGGCCCCGAGAAGGCGCCGCCGGTGTGATTGCACGTGCCAGCCGTATCGTTGCACCCGCCGCACATGCACATCACTTTCTTGCTCAGGGCTTTGGCGCGAGGAGAGTCCTCCGCGCGCGAAGAAGTCGCGGCTGCCACGAAAATCATGGCTAAGAACAAAGCTGCAACGGCTCTCATCCCGAGCCTATAGCGCTTCGTGCCCTTCATGGCGTCAATCATTGGAGTCGGAGCGACGTATGGGCGCGCTTCTCGCAGGACTGGTGGCAGGCGATCCGCTTGCTCCCTGCGCCATCGCTTCACCCCAGCTGCTTTCCGTTGCGGCTCGCAGGACGATGGCCGCGCGCCGGTTCGGAATCATCGCCAGGACCGTCCCCAGAACCAGAACGATGCCGCCAAACCATATCCATTTCACCAGCGGATTCAGATAGGCGTGAATGACGGGCAGGTTGGTGTCCGGGCTGCGGCCCGCGTACACCACGTAGAGGTCGTGCACAGGAGTGCTTTCGTTCGCGACGATCGTTTCAGTCACCTGGCTCGCCAGGAACAATCGGCGCTCGGGGTAGAGCATCATCTCGGAGCGGCCGTTGCGGAAAACTTCCAGCGTGGCGCGATCGGATTGGTAGTTGTCGTTCGACGGCTGGTCGAAGTTCTGGCACAGGATCGTGTACGGGCCGATCGTAAGGCTCTGGCCAACGTTCAATTCCTTCTGGATATCCTGATTGAAGGCGGAGCCTGCGATCCCTACGAAGATCAGCACCATCGCGAAGTGAACCACGTAGCCGCCGTACCGCCGCGTGTTGCGCATGGTGAGTTCGCCGACCGCCGTGATCAAGTTTGAGCCGTCGCGCGAAGCGATCACTCGTGCGCCGCGATAGAACTCCGAAAATATCGTCAGCGTGACGAACACGGAAAGTATCAGGCAGACCAGCGGGTAGAAACTGCGGAACCCGAACGCGAATCCTGCGGCACCCGCGACGAGTCCGCCTACCAGCGGCCATGCGAAATTGCGCTTCAGCGCGTCAACTGAAGTCTTGCGCCACGCGAGCAGCGGGCCCACGCCTGTCAGAAACAGAAGAAACAGCGCGATCGGCACGTTCACTTTGTTGAAGAAGGGCGGACCCACGCTGATCTTGCTGCCGGTCACCCATTCCGAGAGCACGGGGAAAAGCGTTCCCCAAAGAACCGCGAAGCACGCGGCCAGCAGGATCAGATTGTTGAACAGGAAACTCGATTCGCGCGAAACCAGCGAGTCGAGCTGATTGTCGCTGCGCAGGTAATCGCGATTCTTGTACCACGCTGCGAGGCACACGACGAGCACGATACCAAGGAAGCCGAAAAACCAGCCGCCAATGGAGGACTCCGCAAACGCGTGCA
>JARLGK010000007.1 GCA_031296075.1 Candidatus Acidiferrales bacterium
GGCGAATAGGCATCGCGATACATCGCGACATCTTCGTCGCTCGTGAACACCCATTCCTTGCCGACCGCTTCTTCGAACTGCTTGATTGCTTCAGCGAAGTCATTCGCGCTGATGCCCGGCGGGACTTTCATTGCATGCTCCATATTTTCATCTGAATGGTCATCCGAATTGTCATCCAGTGGCGGCTTCCCCTGCCAAACCGCGTCTCGATCCTATGGCTTGTTGTTCCTGGTCAAATACGCCGCGATGGCGTCCAAATCCGCGTCGCTTACTTCCGTCTTCCGGAACATCGGCATGAACAGGACGCCCTGACGCACGAAAGTCTTGATGGCCGGGACGGTCAGGTCTGTGCGCTCTTCCAGCACAGCCGGTTTTTGCCCCGCGCCTCAAGCGACGCTGTGCCCGGCTTCCCGATCCCGGTGCCATGACACGGAAAGCACCACTTGTCATAGACCTTGTTTCCTTTTTCGATCTGGGCCTGGTCCGGCGCGGCAAATGCCGGGCCGGTCAAAATCAGACCGAGCGCCACCAGCAAACCCACCCTCGCGTGTTTCATGCGGTTGCCTTTCTCATGCGTTTTGGCCAAATGCCGCACTTCCCCGGTGACAGGATCCCATTCGGGTCCAAAGCGTCCTTGACCGTTTCATGGAAGCGCCGGAGCGCGTGGTTGTTGAAGGAATACGTATCCATGACCGTTTCCATGAAAGCCGTGTGCGTGCGGTACTCCCCCCAGCCGTGTTCGGCGGCCACCCGGATCAAGCGCTTGAAGTCTTCCCGGCTTTTCTTGTTCTTCTCGACATCGTGTTCGATGGGAAAACCGAAGAGCACCAGAAAGCACCGCGGGTAATTCGACGCAGGGCCGAGAAAGAATAGCGGGCCCATGCCCATTCCCATTTCTTTGTAGGTGTCGGCAAACACCTTCTGCGCCTCGAGCACAGCTTCGCCCGTCATCGGGATGATGGGCGAAAACCAGACGTGCCCTTCGCTGCGCGCCCCTCCCACCCCGAACACAGACAGGCTCGGTATGCCGACCGCCACTGAGTTTTGGAAATTCGGCAATTCCTTGGGGTCGACCGGGAACCGATGCGTTTTGCCCTCTTGAAACTTGACGCCCGCAATCGCGGAAAACTTCGCCTGTGCATACTCCCACTGCGCAGCGACGACTTTGGCCGGTCCATAGAAGGGCAGCTCGATGCTCCAGTAGCCGATGTTCTTCTCCTGAAGGTAATGTTCCAATTCCTCCGTCGAAGGGCCGCCCGGCTTTGCACGCAGAGCCATCAGCTCCGCGTCCGGCCGCAGAAAATTGAGCGGACTCGCCACGCTTGTGGTGCCCAGAACAATGCCGGAGTTCATCAGGTACGCCAGGCCGGCGACGAGGGGAATCAAATCATCGCGTTTCGGCACGCTGACGGTGCCCGTTAGATAGGCTTCCGGCTCGGGGAACAGCCAAAATCCCATCTTCGTGGCGATGCCCAAACTCGACTGCGAGAACATGCCGTTCACATAGGGGCCAAATCCATATCGGTATTGCTGCCAGGTTTTGGAGCCGGGAAGCGCGCCCATGCCCGTGCGCATCACCTCGCCATTCGCGAGCACGACTTCCATGCCGCAGTGCGCGTCGAAGTGGTCGCGCATCGGCGTGCGGCCGCCGCCGCGATCGACCGCGTTGCCGATCAAGCTGCCCCAGCCGGGATCAGCCGGGTCGATCCACACCTTGAGATTTTTCTCCTGAATGTAGCGGTAGAGATCGAAGTAGCTGACGCCCGGCTCGACCAGCGCGTAGTGGTTCTTCTCGTTGACCTCGAGAATCCGATCCATGCGCTTCAGATCGAGCACCACGCTGCCGCCCAGAAGCGGAGCCGATCCGCCGTAGCCCAGGTTCTTGCCGGTCGATATCGTCCACAGCGGGATCTTGTACTGATTAGCGATCTTGACGACGGCCTGCACCTGCTCGACGCCGTCGGGCGCAACCGCAGCGGACGGAATGGGCTCCTCGTTTTCATGCCAGAAGGGAGAATAGGAGTCGCGATAGAGGTCCACGTCCTCGTCGGATGTGAAGACCCACTCTTTCCCGACCGCGTCCTGAAACTGCGTGATCGCGTCGGAAAAGTCCGCGCTGCTTACGCCGGGGGGAAGCCGCATTGCACGCTCCTCGCCAATTTACGAGCGCGAAAATTTCCGCGCGGCGCCGACCGGAGCGATCACCCAGGAAACCAGGTGCTCCGGATCGTCCGCCGGTTTCGCAGCCGGTGTGACGACGGTCATTTTGGAAGCTTGCGCGCGGCTCGCGGGGCATCGCGTCATCAGACTGGCCACCCGGCTGCTCCAATCCGGCCCGCTCGAACTCAGGTTGACGGCCTCGCGCAGCATGCCTTCGGAACCGGAAAGCTCGTGCTCCATGTAGCCGTCGGACCGGTACGTATGATCGGCGCGATACACCACACGCATCCCGTGATCCCACGCCAGCCTCTCCAGGCAGAATAGCGGGCCGTGTTCCGTCAGCCCCGCAATCCCGATCGGTTCTTTCTTCCAGCGCGCGTCGAGATCGTGGAACCATAGATCGGTGATGTCGCCCTTGATTCCGTAAATGGGCGCGCCCAGCCGCTTCACCTCGCCTGCAAACGCGCGGCTCGTCGCGAACCTCTCGTCGAAAATCACTTTGTACAGCGGCGTCGGCGCTGATTCGCTCGCCGCGGCGGAATTCGCCGGCGTCAACCCGGCCCGCGCTGAGATCGGCAATGCCAATGCCGCGACACCAATCTGAAGAAATTCTCTTCGGCTCGCCATCGGATGATCTCCTCCCATTCAAAGGCCTACGACGAAGGGGAAGTTTGCACGCGGCCAGTACGGTGTCAAGGAGAATGTGGGCACACGAACATCGTGCGAATCCAAGATTGGAGCGTGGATCGATTTGCGAGCCGCGGAGTGAAAGCATCAGTTCCTCGACCAGTTTCCGCGTCCGGTGCCATGAACCTGTGCCTCGCCAAAATTCTGTCCGGCCACCGAATCAATAGCTTACGGCAATATCCCGACCCCTGATTCTGGTATAACTCCGTGCTATGTTGAGCCAGCTTCTCCTCTGGATCGGAGTACTGATTCGCCTCTTCCGCATCCGCGGGAATCTCGTTTTGGAGAATCTCGTGCTCCGGTAACAACTCGCGGTTTTGAAACGTCGGCGTCCTCGGCCACGGCTGGCATTGGTCGACAAACTCTTCTGGGTCACCGTGAGTCGATTCTGGTCAGGATGGAAAGAAGCTCTCATCGTTGTCAGGCCTGAAACTGTGGTCCGTTGGCACCGGGCCGGTTTTCGTATGTATTGGAGGCTGATCTCCAGAGTCCAGATACAGGTTGGGAGAAGACAGACCTCGAAGGAAGTTCGAGAGTTGATTTTCCGGATGGTTGTTGAGAACCCAACGTGGGGAGCGCCGCGCATCCACGGCGAACTGCTCATGCTCGGTTTTCATGTCTCGGAGCGAACCATTTCCCGTTGGATGAAACGGGCGCCGAGAGAGCCTGAGCCAGCCAAACGTTGGCTCGCGTTCCTTCGAAACCACAGGGAAGCGATTGCGGCGATGGACTTCTTCGCGGTGCCAACCGTCACGTTTGGTGTCCTCTACGGTTTCTTTGTCATCGCTCATGATCGTCGACGCATCCTGCACATCGATGTCACCAGCCATCCGACGAGCCTGTGGACCGTCCAGCAGTTGCGGGAGGCGTTTCCATTTGGGTCGGCTCCAAGGTTCGTCATCTTCGATCGTGACGCCAAGTATGGGGCGGAGGTCCCCGCTGCGATCCGATCGATGAAAATCAAGTGCATCCGCACTTCGTTGCGGAGTCCTTGGCAGAATGGAATTGCGGAGCGTTGGGTTGAGAGCTGCAGGGGTGACTTGCTGGATCACGTGATCGCTTTGAACAGGCGCCACCTGAGGCGTCTGCTCGCTGATTATGTTGGCTACTACCACGACGACCGCACGCATCTCGGACTCGAGAAGGGAACACCGAACGGCAGAATTCGCGCTATAGCCGCGGGTCGCGTCCTTTCCAGAGCGCGACTTGGAGGGCTGCATCATCGTTACGATCGGGCTGCCTGATCCAAACCTACACGTCGCCGGAAAAGCGCACGCGGGCCGACCGTATCCTTATAGACAGGGGAAGTGTCACACTCGCTCAAGGACTGCTGTCAGAGAGCTTCGTCACACATCCGAAAGCTCCTGGCCCAACTTAGTGTGCAGTCGCGAAAGGGAATCGCGCTCTTTTCGGTACGGATGAGATTATGGCGAGGGACAGGCTTACGGAAGCTGCTGGATTTTGCCGCCGCGCGCGGAGAGCACTAGCTGCACGAGCTGCTCGGTGATTTTCGGTTCGAGGCCTTCGGTGTGGCCTTTGCCGGCGCGGATGACGTCGGCGACGACGCGGCCGTCCTTGCAGTTCGGGTACTGCATGACTGCGGCGGTGCCGGGACGCGGCAAATGTCCCCACGCATCGGAGCCGGGATTCTGGCGGGTGGGATCGTACACGTAGCCGGCTTTGGTATCGGCGATATCCGCAACGCGAACGCGCGCGCCGCAGCCGAATTTGGTGGCCCAGGGAGAAGCATCGGGCAAGGGCTGGCCACCGAGTTCATGTTCTCCCGTTTCAAAGATGAACGAGAAATCCGCAGCAGGAGGGTCGCGCAGGGCGGCCATGGCCGCACCAAGAGCGCCGGCGGTAAAAGCGGGAGTAGCGCCGGGCGCCGGTTGAGCTGCGGCGAAGAAGCTTGGCGGGATTGGTGGGGTCGGTCCCAGGCGTCCGCCGGAAAGGCTGAGCCAGCCGTCTACGCGACTCGCGAAGAAATCGGTGCGGAGGAGGCGGTTGGAAGTCATGCCGCCCTGCGAGTGGCCCACCAGCCAGAAAGCCTTGACGTTCTGCTTGCCGAGCTGATCCACGATGGAATTGACGATGTTTTGCAGGTACTCGTCGTCGGCGTTGGACCACACGTGCGTCGGGGAATTCGGCGTGGCGACGACGAGGCGGTATTTGTCCACGTAGTCGAGCAGCGGGAAATAGTGGCGTTGCCAATTGCCGTACGATCCGGCGCCGTGAATGCTGAGAATGAAGGTGACTTTCTCGCCCGGCTTCAGATCGCAGGGATAATCGAGGAAGTAGGTGCGGCGAGTCTTCATCTCGACGACGGGTCCCTGGTTGATCTCGCGGTCGGCGGTGCAGTCGCTATCGGGACAGTGCAGCACGGGCGGCGCGGCGCAGGGAGCGCCCGCGAATTGAACGAATTGCTGGGCCTGCTGGGCGCGGGCGTATCCCACGAACGCCAGCACGCCGGCGATGAGGGCTAATGTGCGGTTGAGGTGACGCGAGGAATTCATAGAATTATTCCCCCTCAATGACCTTCGTCAGCACCTTATACGCCGAATCCGAATTGCAGTCACGGACGAGATTTATTTTCGTGGCGCGTTCGATTGTGCGCGGTTCTGGAGTATGCTCCTGCCGCGCGGGGGAAGCGGCGGTGGAATTCAACGCAAGGAGGTCAACATGAACAGACGATCTGCGAAATTGCGGGTGTTTGGGATCTTGGCAGTCACGATTCTGAGTATGGTGGTGACGGGTAGCGCGTTCGGTCAGGCGAAGAGCGATGATGCGGCGGCGCGCTTGCGCAAGGTGGAAGATCGTCAAGCGATCGAGCAGCTGCTGATGGGCGATTATCCGCGGGCGCTGGACTCGGCGAATTGGGCGGCGTACGGGGCGCTGTTCGCCAAGGATGGCGAACTTGTCATGCAGGGCGGAGCGACCAGGCGCACGGGTCCCGCCGCGATTCAGGACTTTTTCACCAAGCTGCCCGCATTCGGAGGCCAGGCTGCGCCGACAACTCCTTCGCCGTGCCCCGTTCCGGCCGGCACGCCGAGAACGATGCACGTGGTGACCAACCTCTCGCTGCATCTCGATGGAGACACGGCGACGGATCAAGCCTACTGGGAGACGATCGCGACGAGGGACTGCAAGTCCGTTGTTGCGGGCGCCGGGCACTACGAGGACACGCTGAAGCGCGAGGACGGCAAATGGAGATTCGCCAAGCGCGAAATATTCGATGACCTGCCGCCGCGAACGACGCCTCCGCCTGCGCTGCCGGCGGTGAAGCCGTAGGAGTTTGCGATTGTCGCTGGCTGCGGGACGCCGATGCGAAGTGACTCGGCTATATGCTGCAACAAAGTCAGCGCAACGGAAGGCGCTTCGCGCAAATTGTTTATGTCAGGGCTGAAGCCCCGCCCTTCCACCTTACGGGCAACGCTTCGATTAAAGCGCGTGCGGAAACAAAATGCCTGAAATCAAAATCAACGGATACGTCACGTACTACGAGGACGACGACTTCACCAATGCCTGGAGGCCGCGGCAGACGATTCTGATCCAGCACGGATTCGGGCGGACGTCGCAATTCTGGCGACACTGGGTGCCGATGCTCGCGGGCGACTACCGCCTGATCCGGCGCGATCTGCGCGGACACGGCGGCTCGGGCGATCCGGGAGCGAGCTACCCATGGTCGTTCGACGGCCTGGTGCGGGATTTGTCCGGCTTCTGCGACGCGCTCGATTTAAGGGACGTTCATCTACTGGGAGAATCCACGGGCGGGATGCTCGCCATCGGATTCGCGGCCACGCATCCGGCACGGGTGAGGTCACTGACGCTGTGCGGCACGCCGACGACGATTGGTCCCGCGGAGCAGAAATTTCTCGCGCTGGGGCACGACACGTGGCAGGGCGCGCTGATGGAAATGGGTTCGGAGGGCTGGGCGCGCCAGCTGCTGTCGCAGCCGGGTACGGCACCGCGCGGAGATCCCGCGAGGACGGAGTGGTCGATCAAGCAATTCGCGCGTTCGCGAGCGGAGTCGCTCGTCGGATACAGCCGCGTGATTTCCACGACGGACGTCTCGCCGCTGCTGCCGGAGGTGGAAGTGCCGGCGCTGGTGCTTGCGCCGACGCGAAGCGCTGCGACGCCGATGTCGGAACAGGAGCGGATTGCGGCGAGCCTGCCGCGCGCGGACCTGGTGCGAATCGCCGGCGAGGGACATGAGATTTATATCGACCGGCCGGAGGAATGCGTCTCGGCGCTGCGCAGTTTTCTGGCGCAATTTCGTTGAGCGTGCGGCGCGGTACGGGAATCGAATACATGCTGCGGGTGAACCGGCGCAGTCGTAGGCGCTGCGCGCCGTCTACTTATGTCGGAGCTGCCCTTCGGCTCCGCTCAGGATAAAAAGCTCCGGCCCCCTAAACTTCACAACTTTCTTGCGCGCCGCTGCAGTGCAGGATGAAGAAAACTTGCTGCGGGTGAGATTGCACATTTGACGGCGCAGCGCGCCACAGACTTATGTCGCGGCTGCCCTTCGGCTTCGCTCAGGATAAAGAGCTGCGCAATGCAAACTTCATCCGCGACGTGCGATGCCGGAAGGGTCGTCACTGAAATCGCGCGCGAAAGCGGTGCCGCGCCGCGGCTCAGGACAGGTGGAATTGAACCTTGACGTCTAGGCGGATGGCAACGGGTTCGTCATCCAGAATTGTTGGCTCGTATTTTCTCTCCGCCACGGCTTTCATGGCCGAGGCCAAGAGCAAGCCGGGGCCGCTAGTCACCTGCACATGGGTGACGTTGCCCTGCTCGTCTATGATTGCTTCGAGGATGACCGTTGTCCCTCGCCAAAATGTCATCCGCGTCGAAAACGGCGCGATTAGCCTTGTGCCTCGGATTGAAAAGCGAGCCTGAACTCGGTCAAGAATCGCTTCGAGGAGCGCGAACGATCTCTTAGGCGGAGACTCGCGCGCACGCGGCGTACATATATGTAATGAAGGCGAAAAGTTGGTGCGGATCAGGCAGCTCGATCATAACGATGATGCAGTCCGCCGACTCGTTCGTGAGAAAGGACGCGACCGCGAGTCACGGAACGAGTTCTTCCGCCCGGCGTTCCTTTCCCCAGTCCCAGATGCGTGAGATCATCGTGGTAGTAACGCACGTACTCGGAAAGCAGCCTCTTCAGATGCCGGTCGTTCACCGCAATGATGTGATCGAGCAGGTTGCGCCGACAGCTTTCCATCCAGCGCTCCGCGACGCCATTCTGCCAAGGACTTTCAATCGAAGTTCGTAAAGGCTTGATCTTCAGGGATCGCACGGCTGCGGGAACCTCAATCCCATACTTTCCATCGCGATCCAAGATCAGAAACCGGGGAGCCGACCCGAAGGGAAAGGCTTCTCGGAGTTGCTGAACGACCCAGAGACTCGTCGGATGCTTCGTGACGTTGAAGTGCAGGATGCGCCGACGATCATGAGCGATGACAAAGAAGCCGTAGAGCACACCAAACGTGACGGTTGGCACCGCGAAGAAGTCCATCGCCGCGATGGCTTCTCGGTGGTTACGAAGGAAGGCCAGCCATCGCTTGGCAGGCTCGGGATCTCTCGGCGCTCGCTTCATCCACCGGGAGATCGTTCGCTCCGAGACATGAAAACCGAGCATCAGCAGTTCGCCGTGGATGCGTGGCGCTCCCCACGTCGGATTCTCACGAACCATTCGAAAGATCAACTCGCGCACTGCCTTTGGAGTGGGCCTTCTCCCGACCTGCCTCCTCACTTTCGAGATCAGCTTCCAGTACATCCGGAAGCCTGCTCGGTGCCAACGGACGACCGTTTCCGGCGTCACGATGATGAGTGCTGATTTCCACTTGGACCAGAGCCGAAGAACGGTTTCTCAGCCAGCGCCCGTTATAAAATGTTCTGCTTTTCCGCCGTTACCAAGGGCACCGAGATGGATAGTCTGCAGGAAGTTGTCGCGGAGCTAAATGGACTGCTGCAACAGAACTCCCCCGCAACCTTCAATAGCACGTGGATTGTCGAACATGCTCCTAAATGCTACAGCATCATCCGTAAGCACATCCGCTCCGAAGTCGGCGGCATTGACTGGGACAGAATCACGCGCGCGCTTGAGTCGGGGGTTCAGCGACTCTGGGCGCCCCGGCGGAAACGAAATTCCAGACCATACAGGAACCGCAAGGAAATCGATCTGATCCTAAATAGATATAGGAGCAAACTTTACGTTTTTGTCGCTCCAGCCGACACGACGGATTTGCAGATAAGAGACACGGTCGCAATCGCTCTTGTGCGCGTTTCCCAAGCAGGAAACGTATTGGCTAGGGCTGAAGTCATTGACCTCCTTCGCTACACGATTGACGGATGGCTCGAGAACTATTGCTACATGTCTCGTTGGCGAGGCCACGAGGATGAGATCGAGAAGCAAGTTAATGGGTGTATCAGTCGATATCGATATTCCGGTTCGTTTATCAGATATCTTTTCCGGACTCTCGAATATGCAGGAAGGGGGATACGCTCGCTTCGCGGCTGCTCGTTAGACGATCCGATGGGCCATGAAGCAGATGGCCGCAAAATAGATCTGGTGATCCGGGATCCCGAGACTAACGAAATAGGTTTCTATCAGCTAGGGAAGGGGCAGCGTTTCGACGCGGACCCGCAGAGTCATGGTTGGTCAGCCGTACTGTAAGCTAACATGGGCTCTGGTCGCTGAACAGACTTGAGCGTACGCGGCGCTAATTGGGCAGATCGTGTTCGCTTATCGGGACATTCGGTGATCCGAAGCGGCTCTCGAAAACCTCTAGGAAACGGGGTATCATCTCGCTGCGCGGGTAAGAGGGAATCGATGCTCTATTCGTTCCCTGTTCCGATTCGCCGCAAATAACGAATATCTCTCCCTAATATCCGTCTTAAGCGGAGAGTTGGCGGGTTTAGGGTCGGGCTCAAGGCGTGGTTTCCCTGTATTTTTCCCTGTTAGCAGGGAATTGGGGCAGAGAAGAGTTCGCACGCGACTGCGCCCACCGCCAATTACTCTTGGGATTTTTCTCTATTTCTCCGATTTCAGCGAAACCCGCGAATTTGCGGGCCTAATCGCGGGGACCTACGAATGGCCACTAGGCATGATTGGGCCGCATTTCTCGGAAACGGAGAAGGACTGCGGTATTTCTCCCGATCCGATTAGTTGTAAGCTGCTTCACGGTCGTGCTCCTGTAAGCAGGCGCAATCGGCTAAAGGAACTTCATGAAGCGCATCGCGGTAGTCACCAGTGGTGGCGACGCTCCCGGAATCAATGCCGCAGTTCGGGCAGTTGTGCGGACCGCAATTGACAAGGGATGGGAGGCGTTCGGCGTCCGCCACGGCTATGCTGGCCTGGCCAACGATGACTTTCTCCCGTTAGGCCGTCGAGACGTCGGCGGAATCATTCAACGTGGCGGAACGATGCTGGGCAGCAAGCGATACCCTGAATTTAAGGCGGACGACACACAACTGAAGGCAATACGGTTTCTCCGGCAGCGGGAGATCGACGCACTCGTAATCATTGGCGGTGATGGGTCTCAAGCCGGCGCTCTCGCTCTCTCGCAGAAAGGGTTCCCCGTGGTGGGCGTTGCATCAACGATTGACAACGACCTATACGGTTCCGAAATCACCATCGGGGTGGACACTGCGCTGAACGTAGCTTTGGAAGCGATCGACCGCGTCAAGGTCACGGCTTCCTCTCACGAGCGCGCGTTCTTGGTCGAGGTCATGGGCCGCAATTGCGGTTACCTCGCGCTCGTCTCCGGCATCGCTGGAGGAGCCGAATGCATCGTTCTTCCGGAAACGCCGACCGATCCAGAGGCCGTCGCCCGCGATTTGCGTGCTGCGTACGATCGTGGGAAGAGCCACGCCATCGTTGTTGTTGCGGAAGGAGCCTCCTACAACGCCGAAGCGCTAGCGCACTATTTCCAAGAGCATCGCGGCCGGCTCGGCTTCGAGTTGCGAATCGTAAAGCTAGGGCACGTGCAGCGAGGCGGCGCGCCGGGCGTATTCGACCGCTTACTTGCCACGCGGCTGGGCGCAGAGGCTACTGAGTCTATCGCCCGCAACGAATTTAGCGTCCTGGTGGGCCTCGCCAAAGGAGAGATTGTCACGACGCCCTTAGTGCAAATTGTTGGGAAGACAAAGATGCTTGATCCGCGGTTATTGCGTCTGGCGAGCGTTCTCGCCCAATAAAATGCCATTGGCAACTCGCGGTCAGCGATAACCCGCCCGCGCCCGAGATTGCCGATGTCGTGCGCGAGTTTCGAGTGCTCGGGCCGCTGAAATCCGACGGATCTTTTTCGGCGGAGCCGGTCGCCCAGCTCGCGAAGAATTGGAAACGCGAAAATCTTCGCGTGGTGGTCTTCGTTCAGCAGCGCGGCAGCCGCCACATTCTGGGAGCGGCGGAAATTCCGCTCGCCGGGTCCGCGAACTGACTCTCCAGCTTGCGAAAAACAGAGGCATTTTAGGGGGTCGGAGCTTCAGCTCCGACATAGAGAGCTTGTGCTCCATGCGCTTTAGCGCCTGAGGTCACGCTTCGTTGCCTTTTTCCGCAGCCCGTCTCGCCACAGCTTAGGAAACCGCGCGCTTCAAGAAGGCATCGATCCGCGCGTTCGCTTCCGGCGCCTGCGGCAGCGGAAAAACATTGAAGGCGTGCGGTGCGCCCGGATAAATCGCCAGCTCCGCTTCGTTCCCCGCCGCGATCCAGCGCGAATACATGAACAGCGTGTCGTCCAGCAGCGGGTCGACCGTGCCGATGGTGAAGATCGCCCGCGGCATGTCTTTCAGGTCGGCGTACAGCGCCGAAACGTCCGGATTGCGCGGGTCGACGCCTTTCGGCAGGTACGCCTCGCGGAATTTCTGGATGCTCAGCTTCCCCACCAGAATGCCGCGGTCCGGCGACAGCATCTGGCTCGGCGTCATCGATGAATCGTAGTTGCCGTAGCTCAGGTTCGCCGCGCGAAATCCGGTATAGCCGTGCCGGTCGCGCATGCGCAATAGGATCGCGGCCGCAAGCGTCGCGCCCGCGGACTCGCCGCCGATCGTCATCACCTCCGTGCCGAATTCCTTCTTCCCGTTCTTGATCAGCCACAGCGCCGCCGACTCGCCGTCGTCCCACGCCGCCGGATACGGATTTTCCGGCGCCAGCCGATATTCCACGCTCGCGCACGCCATGCCCGTGCTCGCGATGATGCGCTCCATCATCATGTCGTGCGTCATCGCGGAGCCCAGCACCAGCCCGCCGCCGTGAAAGTGCAGGTAGATTCCCTTCGCGTGCTCCGGCGCCACCACGCGCAGCGCCACTTTGTGCCCGCCCTTGCCTTCGATTTCGATCGTGCGCCCGCGCGGCGATTTTTCCGGCAGCGGAAATGGCCCGCGCCCACTCGCCGCAGCTTCGCGAAACGCCGGCGCGCCAATGTCCCACCAGTCGGGTCCGGCGCTCATCGCCTTCCGGAACGCTTCATTGGCCGCAAGAGTCTCCGCGGAAATCGCCGCGGGCTTGAACACCGCCGGATCGAGTGGATTGCTCTTTGCTGGGGTCGCTTCGCTCATGGAATTCGTCTCCTTCTGTCGCCGTGCCGCGGGAGTATACCATCGCGCGCGCGCGTCCGCTTCCTGTTGTACTCGTCCAGTAGATTAGTGACACTTTGCCTTTCTGAGATTCAGTTTTCACCGAGTGACGAATTCCAGTGGGGTGAGGTAGTTGAGAGACTGGTGAGGCCTCACGCAGTTGTAGGTTGTCTCCCAATGACGCAGCTGCCGGTTGAGAA
>JARLGK010000081.1 GCA_031296075.1 Candidatus Acidiferrales bacterium
CGAAACTCCCGGCGCGTTCGCCGTGATCACGCGCGTGAACGCCTGCACTCCGCTAGAAAATCCCATGCTCGATTGGTTGAAACAGACCGTGTTGAGCGGCGATTGAGGACCCTAGGCGAAGTGAGGACCACGACCAAAGGGGGCGCTAAACCCTTATGAAACAATAGCTTAATGTAAAGCCAAGACAGCGAAAATTCAATCGAGGCACTGATCGTCGGCCGAACTCGAGCTGCCTCGTGTCTTCGCCGATGTCCCACAATGGCAGCGACGCAATTCGATGTGGGACGGGCGCTAGCTTTTGCGATCGAGAACGGCACACAACGCTGGTTCGAATTCAGAGAAGCGGAAAGAGTAACCCGACGCCAACACGCGCTCGGGAATCACGCGCTGGCTTGCCAGCAGCAAGGCATCGGCCATCTCACCCAGCGCGATCCGCAGCGCAAACGCCGGCGCGGCAAGAATCGCAGGCCGGTGAAGAATCGTCCCCACGATGCGTGTGAGCTCGGCGTTTCGTAGCGGGTTCGGGGCCACCACGTTCAGCGGGCCGGCGAGATGCTCGTCAGTGATGGCGAAACATATGATCCCGACAGCGTCCGCAAGCGCAATCCACGACATCCACTGCTTGCCGCTTCCCAGGCGGCCTCCCAATCCGAACTTAAACGGCAGCAACATCTGTGGCAGCGCGCCGCCCTCACCGGAAAGAATCACGCCGAAGCGCAGCAATACGGTGCGGATGCCGCTCACTTCGGCTCGTGTCGCCTCCGCCTCCCAATCGCGAACAAGCAGCGCGAGGAAATCTGTGCCGATCGCGCTCGATTCCGTCAGGATTTCGTTGCCGCGATTTCCGTAGCAGCCGATCGCCGAGGCGCAAACAAATACGCGCGGCTTCTGCCGCAAGCTCGCAAGCGCATCCACCAAAACGCGCGTCGTGTCGATCCGGCTGCTGCGCAGAACTGCTTTTCTCGCCGGCGTCCAGCGGCCTTGCGCAATGCTGGCTCCGCTCAAATGCACTACGGCCTCGGTGCCTTCCATGGCCGGCACGTCGATCGTCGCGGCCATTGGATCCCAGGCGATATCACCCGCAGACGCAGCGCTCCCCGGGCGCACCAGTCGCGCGACGGTGTGCCCTTGTGCACGCAGAACACTCACGAGCGCTGTTCCGGTGAGCCCCGATGCACCTGAAATCAGAATTTTCATCGCGTCTCGCGCATTTCTCCCCGCACTTCGATTGCATCTACCCTAGAACTCGATTTCCGCCGCGTCAAGCGTTCGGTCCATTCGAAAGACTTGGCGCCGCAGAAATGAACGACGTGAAAACTGCGCCCGGTTCGCGAGATCTACTCGTTTGAATCGGACGCCACGCATGGCGCGCCGATCGGCTGGATCCAGCAGCTCGACCGTTTGGCAAAATATCTGGTCGCCATTTGTGGCACGTTGAGATAAAAGAGGCTGGGGACTCGCAGTCACATCCTGCGAGTAAATCGAAAATGGGGGAATGCCAATGTCATCGACCGCTGCATCGGCCACCACATCCAAAGGCATGCTCTGGACGGGACGCGTCATCAGCGGACTCGTGGTCCTGTTCATGCTTTTCGACAGCATCACCAAAATCATCAAGGTTCCGCAGGTAATCGACACCAGCGTGAAGATGGGATTCACCGTAAGTATGGTCGTGGGCATCGGCTGGACGCTGCTCGTCTGCGTCATTCTCTACGTGATTCCGCAGACTTCGATCCTCGGCGCGATCCTGCTCGTCGGTTATCTCGGTGGCGCGGTGGCGATCAACGTGTTCCTCCACAACCCGATGTTCAATTCGTGCCTTGCGATTGCTTTCGGCGTCCTCACCTGGCTCGGAATATATTTTCGCGAATCGCGGCTGCGCGCGCTGGTTCCATTCAAATCCTAGGCGAGAATCCCGCAGCACTCCGTCCTTGCGCTTCGCCTGTGCTCGACTAAGATAGCCGGGATGCTGAAAACGAAACATCACATTTCCAATCCGCGCATCGCTGCGGGCGCTTGCGCTGCCGTGATTTTGTCTCTCGCCGCTGTTGCGGGCAGCGCCCAGGACTCCTCCACCATCACCGGCTTCGCGCCCGCGCGCGTAGCCGCAGAACAAAAGCTCGAAGAAAAACTTCGCGCGATCCCCGACGCCGCGCACGCGGAGAGCGATCTTCGCCACCTGACGAGCGAGCCGCACATGGCCGGAACCGAAGCGAGCCGCCGCGTCGCCGAATGGTTGCGCGATCAGTACCGCAGTTTCGGATTCGACGCCGAGATCGTCACTTACAGCGCTTGGCTACCTCAGCCGCGCGAAGTTACCCTCGAGTTGACGAAGCCCGAGAACAAAAAACTCGCGTCGCCGGAGCAGCCCATCGACGTGGATAGAGACACGTTCGACAAGCGCGTCGGTCCCGCATTCAATCTCTACTCCCCTTCGGGCGAAGTCACCGCGCCCGTCGTTTACGTGAATTACGGCACGCAGGAGGATTACCGCGTGCTGGCATCATCCGGCGTGCACGTCGAAGGCAAGATTATTCTCGCGCGCTACGGCAAGGGCTATCGCGGTATCAAAGCGAAACTCGCCGACGAACACAAAGCCCTCGCGCTGATCCTTTTTTCCGATCCCAAGGATGATGGCAATGTCGCGGGAGCGACTTACCCAAATGGTCCGTGGCGCCCGATGAGCGGCATCCAGCGCGGCTCCATCATCTATACGCAGGTTTATCCCGGCGATCCGCTCACTCCGGGCGTGGCCGCCACGCCGGCCGCGAAGCGCCTCGCGCCGGCCGACGCCGCGAGCCTCCCGCGCATTCCCACAATGCCGATCAACGCGCAGGATGCTTCGGTAATTCTAGCGAATCTCGGAGGCCAGGCTGTTCCGCCCGATTGGCAGGGCGGGCTCCCGATCACTTACCACTTCGGGCCGGGCGGCGCTGAAGCCCACATGAAACTCGTCATGGACTACCAGCAGCGGCCAATCTATGACGTGATCGCGAAGCTGCACGGAACTTCCGACGACGAATGGGTGGTGCTCGGTAATCACCACGATGCCTGGGTGTTTGGCGCCGCCGATCCCGGCAGCGGAACCTCAGCGATGCTCGAAACTGGACGCGCGCTCGGCGAACTCGCGCGCTCCGGCTGGAAGCCGCGCCGCACGATCGTCATCTGCGCGTGGGACGGCGAAGAGCCTGGTCTGATCGGCTCAACCGAATGGGTGGAAGCCAATCGCGCTGAGTTGCAAGCCAAGGCCGTCGTTTACATCAATACTGATGTCGGTGTGAGCGGCCCCAATTTCGGCGCGTCGGCCACGCCGTCACTCAAAGCGTTGGTGCGCGACGTTGCGCGAGAGGTCGAGGATCCCCGCACGGGCCAC
>JARLGK010000008.1 GCA_031296075.1 Candidatus Acidiferrales bacterium
CTTCAATTTAATACGGGATAGGTGGATAAGGCTGTGATACGCATCACAACTGGAATCTCCGATTTGGACCTCTGTCTCGCGCGCCGTACGCTTCCTCCGCCCTCGATTGCGTTTGTCGCAGGAGGCGAGTCAACAATAGTGGAGGTTTCGATGGCCAGGCTGCACTTGGGTGATTGTCTGGTAACCGTGAACGGACCTGCCGCCGCTGTTTTCATTGCGAAAGGGTTCGGGCGGAGCGACAATGCTCGCGTTCATGCCTGCCGCCGACACTTCCATCGTAATTCTCGCCGCCGGAAAAGGGACGCGCCTGCGTTCCGATCTCGCCAAGGTTCTGCACCGCGCCGGGGGACGCCCTCTTCTTGAGACCGTCGTCCGCGCATGCCAGCCGCTGAAGGCCGCGCAGATTCTCGTAGTCGTGGGCCACCAGGCGGAAGAAGTGGCCGCGCTCGCCGAGCAGCTTGGCACGCAAACACCCCTTCAGACAATCGTGCAGAAACCGCAGCGCGGCACGGGGCACGCCCTGCAGGTTGCGCGGCGCGCGATTCGCAAAAGCGCGAAGCTCGCGATCGTGCTCCCCGGGGACGCGCCTCTGCTGCGCACCGAAACGCTCGCGGCCCTGCTCGATACGCACCGCCGCGGCGAAGCCGCCGCCACGATTCTCACCGCCGAGCTTGCCGATCCCGGCGCGTACGGCCGGATCGTGCGCGATGCCGAAGGCCGCGTGCAGGCGATCGTCGAAGACACCAGCTTGACGCCGGAGCAGCGCTCCATCCGCGAAGTGAATTCCGCGATCTATTGCTTCACGCTTGAAAAACTCTGGTCGTGCCTCGCCGCGCTGCGTCCGGAAAACGCGCATCGCGAACTCTATCTCACCGACGCGATCGCCATGCTGCGCGCGCGCAACGAACGCGTACTCGCGCAGGTCGCCGCCGATGCGAACGAAGTGCTCGGCTGCAACACGCGCGCGGATCTCGCCGACGCCGACCGCGTCCTGCGCGCGCGCAAGGCCGCTGAATTAATGGATTCTGGCGTCACGATCTATCTTCCCGAGACGGTGGTGATTGATCCCGACGTGACCGCCGGCCCGGACACGGTGATCGAGCCGGGCGTTCAACTCCTTGGCAAGACGCGCATCGGCGCGCATTGCCAGATTCGCACCGGCAGCATTCTGCACGACATGCGCGTGGACGACGGCGCGATCGTCGGCCCGCATTCGAATGTTGATTCTTCGCGCATCGGCCCGGGCGCGCAGGTCGGACCGTTTGCGCGGCTGCGTCCCGGCGCGGACATTCGCGCGGGCGCGCACATCGGAAATTTCGTCGAGGTCAAAAAATCCGTGGTACACGAGGGCGCGAAAGCCAATCACCTCAGTTATCTGGGCGACGCAACGATCGGCCCCGGCGCAAATATCGGCGCGGGCACGATCACCTGCAACTACGACGGCGTAGCCAAGTACGAAACGAAAATCGGCAAGGGCGTTTTCATCGGCAGCGACTCGGCGCTGGTCGCGCCCGTGCGCGTCGGCGACGGTGCGTACGTCGCCGCCGGCTCGGTGATCACCGAAAATGTTCCGCCAGACGCGCTGGCGATCGCCCGGGGCCGCCAGATCAACAAGCTCGGCTGGGCCAAAGCGCGCCGCCGCGAGCTAGCCGCCGCGAAAAAACCGGCAAAGCGGTCGAAGCGCCGGTCGTCGCCAGGAAAGAATTCCCGCCGACCCACGAGATCGAAATCGCGGCCTCGCGCAAAGCCCCGCCGCTAAATTCTGCACCAGATCCTTCGATGTGGTGGCAATTTTGGCCCCTTTTGGGCTGCTTAGCGGGCGCTTACGGCGCAAATCCGGCGACTTCGGCTCTGGTCCAAAATAGGGAGGTCCGGGAAGCGGCAACGGCGATATGATTTGACCGTTTTCGGAGCCAAACAGATGCCCAGCCTAAAATCCGGCGCCGTTCGAACCCTGCTATCCGGGATTCTGGTCGTCGTCCTCGGAGTCTTCGCTGCGGGAGCGGCACACTTCGTCTCCGGCGCCGCGGCCGACTCACCATCCGATCCCTGGACGGCCGCGCAAACGGTCCAGCCCGCCGACCTCGCCAAGGAACTCGCCGCCGCGAAAGGCGCGAGCAAGCCGACGGTCGTCTGCGTCGCTCCCCATGTGCTGTACGAGGGCGGGCACATTCCCGGCGCGCTCTTCCACGGTCCCGGGAGCACAGCGCAGGGCATCGACGACCTGAAGAAGTGGGCCCAGCCTGTTCCTCGCTCCGAGAATATCGTGATCTATTGCGGATGCTGTCCGCTCGATCATTGCCCGAATCTTCGTCCCGCGTTCGTGGCGCTGCGTGACATGGGCTTCACGCATCTGCGCGCGCTCATCATCCCGACGAATTTCTATACGGACTGGGTTATGCCGGGTTACGCGTACGAAAAATCGCCTGCTCAATGATTTGGTTTTCGTGAAGGACGGCCCCTCGTTTCAGTTGTGCTAAAATGAAATTCCCATGAAATTCGGCGTGGTGCAATTTCCGGGTTCGAATTGCGACGACGACGCGTACTACGCCATTGGCTCGGTGATCGGACAGCCGGTCGAATTCATCTGGCACCAATCGGAGCAGGTTTCCGGCTTCGACGCGATCATCCTTCCGGGCGGGTTCGCGTTCGGCGATTATCTGCGCACCGGCGCGATAGCGCGATTTTCGCCGGTGATGAAAGCCGTAAGCGGGTTTGCGCGGTCGGGCGGGCTGGTCCTCGGCGTCTGCAATGGATTCCAAATTCTGCTCGAAGCAGGATTGCTCCCCGGCGCGATGCTGCGCAACCAGCGCCTGCGATTTCTCTGCCGCCAGGTGCACGTGCGCGTGGAAAACACGGATACGCCGTTCACCTGTGCCGCGCGTCCCGGGCAAATTCTGAAAATGCCCATCGCGCATATGGAAGGAAATTATTTCTGCGACGCGGCCACGCTCGCGGAGCTCGAGCGCAACAAGCAGATCGTTTTCCGCTACGTCCACCCGGACGGGCGCGACGCAGGCCCCGATGATTTCGACGCGAACCCGAATGGCGCGCTCCATGCGATTGCGGGCCTGTGCAACCGCGAACGCAATGTCGTTGGACTGATGCCGCATCCGGAGCGTGCGGTGGAGTCGGCGCTCGGCTCGGCGGATGGCCTCGTGATTCTGCGGTCCATGGTTGAAAGCCTTTCGCGCGCCGAGAACAGAATAAAGTCTGCGCCTGCGGCTGAACGCATTCCTGCCTGATCCCATTTTCTCGCGCTTGCGCGAGACGCCGTTTGCTGCGAAAATTTGCGCTCCTGATCCGGGCCTTCGTCTCGATGATCGACACCGAAATTAAAGTCACGCCGCAGATCGCGGCGGAGCACGGTCTCTCCCCGGACGAATACGCGCGCACGCAGAAAATCCTGGGGCGCGACCCGAACCTCACCGAGCTGGGCATCTTCAGCGTGATGTGGAGCGAGCACTGCTCCTACAAATCCTCGCGCGTGCACCTGAAACGGCTTCCGACGCGCGGCCCGCACGTGGTGCAAGGGCCCGGCGAAAACGCGGGCGTGGTGGACATCGGCGACGGGCTTGTCGCCGTCTTCAAGATCGAGTCGCACAATCATCCGAGTTTTGTCGAGCCGTTTCAGGGCGCGGCGACGGGTGTGGGCGGGATCCTGCGCGATATTTTCACCATGGGGGCGCGGCCGATCGCCGTGCTCGACTCACTGAGGTTCGGACCGATTTCGCCGGGCGCAGATGCAGGGAACGCGACGACGGAGGAGATTGCGCGCAACCGGAGCATTCTCGATGGAGTCGTGCGCGGGATCGCGTTTTACGGGAACTGCTTCGGCGTGCCGACTGTCGGCGGCGAGGTGATGTTCGAGCCGTGCTACTCGAATAATCCGCTGGTGAATGCGCTGGCGCTGGGAATCGCGCGCAAGGACGAGCTTTTCTTCGCTCGCGCGCACGGCGCGGGCAATCCGGTGATCTACGTGGGCGCCAAAACGGGACGCGACGGAATTCACGGAGCGTCGCTGCTGGCTTCCGCGGAATTCAGCAAGGAATCGCAGCAGAAGCGGCCCAACGTGCAGGTCGGCGACCCGTTCATGGAGAAGCTGCTGCTGGAGGCGTGCCTGGAAGCGATGCGCACCGGCGGGATCGTGGCGATTCAGGACATGGGCGCGGCGGGGCTGACGAGCACGAGCTCGGAGATGGCGTCGCGCGGCGGCGCGGGAATCGAAATCGACCTCGCGCGCGTGCCGCAGCGCGAAACCGGTATGACGCCTTATGAAATGATGCTCAGCGAATCGCAGGAGCGGATGCTGTTGGTCGCCGAGCGCGGCCGCGAGCGAGAAGTCTTCGACGTCTTCCACAAATGGGGGCTCGATGCGGTCGAGATCGGGCGGGTCACTGAAGACGGCAAGCTGCGCGTGCTGAATCACGGGCGCGTGGCCGCGGAAATTCCCGCGCACGCCCTGGCCGAAGAAGGCCCGCGCTACGAGCGCCCGATTGCGGCGCCGAAGGCTGCGGCGGCTCCGGGTGCGCCACTCATCGAATTTGCACGCGAGCGCGCGGACCTCACCGAGAATTTTCGCCGGCTGCTGGCCTCGCCCGCGATCGCGTCGAAATACTGGGTCACCGAGCAATACGATTCGATGGTGCGCACGAACACGCGCGTCGGCCCGGGACAGGGCGATGCGGCGGTGGTGCGGCTGAAGGAATCGAAGCGGGCGCTCGCGCTATCAACCGACGGCAACGGCCGTTGGGGTTTTCTTTCGCCAAGGCTGGGGGCGATGCACGCCGTCGCCGAGGCTGCGCGGAATGTCGCGTGCACGGGCGCGCGTCCCATCGCCGCGACGAATTGCCTGAATTTCGGCAATCCCGAAAAGCCGGAGGTGATGTGGCAATTCACCGAAGCGATTGACGGAATCGCGGAGGCCTGCCGCGCGCTCGAAACGCCGATCACCGGCGGGAACGTCAGCTTCTACAACGAAACCCTAGGCAAGCCGATCTATCCCACCCCGGTTCTAGGCGTGCTGGGATTGATGGAAGACGCCGACTGCGCGCTGGGGTCGGGCTTTCGCAATGAGGGCGATCTGATTCTGCTCCTTGATGGTGCCAATCCCGAGAGCTTTCGTAGCGCCGACCTTCAGGTCGGCATGTTTTCTTCCTCGGAGTATGCAAAGGCGATTCACGGAATTGTCGCAGGCACGCCCCCGGCAATTGATCTGACCGCCGAAAAGCGTCTGATTGATTGCCTGGTTAAGCTCGCAGCCGAGCGCGCAATTCTTTCAGCCCACGACGTAAGCGACGGCGGCCTCGCCGTCACCCTGGCGGAATCTTGCTTCGATAGCGACGGCCTATCGGCGGAGATCGATCTTGGCTCGCATGATGAGCCCGCCGAATCTGCGCTCTTTGGCGAACGCGGTGCGCGCGCGGTTGTGTCGATTGCGCCCGCGTCGCTTGCCCGTGCGACGGCAATTGCGGCACAATATGATATTAAGGTCCAGCAAGTCGGCAGCGTCACGCGCGGCGAATTTCGCATCCAATATAAAGGTACTCCTGTGATTCGAGGCACTACGGATTCGTTTCGCCAGACGTGGAGCGAATCGCTCGGCAAAGCCATCGAGGCCGCTTCATGAGCAAGCTGATCCAAATCGACGACGATCATTTCCACGATCACTGCGGTGTGTTCGGCGTCTTCGGCCATCCCGAGGCGTCGAAGCTGACGTATTTGGGCCTCTACGCGCTGCAGCATCGCGGCCAGGAATCGGCGGGCATCGCCTCGTCCGACGGAGTGGATCTGCACCTACACCGCAGCCTGGGACACGTGCAGGAAATTTTCACGCCCGAAGTGATCGAGCGCCTGCCGGGCACGTCCGCCATCGGCCACACGCGCTATTCCACGGCCGGCGATACCACGCTGATCAACGCGCAGCCAATCGCGATCGATTTCAACAAGGGCAAGCTCGCGCTGGGCCACAACGGCAACCTGACCAACGCGATCGAGCTGCGCCGGCGGCTCGAGCATCGCGCCGCGATTTTCCAGACCACCAGCGACACGGAAGTGATCGTGCACCTAATCGCTCGCAGCAACGCGCGAAATCTTCCCAGTGCGCTGGCCGAGGCGCTGAATCAAGTGGAAGGCGCGTATTCGCTGCTGCTGCTGACCACCGACGAGATGTATGCCATCCGCGATCCGCGCGGATTCCGCCCGCTGATTCTGGGACGCATCGACGGTGCGTGGGTGGCCGGCTCGGAAACGTGCGCGTTCGATTTGATCGACGCGGAATACGTCCGCGAGGTCGAGCCGGGCGAGATGGTCCGGATTTCGCGCAGCGGAATCGAATCCATCCGCTTCGCGCCGGAAAAGCAGCACCAGAAATGCATTTTCGAGCACGTCTATTTTGCGCGGCCCGATAGCGTGGTCTTCGGCCTCCCGGTGAATCAGAGCCGCGAGCAACTCGGGCGCTTGCTCGCCCGCGAGCATCCCGTGGAAGCCGACATGGTGGTGCCGGTGCCCGATTCGGGCACTCCCGCTGCCGTGGGCTACGCCGCCCAGTCCGAAAATCCGTTTCGCATGGGGCTGATCCGCAATCATTACGTGGGGCGCACGTTCATCGAGCCCGAGCAGGCCATCCGCGATTTCGGCGTGAAGTTGAAGCTGAATCCGATCCGGCGGATGCTGGAAGGGCAGCGCGTGGTGCTGGTGGACGATTCGATCGTGCGCGGCACGACGAGCCGCAAGATCGTCCGGCTGGTGCGCGAAGCGGGCGCCACCGAAGTGCACGTGCGCATCAGCTGCCCGCCGACGATTTCGCCGTGCTACTACGGTGTGGATACGCCCCGCCGCGAGGAGCTGATCGCCTCGCACAATTCGGTCGAGCAAATCCGGAAATTCCTGGGCGCCGATTCGCTGGGGTATCTCTCGCTGCCCTCGCTGCGCGCGGCGGTGGAAGACACGGAAGGAAAATTCTGCACGGCCTGCTACACCGGCAGCTATCCGACCGAGCTCGTGCAACTGGAAGTGGAGGCGCATCGTGAAAGCTGACGCGGCGGAAGCGTTGGAGGCCGAGAAGCGCAAGCCCGCCGCGGCCACCGCCAACGAGCGCATCTGGCGCGAGGTGGTTTCGTGGTTCTGGGTGATCGTGGCGTTCCTGCTGATCGAAGGGACGCTGGTGCAGGCGCGCGTGATTCCCAGCGGCTCGATGGAAGACACGGTGCTGGTCGGCGATCATTTGATCGTCAGCCGGTTGGGCTACGATGCCGGCGTGCCGTTCACCGATTGGCATGTGCCGCTGTGGCGCAATCCGAAGCGGCAGCAGATCATCGTGTTTCGCGCGCCGCTGCCCGAAGAGGGCAATCCGGATTTCATCAAGCGCTGCATCGGCGTGCCGGGCGACCACATCAAGGTGGTGGCGGGAAACGTGTTCGTGAATGGAGTGCGGCTCAACGAGCCCTACACCGTCCACGAAATGGACGCCGCGGGGACCCCCGTCGAGAACTATCCGCCGGACAGCATTCTTTCGATCGGCGGCGGCGTGACGACGAAGTGGACGGCCGACTTTTCCAACCATGTGGTGAACGGCGAAATCGTGGTGCCTCCCGGCGAATATTTCATGATGGGCGACAACCGGGATAATTCCAGGGACAGCCGGTTCTGGGGCTTCGTGCCGCGCGCCAACATTATTGGAACGCCGCTGATCATCTACATGTCCATTGACGCGCCGGATCCCAACGAAGTCTGGGGCCCAGGATTTGCCATTGATCGTTTCGAAACGTACGCCAGCGTGTTCATCCATCCCGGCCGAGTGCGTTGGAAGCGGCTTTTTCATACGCTCTAAAATTCACGAATCGGCCCGCTGTTTTTTGTAGGGGCATGGCATGCCATGCCCGGCAAAGTTTCTTGGCGTGGTGCCGCCCATCCGCCCCGCCCGCAAGCAGTCGCTGGTTTTGTAGTCGCCTTTATTCACGGAAAGAGTCTCATTCATGCGCTACGCCGATGCCGGCGTCAACATCACGGTTGCGGATGAAGCCAAGCGACGAATCGCCGCGATGGCCGGAAAGACATTTCGACGCGGTGTGCTCGCGCCGATCGGCGGATTCGGCTCTCTGTTTCGACTCGACCGAAAGCGCTGGCGCGACGCGGTGCTGGTGGCGAGCTGCGACGGAGTGGGCACGAAGCTGAAGGTTGCCTGCGCGGCGGGCATTCATTCGACCGTGGGCGCGGACATCGTGAACCACTGCGTGAACGACATTCTGACGCAGGGCGCCGAGCCGCTTTTTTTCCTCGACTACATCGCGATGGGCAAGCTCGACACGCGCATCCTCGAGCAGGTGATTGAGGGCATGAGCCGCGCGGCGAAGAAAGCGGGCTGCTCGCTGATCGGCGGCGAAACGGCCGAGATGCCCGACATGTACGCGCCCGGAGATTACGATCTGGCGGGATTTATCGTGGGCGCCGTCGAGCGGAAAAAAATCCTGGACTCGCGCCGCGTGCGTCCCGGCGACGTGCTGCTGGCGCTTCCCTCGAGCGGATTGCACACCAACGGCTATTCGCTCGCGCGCAAGCTGGTCTTCGGCGTGGCGAAGCTCGAGCCGGATAGCTACGTGGCCGAAGTGGGGAACAAAATCGGCGCGGAGTTGCTGAAACCGCACCGCTGCTATTGGCCGCTGCTGAAAAATATTCTCGCGCGCGGCTGGGTTACTTCCATGGCGCACATCACCGGCGGCGGAATCACGGGCAATCTGCCGCGCGCGCTGCCGCACAACTTGCAGGCGGCGATCGAGCTGGGCTCGTGGCCCGTGCTGCCGATCTTCCGCTATCTCGCGCAGATCGGGCGGATCGAACGCGACGAGCTGCTGAAAACCTTCAACCTCGGCGTGGGAATGATACTGGTGGTGCCGACGAAGCACATTTCGCGCGTGGAAGCGGAATTGAAGCGCCGCCGCGAAAAATTCTACGTCATCGGGCGCATCGAGCGCGCCACGCGCGGAAAATCGCGCGTCGTTTATTCGGGTCAGCTTCCGCTTTAATCCCGCTCACTCCGCGCCCGGCGAATTTCCCGCGGCGTCCCGGGTCCGCTACTTGACGTTGGCGCTGGTGTCCGCGGTGATTTTCCAGGAACCATCCGCCCCCTTTTTCCAGACGAGGACGTACTGGCTGGTGCTGTTCGCGGTCTTTCCCTTTTTGTCGGTGACCGCGGATTGCACGGTGCCGCTATCCATGGCGAGGTCGCCGGACCGCGAGACGAGCACGCTGGCGGTCGTGACGGTCATCCGCATATTCGGCACGGCAAGAAGCCCTTGAATATTCTTGCGGATGTTGTCCTTGCCCACGGCGGCGGGAACGCCGGACGATAGGAAAACCGCGTCGTCCGCGTAATACGACATGCACTTTTCGAGATCTTTCGCCGCGGCCGCTTTGACCCAGTCGGCGTCAGCGGTGCGTATCCAGGTTTCATCCGCGGCGCGCGTGTCGGGCGGCGGCGCGGGCGCTTGTTGTTGAGCGCATGCGGCGGCGAAGTACACGATGGAAAGCGCGGCGATCATTAACCACAGGGGACGCTGTTGGGACATCGTGAAACCTCCAGTGAGTCGCGTTCGTGCGGAAGGAAGATGCCTCGGCCGCGATGCGGTGTCAAGCGCGGCCCGTGTTGGCGCCTGCCAAAATCTTGCCAATTTTGCGCGCCGCGAAAGCTTGCCAGCCTACTGATCGTCGGCGTTGGTGTCCGCGGCAACTTTCCACGATCCGTCGGCTTGCTTTTTCCAGACGATGACGAGCTTGCCCGTTTCCGTGGTCGTCTTTCCCTTCGCGTCGGTGATCGTGTTCGTAAAGCTGCCGCGCTCGAAAGCGAGATCGCCGGATTGCGCCACGTCGATAATCAAGTCGCTGGTCGTGGCCTTTAATCCAGGCAAGCTCATGAAGGGCTGAAACGCCTTGCGCAACGCGTCCTTGCCAATCACGGCGGGGCCCTTAGGCACGAAAAGCACCGGATCGTCCACATAGAACGAAAGCGATTTCTCGATGTCTTTCGCCTCAAAGGCTGCGCCCAGCGCGTCGCCCGCCGCCCGAATCGCGGCTTCGTCCGCGACGCGCCGACTCCCCAACTGGATAATTTCAGTCTTCGAAAGCGGCTGAGGTGTACACCCTGCGGCCAGCGCAACCGCAAAACTCGCCACAACCACCAGCGAGACAGAGCGACTACCTCGCATGGTGCCTCCTCTTCCTGGAACTCTTCTCCGCGTGATGCTTCCTCTTCGGCGCCGGAGCGGGAGCCACGCGCAAATCCGAGCTCCACATATCGACAATGCACTTCCAGCTGCCATTAGCCTGTTTCTTCCAGACCTCAGAGTACTTCCCATGGTCGCTCGTCGGCTTGCCACTGGCATCGTCGGCCGTCAGTTCATAGGTGCCGTACGTGTACGCGAGATCGCCAGAACGCGCGGCTTCCGCTTTCGTCGTGTGCCAACTCACGGAAAGACCGGGCAGCGCGAGCAGATCCGTAATCGTTTTTCGAATAGCGTCCTTGTTCGTGGCGATTTTGTCGTTCGGCGGCAGCACCACGGCGTCGTCCGCATAAAACGCTACCCACGCGTCGGCCTGTTTTGCTTGCGCGGCCGCCGACCAATCCGCATCGGCCTTTTGAACCGCGGCCGAATCAGCCGCTCGGTTATCGGTTGGCTGCGGCTTGGAGCAAGCGTTAAAGAACAAAGCCGCGAACATGGCGGCAGACATCAGCGAAAGCGTGCGGAAACGCGGCATGGTGAATCCTCCTGGAGGTTATTGTGTGCGAAAGAAGATGCCTCTCGCAGCGCAGCCTGTCAAGCCGAACCTGGGATCGCCAATCTCCCGATTGGCGCTCTTGCCTTGGGTTTGACC
>JARLGK010000082.1 GCA_031296075.1 Candidatus Acidiferrales bacterium
CTGCTCGCTTTCCAGGGCATGTCTTGCTTCTACACGCTCTGCTCACTCGCAGTGTCAGGAATCTCCCCGGTCCAATCTGTCAGGAATGTCCCCGGTCTGTACCTTGGAAGTGGCACAGACACTCCTGTCTGTGCTCTTGCGAGCTCTGCTTCGCTGCGAGCTTGTCGCGCCCTCGGATCACACCCGCGCCAGCTATGACGCCGCGGAATTCTTCCGCAATGATCGGATCGCCGAATAGCCCAGAAGCAGCACGGCCAGCCCCACGACGATCCATAGAAAGTAGCGATTCTTCTCCGTCCATGGCTTCGGGTCTGCGTAGTCCGGGTTTTCTTCTTCAGGACCGACGTTGCCCACGACGGCCGCATCTTCCTGTTTCGCGTCCGTACGGCGCGCCAGATCGTATTCCGGCGCCTGTGCCCGGCTTTGTCCGTACAGGAGCCGGTAGCTGTGTCCGGGCTGCTGTTCGAACGCGATATGCGCCGGCGTCATGTAGATGTAGGGAACGACCCTTGGCAGCGGTGCGTCATTTCCGTTCACGATGATGATCCGCCAGTAGCGGCTCGTCGTGTAGCTCGGGACCGCGACGGCGAGATGTTCCTCGGTGGCATCGCCTCGTCGGAATCGGTAAATCTCGCCGCGCGCAAAGGACGACCACGTCACGCCATCTTCGCTCGTCGAGATTTCCACGGCCCGGTTGAACTCCGCCGGGTTCACGGCGAAGCGCACTTCGCGTATGTTCAGCGCGGGCGTGCCTAAGTCCACTCGCCAGGCGTTCTCTCCCGCGTGCTCAGCGCGTTCGGCGGTGATAGTTGCCTCCATGGACGAGCGCTCCGGCGGCTCGACTGTTTTGTAGGAGACACTCGCGCGCAATACGGGAAACTGCTTCTCGCCGTCCAGGATGCGCACGCGCAAATACCGCGCATTGTTCGGGGAATAACTCACGGTTTGCGTGCCTTCACGGCTTTCCTTTCGAAATCTGAAAATCGGAGCGCGATCCTGCACGATGCGCCACACTTGCGCGTCGTCGCTCGCCTCGACCGATACCCACTCGATGAAATCCGTCTCGGCTGTCTCGATTTCGACGGCGTTGTGGAACGGCGCCGAAGTTCCCACGCTGAGCATCACCTGTGTGTACCTGCCGGGAGCAAAACTGTTCTCGATAAGTTCCGTCGGAAGCGTCTTTGAATTCGTGGAGTCCTCCCGCGCGTATCGCACGAAGGGCACCTCGTCTCCGCTTTCGTCGATGATTCGAATGTCGGGCAGCCAGGTCTGCGCATGCAGATAAGCGTCCTGAGGCACGACGATCCCCGCGAGCTGCGTGGAATCTGTTGCAGGAAGTTCGATTGCGCGCGAGTAACGCCAATTATTCCGTGCGCGGGGCAACGGCGTCGCGGCCAACGTCAAACTGGCTGCCAGCAGGATCGCCGCCGCAATCCATCGGTGCTGGCCCATGTTTTGCCGATCGGCGTTCATCGCTTCGCTGCCTGCGTCTCCGCCCGCGTGCGTTGATAGAAGAACGATACCAGCAAGAGCACCAGTCCGAGTACGAAGAAGGACACGATCCGGTAGAAACGCGTGAGGAACGACAGATCGAAGACGAACACCTTGACCACGGTCACTCCGAGCAGCGCCATCGCAATGCCGCCGACTTCCGCATCGCTCCGGGCACCATCAACGCGAGCGAGTAGCAGAGCCAGAGCACGGAAAGTGCCAGTTGCTGCGCCAGGCTCCGGTCGATGCCCAGCGAGGGCATGCGGCCGAACACATCCCACACGTCGCGGGAAATGGCCACCAGGAAGAAAAAGTTCGCGGCGATCGCCAGGCCGAAATAAATAATGGAATCGTTTTTTGCCAGTTCCGTCGGTGATCGCTCGGCGATCAGAAATGCCGCGAAGAACGACGCCGCGCACACGGCGTACGCCAGAAACCGCGCGTTCAACAGAAACGTGGGGCCCGCCTCGATCGGCAACACCAGCAGCCTTATCGCCACGATCGCATACATTACGATTCCAGTGATCCGCAGCGCCTTGGAGGCCAACCGAAAGCCGCCCGCGGTTAACACGGTTCCTTCGATGGCCCACGCGATCGTGATCCATCGGCCGTCCAGCCGAATCGGAATCGCCACGGTTGCGAACACGAGCGCAAGCCCCGCGTAGAGGGCTCTTGCGAGCTGGTTGGCCCGGCTTGCCTTACTGGGCAGCGCTCGTTCAGCCAGCAGGTGCGCGGCGGAGAGCGCCAGCACCGCCAGCGTCAGCCCCCAGCGATATTGGGGCCACAACATCAGGCGCAGCGCGATCAGGAATTGGAAAGCATTGCCCAGCACCAGCGCGATTTCCGTGACTGGCAGCTCGCCCTCGCGCGTGCTGTGGATCGCCGGCAGGGCCCCGAAAAGAACGAAGAAGACCGCGGCGAATAAGATCGTCGTCCAAAGCTCGCTATCCGCGTAGAACTCGCTGTACCAGCCCCAGAAGTAAATCAGCGTTGATACGAACAGGATCGGCGGCAGCCACTTCCACTCTCGCTTCCATGCGACTCCCAGCATCCCCGCGCCGAGCACGGCCAGGTACGTGAAGAGCGCCACTTCTTCGTTGCGCCCCGTGCTCACCAGAGTCGGCGTCAACGCGCCGCCCACCAGGGCCAGCACGGCGATGCGTTCGGAGTTTCTGCCGAGGGCGACCGCAACGGTGGCCGCAGTGACGACGATCATCAGCGCAAATGCCGTGGACTGCGGGAACAGGTGGTAGTAGTGCCATCCCGCCCAGATCGAGAGGTAGAGGATCGCCGCTCCCAGCCCCGCGATTCCTTCCGAAAAGTATTGGTATCCCCGCCCCAGAATCCAATGGCTCAGCGGTAACAGGGCGCTGCCCACCAGTAGCCCAATGGCCACCCGCCCCGTGGGGCCGATCCAGTTGTTGTCGAACGCGTATTTCAGGAAGAACGTCATCGCCACGGCTAGCGCCAGGATTCCGACGTAGTACAGCCATCGGCCCGCGATCATAGTCTCGACATCCGTCTCAGCCGGCGAGTCGTAGGGAATATAGGAAGAAATCGGCGCGGAGGCCTCGCGCGGCGGCTCTGGCCGGGGCGGCGGAGCGGCTGGTCCTGTAGGCGGCGCCAACGGCTTCGGCGCGGGCGCCAGCGGTTTGGGCGTCACGACCTCGGGCTCAAGCCGAGGTGGGGGCGGTGGCATCGGATGCATTGGCGCCTCGCTCGGAGCGCTGACTGATGCCCGCAGCCTGCGCTCCAGCGCGTCCAGCTTGTGCTCAAGGTCGTAGATCCGCGAGATCAGCTTGGGGATCTGGTCCGCGCCGTTCCGCAGAGCTGACACTCGCACGATCGCCATGATGGCCAGCACCGGGGCGGCCAGGAACAAGACGACCAACACAATCGCGAGAACTGTTAAGCCAGAATCCATGATGGCGATGGGGCCAGTAAAAGATGCGGTATTACAGCACATGCATACTAGCGGGGCAATCGGTGTTTGCGGCTGATTCTTCCAGACCTTCGGTCAGACTCAATCGCTGGCGAGACGGATTGGCAATTCGAAATGGCTCTTGGCAAATAAAAAGGGGGCCCACCCGGGCCCCCGTTTGCTCCATCCCCAAGTTTCGGTTTCGGCGCGGCGAAACCGACCCACCCCGGGATAAGAGACAGCCGGGCGGATAATGTGCACGCGAAATGCCACCCTCATCCGAATTTCGCGGCCGCATTATCTCACTGTTGTGGAATGAGTTAGGGTGATCTATCGTCGATCTCATCGCCTTGGCGCCTAATCGAAATCCAGTTTATGAAAACTCAGGGCGCTGGATTCTACAGTCTTTGGTAGAATTGATCTTAGCTATCAGCCTGATAACTAATTCCTATGGCGGACTTTGACCCGCCCCGCCTCACCCGAATATCGATCGGACGCACAAACTCATCCCTTCGAGGACGAGCGCCCGGACCGCGACCGCACCCACCACCCTAAGCGCCGATGGCGGAGCGCAGAGCCAAGGCGAGCGTTTCCGTCCAGCGTTCAACGTCCTCTTCGCGTTCGGCTTCGATCATCACGCGCGCGAGCGGCTCCGTACCCGAATAGCGCAGAACTACGCGCCCCGACTTCCCCAGCGCGCCTTCGGCCTCCTTCAGCGCGCGGGCCACTTCCGGCAGCGACTCCAGCGGCGGCTTCGCTCGCACCTTCACATTAACGATTTTCTGCGGGAAGATCTTCAAGTCCGCCACCAGCTTCTCGAGCGGCCCGGCAATCGAAACCAGCGAGGCCATTTTTACCGCCGTCAGCATCCCGTCCCCGGTCGTGGCGTCGTCGAGAAACAGGATGTGCCCGGACTGCTCGCCGCCCAGGTTCGCTCCGCTGCGCTGCATTTCCTCCAGAACGTAACGATCGCCCACGTCCGTGCGCGTCAATTTCAGACCGGATTTTTCGAGCGCGCGCTCCAGGCCCAGATTTGCCATCGTCGTGCCGACGATCGCGCCTCCTTTGAGCTTCCCGGTGGATTTCAGATAGCGCCCCGCCGCGAGCAGCACGCCGTCTCCGTCCACGCGTTTCCCTGATGCCGTCGCAAAGATAGCGCGGTCCGCATCGCCGTCAAACGCCACGCCCAGCGCCGCGCCTGCTTCCACCACGCGTTTTTGCATGCCTTCCGGATGAAGTGATCCGCAGCCCGTGTTGATGTTCCGCCCGTCGGGCTCGCTGTTGATCGCCGTCACGCTCGCCCCCAGCGACCGAAAAAGCTGTGGCGCGAGCTTGCTTGCCGCCCCGTTCGCGCAATCAAGCACGATCTTCATCCCCGCGAGCTTGGAGCCCGGGAACACCGCTTCGCGCAATCCGGCCAGGTAATCCTCGTGCAGCTTCTCGTCCCCGTCGTGATTGATCTTGCCCTTGCGACCCTTGGCGCGATCGAATTTCGCCGCGCCCTTCGCCGCCAGGATCGCATCTTCGATCTTGGCCTCGACAGCATCGGGGAATTTCATGCCCGAAGCGGAGATCAGCTTCACGCCATTGTCGTGGTAAGGGTTGTGCGAAGCGGAAATAACCACGCCCGCTGAAAATCCCTCGCGGCTTACCAGCCATGCCACCCCCGGCGTGGTCAGCACGCCGGCGGACACGGCTTCCGCGCCGGCCGCGCTCAGCCCGCTTTCGATCTGCTCGGCGACGTGCGGTCCGGATTCGCGCGTGTCGCGGCCGATTAAAACTCGCGGCAGCAAGCCTTTTTTCGGGCCCTGCGCCAGCAAGTATTCGCCCAGCGCGAATCCCACGCGCTCGAGCGTCGCGTCATCCAGTGGATATTCGCCCGGGATTCCGCGGATGCCGTCCGTGCCGAAGAGTTGTTTCGCCATGTAAGTGGGGTCCCGTGCTTCCCAAGCGCGGGATCATGATTTTAGCACCGGGAGAGTTCAGGACGCGGTGGCGGCCACGCTGCTGTTCGCCGAAAGCGTTACCATCGCGGCCGATCACTGCCGTCCGCATGCCTGCCGCGGCGGCAGCTGTGTTATCGTACGCGCATGCCTGTCGAGGAAACCAAGGCCGTCGCCGCCAAAAGTTCCGTCAGCTCGCGGATTATCGCCGCGGGAATCGTAATCGCCTTTTGCTACTGGGCCTCAACCGTGCTCGTCACGCTGCTCGTCGCCGTGCTGATGGCCTATTTCCTCGATCCGGTCGTCACCTGGATGGAGCGAATGCGCATCCCGCGCGCCCTCGGCTCCCTGATCATCGTTCTGGTTACCGCCGGGATGTTATCCGTGATCGCGTACTCGCTGATTGACCGCGCCGATCAATTTGGCCGCGACTGGCCGAAATATCGGGAACCGCTGCGCGCTGCCAGCCAGGCCGTCGAATCCAAGATGGAGGCGTTCGAAAAACACGTTTCGGAAATAGAGCCCGCGCAAAAAGCCGGCGAACAGGTGGTGACGATCGGTGAATCGCACACCGTGCGCGACGCGCTGGTCGGCCGCCTCGATTCGCTATACGCGTTTGTACTGGCCGCGACGTTCGTGCCTTTTCTCCTGTTTTTCATGCTGGCCGCGAAGCGCCAGGTTTGGCACGCCACGATGCAGCTGTTCCCGCCGAACGAACGCACCGCGGTCCGGGACGCCCTCGCCGACGTCACCCAAGTCCTCCGCAGCTATTTGCTCGGGACATCGCTGGTCGGCTTGATTCTGGTTCTTGCCAGTTGGCTTTTGTTTTGGCTCTTCGGTCTCGACTTCCCGTTCCTGACCGGCCTCGTATCGGGGATTTGCAATCTGGTGCCCTACCTCGGCGTCATCATGTCGTGGGTTCCGCCGTTGTTGGTCGGACTCAAGAACTACCACACCATCGGGCCCTTCGTCGGCATCTTTGCCATGCTGACTTTCTTCCATATCGTCACGGCCAACCTGCTGGTTCCCGCTCTCGTCGGCTGGCGCGTGCGTTTGAACGCCCTCGCGCTGACGGTTTCGCTCCTGTTCTGGGGCTGGATGTGGGGTGCGATGGGGCTCATTCTCGCGATTCCCATCACCGCCGTCCTCAAAGTCGTCTGCGACCACGTCGAGAGTCTGCAACCTGTCGGCCGTTGGCTAAGCGCCTAGCCCGCGCAACTATCCGCCGTCGTGGATTCGCTTGATCGCTCGCTTCAGCGTCTCCGCCTCGCTCAATTCCTGAAACATTCGAATCGCCGCGATCCCCGCCGCTCCAGCGTGCAAGCACTCCGCTGCGTTCTCTTCGTTCACTCCGCCAATCGCAATTACCGGAATCCGCACCGCGCGGCACGCCTCGCCGAGCCTCGCAATTCCCTGCGGCGGCCCGAACTTTTTCTTGGACGGCGTCTCGAAGACCGGCCCGAAAAAAACGTAGCTCGCTCCCGAATCTTCCGCCCCGCGCGCTTCCTCAAGACTGTGGCACGAGACCCCGATCAGAAATCCAGCCGAGGCATTTTCTCCCCTGCACCAGCGCACCACATCACGCGCCGGTACGGACTCTCCGCCCAGATGCACGCCAGCCGCGCCCGCCGCCAGCGCCACATCGAGCCGGTCGTTCACTATGACGCGCGCGCCACCCGTCCCAATGCCGCCCGCTGCCTTCGCAAGCCCCAGTAGTTCCCGCGCCGGCATGTCTCGCTCGCGGATTTGCACCCAATCCACTCCCGCCGCCATGGCCGCGCGAATCTTTGCCAGCACATTTCCAGCGGGATCGGCGTCGTCGAGCGCTTTCCGGTCGGTGACGTAACAGACGATCGGTTTCACGGGTGGCTTCTCAAGTGCGACTCGCAGCGGCGGCAGCTCGGTGGCGAAACCCCTCGAGCGATAGCAGAACGTTCATGAATCCCAGCCCGGAAATTGCCCCGCGCAGATAAGGATTCTTCAGCAAAAGTCCCAGCGCCGGATACTGGTAGAAGAAGTAGTTGGTTTCCCAGATGTCCGACCACGGCACGAGGATCAGCGCCAGCCCTAGCACGAGCCAGACCAGCAAGATGGTGATGCGCGCGATCCGGCTCATCGTCGACCTAGGATTATGGGAGATTATTGCCGCAGTCGCAACAGGAAGGCCCGGCCCGTCGAACGGAATTAGTGTTTTTGCAGCGTGGCAATGCGGTCGGCAACGTCGCGGTAATCAATGTTCATCGCATAAACTTGGCGGAAGCTGTCCAGCGCCGCGTTGGCCTCGCCAGCCATGTCGAGCGCCAAGGCCATGTCGTAGCGCAGGGCCAGCACCGCTTCCTGATCGAGCCCCGGCACTTCGAGCGCCCGTTGATACCACAGCGACGCAATCTTCGCCTCGCCTTTGTCCATGAAGGACAGCGCCAGCATCGTGGCGCAGTTCATCGAATAACGGAACGGCTTGCCCTTCTGGACCGCCTTGGCAACTTTTTGGAATTCCCCGATGGCTTCATCGAGCAGTCCCATTTCGCGGTAGGCGATGCCGAGATTGTAGTGCGTCTCCAGATCTTCGTCCTCGTCGCTAAGCTCGCCGAGTTCGCTGCGAAACTCCTGAAACACTTCGGCAAGTTCGTTCAGGTTTTCCGCCGTGGTCTCGGGAGCTGATCCGGATGCCGCAGGCGGGGCTGACGTTGACGCTGCCGCAACGGGCACGGGCGCACCCGCAGGCACGGGCGGAGGCGTAACCGCCGCTTTCGGCGCAGCCATCGCCGGCGTTTCCATGTCTTCGATTTCCGACGCCAGCTCGCTGAGAAAGTCTTCGGTAGTCGCGGCGCCGTTCTTGCCGTGCGCTCCGGTAGGTTCGGGCGTCAATTCGAGTTCGAATTCGATATTCCCCGCAGCCACCTTCTCGGCCGCAGGCGTTTCTTCGGCGGTTTCCTCGATGATTTCAATCGAAGGCTCTGCTGCGGCTTCTTCGGTCGCCTCGATTGGCTCAATTGCCTCGGGAATGATGGTCGCTTCCGGAATCTCAACCACAGCCTCGATGGGTGCAGCCTCGACTGGCGCGACTTCATCAACCGGAACTTCGATCTCGATTCTTTCTTCTTCGGCCGCCTCCGCCTGCACAGGCTCGGGAGTCGGTGCGGCCGATGGCGCGGGCTCGGCGACTTCTTGCACCATCGCTTCCCATTCGTCCGAAAGGTCCACTTCTTCGTTCACGGCTGCTGCAGCCACCGGTTGTGCTTCTGGAAGCGCTACTACTGCCGGCGAAATCTCCGCAGCGGCGGACTCCGGCTCGACTGTCGCCATCGGGATCTCGAATTCCGCGGGAGCATTGCTGGTATGAACCGCGGGCGCCGCTTCGATCGTCGCGGCTTCCGCCGATGCAGCCTCTACGGCCAGTGTCGGCGTGGATGCCGGCGTCGGCGCGGGTGGCGCGACCTGCAACTCGTCTTCCGTCATGCCAGCCAATTTCTGGAATCTCTGCCGTAGTTCGGCGAAGCGATCGGTGTTGACCGTGTCCTGCCGCTCGCGGTGGATCTGCTCAAGCTGAGCGGCCAGCTCGGCGGTGCGGCGCTCGTTGCTGGCGCCGAGATAGAGATCGAGCAAACGCTCGAGCGTCGGCGTATGCCGCGGCGCGCGCTGCAAGACGTTTTCGAGAAGGTGCGTGGCCTTTTGCGTCAGCCCGTAGCTCGAGAAGAGGTCCACATCGGTCAGCGCCTGCGCGATATAGCGCTGCGTCTCCTCATCGAACGCTTCCTCGGGGGCTTGCACCGACGCGGAGACCCCTGCTTCCACCAGCACTGCTTCCGCGGAAGCTACTTCCGCCGGGGCTTCGTCCCGCTGGGTCACTTCCTCCATCGTTTCAGGCTTGGTCGTTGCCTCCGGCGTTGCTGTCGATTCCTTGCCGCCCTTACGGAGCTGTTCGAACCGCGCGACCAGCCTCTCGTCGCCCTTGTTCCGTTCGATCATCTCCTTCATCAGATGTTCGGCGCGCGCCTGGTCTCCCGCTGCCGCATACGCGTCCACCAGCTTGCTGAGCGCTGCGGTCAGTTGGAATGGGTCGCTCGTGGTCCGGCTGAAATCAGCGAGCATTTCCAGCGCTTCCGTGTTGTTGGGGAGCTTTTCAATCGCGCTCGAAAGCAGCTTCACGAATTTGTCGTGTTCGCTCGCCTCGATCATCGGATCGCGCAGCTCGCGCAGCAGCGGCAGAGCCTTTACGGCGTGCCCGCCTTCGATCAGCGACTCGGCTACACTCTGCATCGGCCGGGCATGAGCGCTTCCCCGCGCCAATTGCTTGCGGGCGCGGTTCGCGGCCTTGTCCAGCTGCCCCGACTTAATCTCGAGGTCCAGCAGCAGGTCCGTCACCTCGCCGCCCGCGTCCGCCTCCGGATGGCCTTCCAGGATCGTGACCGCTTGATCGTCCTTCTGGCCCCCGGTGAGAATTTTTGCTTTCAGCAGCAGTGCGGCCGCGTTGGTGGGCTCCACTCCCAGCGCCCGCTCGATCAGTTTCTGTGCTTCATCCCCTTCGCCTCGGTCGAACAGCCTCTGTGCGTAGTTGAGATATGTCTGGGCCGCCTCTTTTTTCTGGCCCATCACGTTGTAGAGTTCCGCCAGACGCAATTGCACGCGCGGGTTGTCCGGCTCCACTTCGAGCAGCCGGTTCAGCACCTCCACCGCCTTCGGCGCGCGGTTGGCTTTCAGGTGCACTTCGGCGATCTGCAAGAACAGAGGCCGTGCCTCGCTCAGCACTCCCTGTTGTACGTACAGGTCCGCGAGCCGCTCCAGCGGCGCGAGTTCCGCCGGCGCCAGTTTGGCGATTTTCTTGTAGATGGCGATGGCTTTGCTGTTGAACCCGTCGCTGAGGTAGACCTGTGCGAGCCTTTCGAAATATTCGATGGCCTGCGGCATGTCGCCCTGGCGCGCGAAAAGATCGCCCACGGTCATTAATGTGGCTTGGTCTTTCGGATCGTGACGGAGGATTTGCTGGTATTCGCCGATGGCCTGGGCAACCTTGCCCTGGTTGAGAAATTTCAGCGCGCTCTCGAGCGCTTTATTTTTGTTGAAGGCCATGGATGTTCCCGCGTTCCCCGGCCGCGCCTATCTCAGCCGATGGTTCTGGCGAGAAGGGTTGGCCAACGAGGAAGGTTAGCACGCGCGGAAAACCAGGGTCTATGAAGCGCCATGAGGGTGGTGCCGAAGGGGATAACAGGGCGAAGCCCTGAGCAGTACCCTGGTACTACTCGGCCCTTTGCGGTCGGCGAAACTCTTGGCCCCGCACCACCCTACATCTTCACTTCGCTAATCTGCACGATCGGCTGGATATCCGTGTAATTCGGAAGGTCCCCCATGATTTGCGGCGCGTTGGCCCCAAACGCCGTTTGAAACGCCTCGACCGAATCAAACGACAGGTGGCAGATCACCCTGTACATCATCGTGGCGCCCGGCGTGCCCCCAGCTACTCCCTGATCGACCGTTACTTTCTTCAGCGCCGGTCCGATCTTCTGCTGGATCATGGGAATGTGCTTCTCCAGGTAGTATTTCATGTCGAATTTGCTGCCCGCGCTGTGCGGGTAAAACACGCCGACCTTGATCATCGTCATTTCCTCTCTTGTGAATCTGCGATCTTCTCAGTTGCCGAAAGCATTCGCTGGAGCATCCAGCGGAAGCGGCGTCTGCTCCGCTCCCGCCGCCCAGCAGCGCGCTTCCCGCACCGGAGCGTACGAAAACCGGTGCAGCGGCGACGGCCCGTGCCGCCGCAACGCCTCCAAATGATCCGGCGTGCCGTAACCCTTGTTCTGCGCCAGCCCGTACATCGGATAGAGCTGGTCGAATTCTTCCATCCGCCGGTCGCGATCCACTTTCGCGAGAATCGAAGCCGCCGCGATCGAAATCGACCGCGCGTCGCCGTGAATCAGCGCCTTTTGTTCGATCGGCAAATCGAGTTCCATGGCATCGAGCAGCATGTAATCCGGCAGGGGGCGTAGCTGCGAAACCGCCGCGACCATCGCTTGCCGGCTCGCCTGATAGATGTTCCACGCGTCGATCCGGCTCGCGTCGATTTCAGCGACGGCCCATGCCAGCGCGTGTTCGCGGATGCGCTCGGCCAGCTCCGTGCGGCGCTCCGGCGTCAATTTCTTCGAATCGTCCAGACCGACGATCCTCCGCCTGGGATTCAGCACCACCGCGCCCGCTACCACCGGGCCGAACAACGATCCGCGCCCCGCTTCGTCGAGTCCAGCAATGCGCATCCAGCCACGCTGCCGCGCGTCGCGCTCGTACCGTGCCGAGCAGAGCCGTCCCATCGGTCGGGGATTTTAGCACATGGCCTGCGCCCCGGAGTTCGCAATCCCGCTGCAGTTTTTCGTAGCGCCGCTCCAAAAGAAAAAGGCCCGTATCGGCTAGGCCGATGCGGGCCAAATCTGCAAACAGAACCTTGTTGTTATTCGCTCGGGGCGCTTGGGACGGGCGCGGAATAGGTCTCCACGCGCTTGATGCGCGCGGCCTTGCCTTTGCGCTGGCGCAGGTAATTCAGCTTGGCGCGGCGGACGCGGCCCTGTCGCACCATCTCAATCGAGCCGATCATCGGCGAATGCACCGGAAAAATCCGCTCGACGCCCACTCCGAAGCTCACCCGCCGGACCGTAAAGCTCTCGCCCGATAGCTCGCCGCGGCGGCTCATCACCACGCCCTCAAAAGGCTGGATGCGTTCCTTGTCGCCCTCGCCTTCTTTCAGGCGGACGTTCACGCGGATCGTGTCTCCCGGGCGAAATACGGGGTGGTCCTTGCGAATTTGGGACGACTGCACCTTCGCGATGATCGGCTTCATGGCTATTATTCCCGGCAGACCCGCTCAGGTGGGGCCAGCACACAACGCACAATGACAAATTATATCGAAATCGCCCCATTCTTCCTAGGCGAAATTAGAAACAGCTGCTTCAATCCAGCAAATCCGGCCGGTTGCGCCGCGTTTTTTCGAGCGCCTTCTCCCAACGCCAGCGGCGAATCGCTTCGTGGTTGCCGTTCATCAGCACTTCCGGGACGTCCCATCCGCGAAACGATTGCGGCCGCGTGTAATGCGGATAGTCCAAAATCCCGCGCCCGTCCCGATGCGACCCACATGTTGGTTCTTGTAGGGGCGCTGCTTGCTGCGCCCCTCCTGCCTCAATGTCGCCCGCGCTGAACGATTCATTCACCGTCGAATCCTCGTTGCCAAGCGCCCCCGGAATCAGCCTCGTCACCGCTTCCACGATCATCGCCGCCGGCAATTCGCCGCCGGAAAGCACGAAATCCCCGATGGAAAGTTCATCGGTGGCCAGATGCTCGGCCACGCGCTCGTCCACTCCCTCGTAGCGCCCGCAAATCAGCACGATCCGCTCGAGCTTCGCTAACCGCCGCGCCGTTTCCTGCCTGAACATTTTCCCCGCCGCCGATAGCAGCACAATTGCAGTCCTTGCGGGCACGCTCGTGTTTCCGCCCTCATTTCCCTTGAAGACCAGCGTCTCCACCGCCTCAAACAGCGGCTCCGCCTTCATCACCATTCCCTCGCCGCCGCCAAACGGACGGTCGTCCACGGTACGGTGTCGGTCGTGGGTGAAGTCGCGCAAATCGTGGATGCATGCCTCTATCAAGCGCGCTTCGCGCGCCCGCCGCACGATCCCGTAATCGAGCGGCCCGTCGAAAAACTCCGGAAATATGGTGATGATCTCGAAACGCATCGCGCTAATCCTACCGCAGGAGACAGCCGGGTCCTATTTGTTCAGGTCGCGGAGGCCTTCGGGGAGCACAACATCAATCGCGCGCGCCGCGGTGTCCACGCGCACGCAAATATCCTGAGCCAGTGGAATCAGCAACTCGCCGTGCGGCGAGTCCACCACGAGGATCGGCGTTCCGGCCACGCCCTGGCCCGGGATTTGCACGTCGCGCACGTGCCCAATCGTCGCCCCGGTCTCGCCAGCAGGCGAGCTGGCAAGTGCCTCGCGCACCTCGCAGCCCGCGAGGTCCGTGATGTAGTAACTCCCGGCGGGGAGCGCCATGCGTTCGGAGAAGGGAATCTGCACTTCAAGCCCGACAAGTTTCTCGGCGTCGTTAATCGAATCGGAGCCTTCAAAATGAAAGATCGCCTGCCCGCCGCGGCTCTGGCTCAGCCAGCACGAGCGAATCGCCACGCGCCGCGGCTCGCCGCGCACGCCGCGCAATTCCGCGGATTTCAATCGCTTGAGCCGTTCGGGAAAGTCCGTGAGTATCTCGCAGGCCACTTCGCCGCGCCGCCCGTGGGGGCGCAGGATGCGCGCCACGGTGACGCTTGCCGCCTGTGGTGCCCCTGGTGAATTCGGCGTGTCCACTTATTCCAGAATTTCGAGTGTGAACCGCTTCTTCAATTTCATTCCGGCGGCGCCCAGCAGCGTGCGGATCGATTTCGCCGTACGTCCCTGCCGCCCGATTACTTTTCCTAGATCTTCAGGATGCACTCGCAACTCCAAAACCGTTACCTGCTCGCCGTCCACTGCATTTACCTTCACGTCGTCCGGATGATCGACAAGAGCCTTGGCGATTGATTCCACAAGTTCCCTCATTGCGTTTCCTCCACAGCTTGCCGTGCTCAGCTGGGAAACTCGCTCGAGCGTGTACAAGAGTTATGAACATGGCCTTCTGTGGTTAGGACGCGTCAGGCGGGCTTAGGGTTGCTGCGGATCAAGCTGCGGACTGTATCGCTGGGCTGCGCGCCCTTGCCGAGCCAGTACTGCACCCGGTCGTGATCAAACTGCACGGCCGCGGGCGTTTTTAGCGGGTCGTAGGTGCCGATAATCTCGACAAAACGGCCGTTGCGCGGGCGCGTCTTTTCGGTCACCACCACGCGGTAAAATGGGCGTTTCTTCTTGCCAATGCGCGCCAGCCTTATGGTCAACACTCGAAATTCCTCCTCGATAACGTCCCACCAGTATAGCGAACCCCTCCTCTTTCACCAATCGCAATCTGGTGGACAGAAGGTCTTGGTTGCACAGACACTCTTGTCTGTGCGGTTTTGCCTGCTGCTCGCTCATGGCCAAACAGTCCAACTTGGCCCGGTACAGAACCCTGGACTAACGCTATCATTTGGCCCGAGAGGTCCCATATGTCCGACATTTCGATTCGCCCCGCGGCGCGCGGCGACCTGCCGCGGCTGAAGGAAATTTACAACTACTACGTGATCCACACGCCGGTCACGTTTGATATCGAGCCATATACCGTCGAGCGGCGCACGACGTGGTTCGATCAGTTCGGCGCGACCGGCCGCCATCGTCTGATGGTGGCGGAAGAAAACGGCATCGTGATCGGCTATGCAGGAACCATGCACTTTCGTTCCAAAGCTGCCTACGAGACCACCGTCGAAACCACCATATATTGCGCCCAACAGGCGATCGGCAAGGGAATCGGCTCGCTTCTTTATCGTGCGCTGTTCGACGCGATCAAGGACGAGGACATCCACCGCATCGTTGCCGGCTACACGCTTCCCAATCCCGCAAGCGCCGCGCTTCACGCCCGCTGCGGATTCAAGCCCGTCGGAATTTACACTGAAGTCGGCCGCAAATTCGGCCGCTACTGGGACGTTCAGTGGACCGAGCGTCCTGTCAGTCTTAGGTGATGACTTGTGTGGGAGCGGTTTAGGGAGTCGGAGCTTCAGCTCCGACAAAACCGAGGGCGCGAAGCGCCAACCAATGCGCAGTTTCTCTCGCAGCAAGTGCTCGACAGCCGAGCACTTGCTCCGCATTCCCCTTCACCGTAGGAGCCAGAGCGGCAGAGCCGCCTGCGCGCACTGCTCGATCATCTGTTGATCGCGCGCCGAAAACGCGTTGGCCTGCTCGCTCTCGACGTCCACTGTGCCAATCACGCGTTCCTCGCCCGGAGCGAGTACCGGCACGATGATCTCCGATAGCGTGCTGCCAAACGCGGTCAGGTATCGCGGATCGTTTCGCACGTCGCCAACCACGACAGATCTCTTCTGCTGAATGGCCGCGCCCGTCAGCCCCTTGCTCACCGAAAACGTCGGAAACTCCGGCGCGCCCGGCCCACTCCACGCGATGATGGACACATTTTCACCGCCGACATCGTAAACGCCCACCCAGCGATACTCGCCAAGTTTTCGAATCAGCTCCGCCAGCCGCTTGGCCCTCTCGGCGCGGTCGTCACTGCCTGCCGCGATCGAGCCAATCTGACCGACCACGTTGTTGACTACAATCGGCATCACATTCTCTACTTGAGGCCGGCTAATTTGCCCAGGCCGCGCATTTTCATTTTCGCCATGCTGCCGTACTGCTTCATCATGCGGCGCATGTCGGAATATTGCTTCAGCACCTGGTTCACTTCCTGCACCGTGGTGCCGCTGCCGCGTGCGATGCGCTTGCGCCGTTTGCCGTCAATCAGATTGTCGTTCGCGCGCTCCGCCGCGGTCATCGAGTTAATGATCGCTTCGGTTGACTTCAGCTGTTTTTCGTCAATCTGTGCGTCCTTGGGAATTTTCGCGAACGGCCCGACTTTCGGCAGCATGCCCATCAGCTGTTCCATCGAGCCCATCTTGCGGATTTGCTGCAGCTGATCGCGAAAATCGGCGAGCGTGAATTCGTTTTCGCGCAGCTTGCGTTCCATCTCGCGTGCTTGTTTCTCGTTAATATTTTTCTGCGCCTTTTCGATCAGCCCGAGGACGTCGCCCATCCCCAGAATCCGCCCCACGATCCGTTCCGGCACGAACGGCTCGAGCGCGTCGTATTTTTCGCCCACGCCGACGAATTTCATCGGCGCTCCCGTCACCTTGCGGATCGAAAGGGCCGCGCCCCCGCGCGCGTCGCCGTCCATTTTGGTGAGGATCACGCCCGTCACGCCCAGCCGCTTGTGAAATTCTCCCGCCGAGCGCACCGCGTCCTGCCCGATCATGGCGTCCGCCACGAAAAGAATTTCCGTGGGATTCAGCTCGCGCTTCAGCGTCGAAAGCTCGTTCATCAATTCGTCGTCGATGTGCAGCCGCCCCGCCGTGTCCACCAGGATCACGTCGGACGCTGAAAGTTTCGCCTCGCGCATCGCGCCGCGCACGATTTCGAGCGGCTTGTCCGTGCCCGTGCCGGGCCAGCAGGGAGTGCCCGTCGCTTTCGCCACCTGCGCCAATTGCTCGCGCGCCGCCGGCCGGTAAACATCCGTTGAAACCACGATGGGCCGGTGCCCGTGCTCTGCCAGCCATTTCCCCAGCTTGCCGGTGGACGTCGTTTTGCCCGAGCCTTGCAGGCCGCAGATGAGCCACACCGCCGGCGGCCGCGATCCGAATTGCGGCTTCGCCTCGCGCCCCAGCAGCTCGGCCAGCTCGTCGCGGACGATTTTTACAACCTGCTGGTCGGGCGAAAGCTGCAGCAGCACGTCCGATCCGAGCGCTTTCTCGCGGACGTGCGCAATGAAATCGTCCGCGACGCCCAGGTTGACGTCGCCTTCCAGCAGCGCCTCGCGGATTTCGCCCAGCGCGCCGTCGAGGTGCTCCTCGGTCAGCTTCCCCTGCCCGCGCAGGTTCTTGAACGCCCTCTGCAGTTTGTCGGTTAGCGTTTCAAACATTTTGGTGGCTCGTGATCCGTGACTTGTGACTCGTGGTTCCGCGGCGCGAGAACGGCCGGATTTCGATTCTAGTGACCGCAAAAGGCGGCGTCAAACGGGTGCAAAAGTTGTGACACTTAATTGAGGTCCCCACCCTTTGTTTTCTGTGAGTTAGGGGGAAACTTACTCGGCATGGTGTGTCGAGTAATTTTGTGCGTGGCCTCGTCGCCGTAGGGCGCCTGCTGCGAATTGTCGCAATCTTCATCATAATGTCCCGTTCCCGCTCGCGCTCTTCGAACTGCGGCGCGGCAAACAGGCTAGCAGCACCGAGAGGCAATGCAAGAAAGAAAAACCTGTGGACTTTTTGAGTGGTGCGGATTACTTCGACGATCCGCCGCGCTAGAGCAGCCGGCCGCAGAAATACTCGTAGAAGTTGGGATCGGACCAGTAGCTCAGGTGCGCGAGAATCGGCACGGCATAGGGAAACTTCTGCTGATGGTCGGGGCAATAAAATTTCAGTTTGGCGCTCACGGGGTCCCTGCGCGCCCATGCGTTCAGCCACACCAGCGGCTCGGGTCCCGAATCCAGCTGTTTGAATGCATAGTTGAACGCGAACGGCCCGTACTCGCGCCCCGCCCGCGCCCTGCGGAACCCGTGCAGCATCGCCAGGATCTGCGCGCGGATGGCTTGATCGCGTTTCACCTGCTCGCGAAAAAAGTAGTAGATCTTGTCGAGCGGCGAGCCGAACGTGACCAGACCTTTCAGCTTCTGCAGATCTTCGAGAGCCAAATAGGGCTTGGGCGTGTCCCATGTCGGGCCCGGCTGCGCGTTGCGCTCGGCGAGCAAATCGTTGATCGTGTCGTAGGCGATCACGCTGCCGAGCGAATGCCCCGCCAAAATTATGCGGTCGTAGTCGTTGCACGAAAGAAGCATTTTCAACGCGGCCGTGGAGCCCGCCAGAATCGCGTTGCGCGTCTTGTAACTCTTCGATTTCGCGTCCATGTCTGTGTAAACGGCCACGTCGGCGACGTACGCGGTCATCGCGTAGGACACAAACGCAGCGATGGCTGCGCCCGCCAGCGGCTTCCAGTGGCCATTTCCGAAACCGAGACTCAGCACGTGCCACCCAACGTAGACACCGGGACGAAGATCGAACTTCAGAGCCAGACTCACAAACACCAACGCCCAAAATACGTCGCCAACAAGCCAAAGCCTGTCCGACATCTTGTCGATCGCATCGTCCGGGTGCTGCTTCAATTCCATCAGCGTTTGCAATCCGAACCACACCATGAGCGCGCACAGAAAATAGAGCAGCAAAATGCCCACGTGCGTCACCGTCAAATAGGCCAGCAGATTCGGTGCGAATGTCTTCAGCGCATTTCCCCAGGAGCGCTGCGGGGAAGAAAGCCAGGGGAGTAACAGACACATGCCGGCCGCGAGCGGAATATAGATCAGAAACACGCGGACCAGCTCGCGAGCGTACACCTTCATCGAGGTCAGCAATCCGCTAAACCAGGACATTTTCCTGGCGCCCATCATTATCTGCAGGTCGTCGGCAAAACAGCGCAGCGGTGTGAAATCGGTTTTCAGCACCCACTTCAGAGTTTCGACGGCGCTCAGTTTGTCTTCGGTTTCCGGCGCCCAGTAATACTCGAAGAGATCTACATACGCCGCGGGCTTATCGGCCGGATTCGGCGCCGCGTCCGGCGAGGCATCCTTCTCCGGGCAGGGAGGCGGAATGCCTGGAGGGAAAATGCCGATGCGCATGCCGACCTGCGTCCAATCTGCGTGGGCGATCTCGATGGGGCAGAGTTTCGCGTTCAGACCGCGGCTGCGCGTGAGATGGGTGAAAATGCCGCGCGCGAAACTGTCGAGCGTCTCGTAGGGGTTTTGTTCGCCGATGCCGTGGATGACCAGCATGGCCTGACGCGCGCTGCGCAACTCTGGCGGGGGAACTTCCATAACCGGTGCGGCCATCGTCGGGAACTCCATGAGCTAATCGAGTGTGAAAGTCATGGCCCGGTAAATGGCCCACACGATACATCAATGGGAGAAGGGAAGCAAAGCATTCACGCCGGCGCGAAAGCTTCAATCCAGAAAGATCGGAAGGCAGAGCGGCGGCTCGACGTGGAAATCGAGGCGGGCGATTTCCGCGAGCGCGCGATCGAGCACGGCGCTGTCGCACGCCTCGAGCGTCATCACAAACGGCAGCGCGGAGTGCGGGAATCCCGGTTTCTGCAGCAGCGCGTCGAGGCTGATTTCGTATTTCGAGAGGATGGCCGCGATCGAGGCGACAATGCCGGGGCGGTCGCGCACCACGAAGCGGAGATAGTGCGGCACGGTGAAATCTCCGCTGACCGAATCCGGAACTTCCGCCGCGCCCGGCAGCGCTTCCACCGGCGCGCCGGAGCTGCGGACGATCGCATAGAGATCGGAAATCACGGCGACGGCCGTGGGATCGCCGCCCGCTCCGTAGCCGGAAAAAATCATCTTCCCGCCGAATTCGCCCGTGGCCGTCACGATATTCTGGCTGCCCTGCGCGTGGGCCATCAGCGACGCCGAGGGAATCAGCGCGGGCTGAACGGCGGCGGCCAGCCGCACGCCCTTGTTCGTCTGTTTCTGCGCCACCGATATCTGGCGAATCGTGCAGTCCAGGCCCGCGGCGTACATGAAATCAACCGCCGCGACCGAGCTGATCGAGCGGCACGGAATCTGCTCGCTGCGCACGCGCAGGCGCAGCCCCGCCTGGATCAAGATCAGAAGCTTCGCGCGGGCGTCCATGCCGTCCACATCGGCACTGGGATTGGCTTCGGCGTAGCCGAGCGACTGCGCTTCCTTGAGCGCGGCGTCGAAACTCGTGCCGTCCTTTTCCATTTTCGTGAGGATGAAATTGCACGTGCCATTGAGAATTCCCGCGATCTTGTACAGCCGATCGCCGGCGAGGCCTTCCTGAATGCCGATGATCGCCGGAATGCCTCCCGCGACGGACGCACCGAACTCCAGCCGCTTGCCCATTTTTCGCGCGAGGTCGAGCAGCTCGGGGCCCTGTTCGGAAATCAGCAGCTTGTTGGCGGTGACGACGGATTTGCCCGCGCGCAGCGCTTTGCGCACCCATTCTCCGGCGGGCTCCAGGCCTCCGATGAGCTCCACGACGACGTCCACGTCGGACGACAGCACGTCGTCGATATTCTCCGTCCAGCGAATGTGCGAAGACAGCGAGCCGATTTTTTTCTTTTTGATGCTGCGATTGAAAATATGCGTGAGGAGCAGAGGGCCGCTGGAATCCTGCGCCAGAATTTTCGCGACGGAGCGGCCCACGGTGCCGAAGCCGATCAGGCCGATCTTCAGCTTGCGATCCGCGCCCCCGGATTTTTTCGCGACGCGAGCCCTGGCGGTTTTTGTCTTCGACGAGCGCGATTTTTTCAACGATCCTTCCTCCGGACACACATCCTACCAAAGGCCGGAGGAGACGCGCAGCGGAAAGGCGATCTGGTGGCGCGATTTGTTCTTATATGCGCCGGATTCGATGTAGGGCTTGAGGCGCTCGAATAGGAAATGGCTCCAGACGGCGTCCACGATTCTGTCCTGGCCGTCCTCGATCTGGCCGGACACGACAGGCTCAGTGCGGCGTGACCTGGCCCGGCGAGCGCTGCAATGTGCTGCGGCGCCTACTCCGAATCAAACGTCACGGAGCGAATCTTCGTGAGCCCTCCGCTGGCGTCGGAGGCCTGGAAATCGAGGCGATAGGATCCCGGCGGGAACTGATCCAGCGGAACCTTGAGCGCCAGCGGCACGACCGTATTTTCCTTGTCGAGGAACGGCGCGGCATCGACGTCGCGGGCTGTAGCGACGACCTCGCCGGTCTTTGAGTTCACGATGTTGAACGCGATGCGAACTGCGGGCGGATGGGGATCGACCAGGTGCGGATCGTAGAGCTGCGTGTACAAAGCCACCTGATCGGTTTTCTTAAAATGGTTGCTGGCCGATGGAACGATCTCCAGGTTCTTGACGATCAGAGGAGTGCGATCGGAGAGCAGATCGGCCTCGAGCGCTCCGCCCATGCCCTCCACCTGATTGATCTGATTGCTGAGAGCGATACCGCCGACGCTGAATGTATTGCCGTCATAGGGATCGATGACCAGCGGAGTTTCGAACTTTCCGAAGCTCTGGCCGCCAGTCGCGAGCACCACGTCGAGGCGGTACTTTCCCGGAGCGATCTGAAATTGATTCGAGTAGCGCGTGGGCCTCTGCAGGAACTGCTTCCAGTCGTCTTTTTCGAGATCGAGAGGCACGTCGTCGCTAAAGCGGGCGGCCACCGTTCCGTCGGGACGATACGCGATCCCGAGAATTTTCATGTCCGCGTGGTACTTGCCCTTGTCCTTGGAAAAATCCACGGACGCTGCGGGAAATTCCATGGCCACGTTGACGCGCGCCTCGTTGGGCGACGTATAAAGGAAGGGCGCTTCGAGCGTGCCGCCGATGCTGCCTTTGTCCGCGGCAGCCGCGCGGGATTCGAGATCGGTCCCGGCAGGCTTGCCCGCCAGCATGTCCTTCGATTTGGCGGTGCAGTACCCGCTGCGCGCGCGCACTTGCAGCCCGCCGTGCTCCATCTTCACACGCAGGGAGTGACAGGCGCCTTCGGGTAGATCCGGCGGCGCATAGCCGAGAAAGTAGTATTCGTCCTGCTCGTGCGCGATCTTGGCGAGCCCGCCCAACAAATCGTTGCTGTTCAGGATCGGAAAGCCGCCGGTGCCTTCGGCCAGCGCGTAGAGCACGGACTGATTCGTGATGCCCGTCTCCGGCATGGTCGGCATGATCAACTGCGAGTTCACGCCGCCGGGCTGCGTCCCGTAGGGATTCATTCCGGGCATGCCACGCCCGGGAACATTTCCGCCGCCACCTCCGGGAGATCCACCGCCGGGTGCGCTGGGTGTGCCGCCACCTTTACCGCCGCCACCACCTGGAGATCCGCCTCCCGGCGAACCACCTCCCGGGGAACCGCCCCTGCCACCGCCGCCACCGCCTCCCACTCCGCCACCGCCACCACCACCTCCTCCTCCACGCTGCGGCGGATCGGCAGGCTCAGCCGCAGAGGGCATGGGATAGGAGGCCAGGACTAGCCGCGGACGGGCGGCGCTCGCGGAATTGCCAGCCGGTTTGCGGGATGCGACGAGCGACCGCGTGGCGGAGCCCTGATCCCGAAGGAGCTGAGCTCCGGGGCCGGGCGCGACCGCGATCAGGCCGCGGACGTCCAGTGGATAGATGGCGACGTTGGCTTGATTGCATGCAGAAATCGTCGCGGTCAACTCGGCCTGAGCTTCGGGAGTGAGCGGAAAACCCGCCGTGAACAGAACGACGCTTTTTCGGCCCGCTACATTCGTAAGATTCTTGGCCAAGCTCCTGATTCCGAGCAGGAGCGTGTGAACTCCGAAATCGGCCTGGGCGTTGGGCAGTGCAGGGCCGCCGCCGAAATTTCCGGGCGCCGAAACGTCGGTCAACGAAGGGTCAGACGCATTCGGCGAGACAGCCGATGGCTTCATGGACGCAGCCGCCTGTTTGAGGCGCGTGGCATCGGCCGTGAAATTCTGAATGATGCGGAGAGTACCGGTGAAATCCACGACGGCCATCACACGATCGGGCCCGGCGTTGGCATCAATGAATTTCTGCGCCGCAGCCCGGGCGCGGGCCTGATCGCCGAGGTCCATCGTCGAGTCGTCAAAAAAGAGAACCATGTAGCGGCGGTCGGGCGCGCCGGACGGGCCGGACGTGGAACCGTAGGAGAAATTGACGATAGGCTCTTCTTGATTGTTGTCGAAGACGCGAAAATCCTTGGATGTCAGGTCGTGGATGTAGTTGCCCTTCTTGTCGGTGACGATGACGTCGACGCGCACCACGCGCGATTCGGCGCGAAGGACCGTCGAAGAAGTGGGCGCCGGTGCAGGCGCCTGCGCGGCGGGAGCCGGAGGCGCAGAATCCTGCGCGCGAACGATCGGCGGGGAAACGACCGCGCGTCGCGCGGACCATCCCGCGGCCAGTAACAGAAACGCGGCGCCCAGGATCGGCTTGATCTGCCCCAGACTCATGATTCACCTTCCTTCTTGCACGCTCAGTACGGAATTTCCACCACGCCATTTTCGGCCGAGAGCGCCGCGGCGTTGGCATCCCTGACGACCAGTCGAACGACGTAGTCCCCCGGTTTCAGGTCGAAGCTCGTCCTTACTGTCACACCGGATCGGCTCAGCTTCTGGAAAGTTTCGTCGCGAAGTTTCATGGAGACGATCCTCTGCGTGCCGGTGACGAAGTTGCCTTCGCGATCGAAGATGGCGGCGACGACGGTGAGGTCGTCCTGGTTGCGACCGTCCGCTTTCGTAAACCGGACGTGGGCCAGGTCCACATGGGCGAGCACGGCGAGCTTCGCGTCCGTGGCGTTCGTCTTGTAGTACTGCGTCTGGAGCCCCACGGGAACGCCGTGGCGCTCTTCCTGCGAAAAGACGGCGTCATCGACATCGCGGCGGGCGACCTCCTCAGGCGTTTCGCCGTGCATTGGCGCAAAATAACCGCGGCGCGCCTGGATCGAGTACTTGTTCTTGGCAAGAAGCGTGACTTTCAGCGAGTGAAAATGCCCGTCGAATTTCATGTTCGCTGGAACGTACGCGAGATA